>DATBQE010000141.1:0-38008 GCA_036561005.1 Burkholderiaceae bacterium | reverse complement strand
CAGCAAGCCGACCAGAATAGACGGTAGCGCTTCGCCGAGGAACATCCATTGCCAGCCAGCCAGACCGTAGACGCCGGGCATGGTTTGCATTATCCAGCCGGACATCGGCCCGCCGATGACGCCGGACAAGGGGACGGCTGTCATGAACAGCGTCATGACGGCGGCGCGGCGGTGGGCCGGATACCAATACGTCAGGTAGAGCACTACACCGGGAAAGAAGCCCGCTTCGGCGGCACCGAGCAGGAAGCGCGTGATGTAGAAGCTGATGGGCGTGCTGACGAACATCATCGCTGCCGAGACCGCACCCCATGTGATCATGATGCGCGCAATCCACAGGCGCGCGCCTACGCGATGGAGCAGCAGGTTGCTCGGGATTTCAAACAGGAAATAGCCGATAAAGAAGATGCCGGCGCCCAGACCGAACACGGCGTCGCTCAGATGCAGGTCGCCGAGCATTTGCAGCTTGGCGAAGCCGACGTTGACGCGGTCGAGGTAGGCGACGATATAGCAGGCGAACAGCAGCGGCAACAGGCGCCGGGTGACTTTGGCGTAGGTAGCGCGCTCGAATTCGGTTTCGTTTTGCTGATGTGCTGACATCATACGTTTTAAATACGTTTTAAAAAGCCGCCGGGCAGGCGTTCCGTCCGGCGGCTGGTCGATACTCTCGAGAATAGCCTAGTTCTTGTGCTTGGCTTCGATTGCTTCGATGTCGTCCATGATTTTATTCATGCGGGCCACGATGGCCTGGTAGGGCGCCGGCGTTGCCAGATCGACTCCAGCGGCCTTGACCAATTCATACGGGTACGCCGAACCGCCGGAGCGCAGCACGTTCAGATAGCGTTCGCGCGCGCCCGGCGTGCCCTTGAGGATTTCACTGGCGAACATTGAACCGGCCGAGATCGACGTGGCGTACTGGAACACATAGAACTGGTTGTAGAAGTGCGGGATATACGCCCATTCCATGGCGTCGACGTCGTCGATCTTGACCACGCCTTCCTTGTCACCGTGATACAGGCGCAGGATATCGCCGTAGATGCGCGTGATGTCTTCGCCGGTCAGCGATTCGCCCTTGTCGACCCGGTTATGCACTTCACGCTCGAAGTCGGCGAACATGGCCTGGCGGAAGAAGGTGGTGCGCAAGCCTTCCAGGGCCGAACCGAGGTAGAGCAGGCGCTCGTCGTCGGTCTTGGCGATCTTCAGCATGTGCTCGAGCAGCAGTTCTTCATTGGTGGTCGAGGCGATTTCTGCCGTGAATGTCGGGTAATCGGCATTGATGTAGGCTTGCGTGTGGTTGGCCAGGTAAGAGTGCATGGCGTGGCCCCACTCATGCGCCAAAGTGGAAACCGACTCGTAGTCGTCGTTGTAATTGAGCAGCAGGTAAGGGTGAACGTCGTAGATCGCGCCGTTCATGTAGGCGCCGGAACGTTTGCGCGGACGCGGGTAGACGTCCATCCAGCGGTGTTTGAGCGCTTCCGTCATGGTGGCCACATAGTCGGGGCCAAGCGGCTGCACGGCTGCGAGCATCAAGTCCTTGCCCTGCTCGACCGGATATTGCAAATCGCTTTTTACCAGCGGAGGATACATGTCGTAATAGTGCAGGTCGTTGACGCCCAACATCTTCGCGCGAATCTTGAAGTAGCGATGCAGGGTCGGCAAATTGGCACGGGTTTGCGCGATCAGCATGTCATAGACTTCGGGCGGCAACTTGTCGCCGTCGAGCGCGCGCGTCTTGGAATCGGCGTAATGCCTGACCTTGGTATAGACGGCATCTTTCTTCAACATTTCGTAGAAGGTCACGCCGAAGGTGCGCTCGAAATTCTTCCATTGCCCCCAGAAAGAGTCGAACACTTTCCTGCGGTCTTCACGGTTGCCGACGGCCCGGTATTTGGTATAGGCCGCCTGATCGAGCTTGACTTCGGTTCCATCGGACAACTTGACAGTGGGCCAGGGCATGTCCGCGTTGGAGAGGATGTCATACACGGAGCTTGCCGCATCGGTTGCCAGGCCGAATTGCGCCACGATGCTCTCGCCGTTGGCGTCGAGCGTATGCGGCGCGGCACGCAGGATCTGGTCAAGGGTATGACGGTAGACGTCGAGGCCTTTGTCCTGTTTGACGAGCTGGTCGATCTTCATGTGGCCAAGCTTGAGCAATTCGGGCCGCACGAAGGAACCTGCTTCGTCAACCTGGCTGCCGAGGATGGCGGCTTTCTGGTTCAGGTCCTGGCCGAGCTGTGCGCCGGTATCCTGATCGTGCAATTGGCTTGCATAAATCGAGAGGCGAACGAATCGTTTCTGGATATCGGTGTTGAGATCCAGGCAGCTCTTGAGCCGTTTGGCCGATTCGCCAAGTTTGCCCTTGCAGGCGCCAAATTCCTTGAGCTGGGATTCAACCTTGGCGCTGTCGGCTTTCCAGGCGTCGGTGGTTGCGTAAATGTCCGCCAGATTCCAGCGGTCGTTTTCGGTTTCTGCGGCCAGGCCCGGCAGGGGCAGGGCCGTTGCTACGGCAAGCAGAGCTAGGGATATATTTTTATACATGACATCGTTCCTCAATGGCAGTCAATGAATTGCCGGGCCGAACGCCATCGCGCCAGCAAATTTGACGGCCGACGACCCGAGTGAACGTAGGGAAACTCCGATTATTATTATGGAAGCTGCGTGCCTTAATTTATTGGTGCCGCCGAGAATCGAACTGCAGATTTTCAGAGGCACCCTAATCTGATGGCTACCCACGCATCGATGATTGTAATTATTTTGCGCGATTCGTGGCGTTTTTTTCTATCGTGCTATGCAGAAACACCCGGAAAGCATCGAATATTTTCTGTGCCTGCGCTTGTTTGTAAGGGAAAACCTCGGCCGAATCCATGGCGTGGATCACGGCGGCGCTGTCGATTTCAAACACCAGCAATTTGCCTGTTGCGCTTTCGGCACAATCGATGACGAGGTAATCGAGGCCGGCAGTGCGGGCGATGCCATCAAGGGCTGCGCGGTGACGCAAGCCGAAATCGCTGTCGAATTGGGCCATGAAGGCTGCTTCTTCCTCGCGCTTTTGCGCACTGTCGCTCATTTGCGCATTGAGATAATGGATCATCCAATGCGATGACAGGGCCATGTGGCCGGCATAAGCCCAACCATCGACGATGACGATGCGGTATTTGCGATACAGGCCGTCGGCGTTGCGATAATCGATGAAGCGCGAGAGAAAATAGTCCGATTCCTCCCGCTCGCGCAGGTACAGTTCAAGCGCGGCCACATTGTCGATTTTCTCCAGGCCCTGCCCTGCGTGCGAGTCGAGTGGGCGGATTATCAGAGGAAATTCGCCGTCCGGCAGCAAGGCAAGGGGATCGGCCCGGTTCAATTGCGCGCGCGTAACCTGGACAGTCGCGGGGATTTCGATACCAGGCAAGCTTGCCAGCATGGTGCTGACGTTGCCGCGCGAGAGGCGGGCAATGCGCTCGGGGTGATTGATGAAGGGCGCCGGGAATTTTGCGGCTGCCGCGGCAATTTTCTGCAATAGACTGTGGCTACCTGCCGATTCGCCGACCGCGACAAACAGGAGGTCGTGCTCGGGCAGCGAATCGGGAAACGGTGCGTATGGATCGAGAAACAGCAGGTCGAGCGCAATGTCGCTGTCTTGCACGAGGAATTCAAGCGGCGTGTTCGCAGCGAGATCGCCATGCTGCATCAACGCCAACAAGCGCAGTGTCGCCGCGCCGCGCGCCGGCAGGCGATAATGCCGTGTCAGCCTGAGCGCCTGCGCCTGGGTTGCGAGGCCGATGTCGTGTTTGAACCACAAATGCGAGATGATGGACAGGTCCATCAAGGCGTTCGCGTCTGACGGGTCGCGCTTGATGCGCTCAATCAGTTGATTGGCAAGGTTGGTCAGCGAAACACCGGAGCAGGCCATGGTCATCAGTACGGCCATGCCCATCAATGGCTGTGCGGCCGGGCCGTGGCCTTGATTTGCCTGCTGCGGTAATGGTTCCGGTTCGGTCATTGAACTAGAATAGCAAAATTCGGGGTCGCCCGATCCCACATTTGGAGAATGGTGTTTGATTGCATCGCGCATGACATCGAAATGTTGCAGTTTGCGCCTCTGGTCATGTGTCCTGTGCGCACTTTTGTTGGCGCAACAGGCCGGCGCCGCCGACATGTCGAAAACCTTGCGTGTGCAGATCAAGAAGAGCGAAACCGGCATTGACCCCGCTACTGCGTCGGACGTCAACACGCTGGGCATCATCGAAAACATTTTCGACCCGTTGCTGCGCTACGATTATCTGGCGCGACCGGTGCGGTTGCAACCGAATACGCTAACCGGCATGCCGCAAGTCGATGCGGATGGAAAGGACTACACCTTCCACATACGGCCCGGCATCCATTTCTCGCAGGACCCGGCGTTCGGCGGCAAGCCCCGTGAACTGACGGCGGCCGACTATGCGTATAGCTTCAAGCGCCTGCTCGATCCGGCCGTCAAATCGCCCTGGCGCTTCATATTTTCCGGCAAGATTGTCGGCGACGAGGGACTGGCCCGTTCACCCTATGCGTCCATTGCAGGGATTGAGACGCCCGATCGCTACACGCTGCACATCAGGCTGAAACAGGCGGATCGCAATTTTCTCTATGAACTGGCCATGCCGGCCGCTTCCGCCGTGGCGCGCGAGGCCATTGAGGCGCACCCGCGCGACTTTGGACAACACCCTGTCGGCACCGGCCCCTACCTGCTGAAAACCTGGTCGCATGGCGAAAAGATCGTGCTCGACGCCAATCCGGATTTCCGCGAGACGGTGTTTCAGGAGACACCGGGCAACGAAGCGCAAGACCGGGCCATCGCGCGAGCGCTGAACGGCAAGCATCTGCCTTTAATCGGCCATATCGAAATTAAAGTCGTGGAAGAGCAGCAGGCCGAGATGCTGAGTTTTTTGAGCGGCCAGTTCGACTATCTGGAACAAATTCCGCCACCGCTTTCGAACATGGCGCTGGAAGACGGCACGTTGCGGCCTGAACTGGAAAAGCGCGGCATACGTCTTTCGCTATTTACACCTCTGCACACCTACTACATGTGGATGAACATGGAAGACCCGGTGCTGGGCGGCTACACGCCCGAGAAGATCGCTCTGCGTCGCGCCATCGTCATGGCCTATAACCGCGAGGAAGATATCCGCGTATTGGAACATGGACTTGCCGTGCCGGCGCAGTCGCCGCTACCGCCCGAGGCGCGCGGCTATGACGCAAATTATCGCAGCAGCAACCGCTACGACCTGCAACTGGCCCGCGCCCTGCTTGATCGCTTCGGCTATCGCATCCGCCCTGGCGACACTTATCGCTCCATGCCGGACGGCAAGCCGCTGACCCTCACCATGCATACGCAGGCCTCCACCACCGGCCGCCTGCGCGACGAGTTGTGGCTGCGCAGCCTGTCAGCGATTGGCATCCATGTGAGTTTCAAGAGCGACACCTATACCGAAATCATCAAGGCTTCGCGCCTGGGCCAGGTACAGATGTTCGAAACGGACTGGATTGCCGACATACCGGACGGCGAGAATTTCTACCAACTGTTGTATGGCCCAAATCGCGAAGGTGTCAACTATGCGCGCTTCAACCTGCCGCAATACAACAACCTGTTCGATGCGGCGCAGAAGCTCGACGATGGCCCGGAGCGCACGCAGATGTATCGGCAAATGGCACGCTTGATCGATGTGTATGCGCCGTGGGTGATACGCGTGCATCCGCTATCGGCCGATTTGCGCTACGACTGGGTAGAGAATTACAAACGCCATCCGGTGGCATTCACCAACTGGCGCTATCTCGATATCGACACGGCCCGGCGCAAGTGAGGCTCGGCGCCATCGGGAAAACGCCAAAGCGGGTATGATGAGCGTCAACTTTCATGAGCGTTATCTTTCGAGCGCAAGGCCCAAACGCATGCTGACCACTCCCGAACAATTCCTGTCCCTGATCACTGCACCGGAACACCCGAACCCGACCACCCTGGTTTTTCGTGGCGACGAACTATTGTTGCGCGAGCACGATCTCTCCGTGCCGGACCACACAGCCTGCGCCGCAGTCGGCCTCAACGCGGAACACCTTTACCCGGTCGGCCTGCTCGGTGAAATCTATTATCGGACGACTTTCGTTGCGCGCGACACGGCTGCGCCGGATGGACACGTGTTCAGCAAGCTGCGCCCATTATTTTTTTCGCACGAAGAGCAATTCGTTGCCATCGCAGGCCGCGCCTACCAGATTGCCGAATGGGCGCGCACACATCGCCATTGCGGCGTGTGCGGCAGCCTGACTCACTTGCTGGAAGGCGAACGCTGCATGCGCTGCCCGCAATGCGGGCACTCGGCTTACCCGCGCATTTCTCCGGCAATGATGGTCTTGATCCGCAAGGGGGATTCCATTTTGCTGGCGCGCAATGTTGCTGCACCGGCAGGGCGCTTCAGTGCACTGGCCGGATTTCTCGAAGCCGGCGAATCAGCGGAGGATGCAGTACATCGCGAAGTGTTCGAGGAGGTCGGCTTGAAGGTGCACAAGTTGCGCTATTTCGGCAGCCAGGCCTGGCCGTTTCCGCATTCTCTGATGATCGCCTATGTTGCGCAATACCTGTCGGGCGACATCCGCGTGGACGCCAATGAAATCGCCGAGGCGCATTGGTACGGGCCGAACGACAAATTGCCCGACTATGCGTCGACCGTATCCATCGCCGGGGCTTTGATCACCACAGAACTTGCGGCAATCAGGAACAATAGGCCGGCTTGAAGTTAGCCGGGACACAGCAACAGACTTGGATGCAAACATGAGCACGACCAGGCAGGAATTTGTTGTCGATGGCGTGGGCACATTTCAATGGCACGACGACCATTGGGAGTGTTCCCCCGCGGCACTGGCAGGTGCGGTCATAAGCATCGATTCGATTGCCATTTCGGCTGATCATCAGGCCAGAGCGGTGGCACTCTGCCTGAAATGGCACGATGTCATTGCCCAATGCCTGGCTTATATCGAACTGCGGCGCAAAGATTACGAGCTGGAAGCAGTCGAATTCAACGAGCCCGATATTTTCATTGACGACGACGATGAATGGACGGTGTATTTCGGTACCGAGGAAGAATTTGACCTGCTCGTCGGTGTCGAGTTTCGCGGTGACGAACCGTTTCAACTTATCATAGGCGACTAGCGTGCCGATCACATGGCGTTGACCTTCACGACCTTTAGCGCCTCACTTTATATCCATTCCCTGAGTTCATCCGGCGCATCCGGCAAATAGGTCAGATACTGCACCATGCGCGGCAACCGCCCGTGATTCGGTGTCGCGCAATGCGGCAAGGCCTGGTGCCAGACGACGAAGTCGCCGGCATTGCCTGGCACAGGTACCGGCTTGAGTAATTGCGGCGCCAGTTTTCTCGGTTCGCAATCCGGCGGCAGGGACTGCAACCATTTCTCAATCTGATGCTGGAAGCCGGGCACGCAGTGAAACGCCCCGTCGTCGGCAGAACAATCAGTCAGGTACAACAGGCCTTGCAGGCGGAGCGGAATCGGCAGCACCAGGCTGACGTCCCAATGCAGGGGCGAGCCGACGAAGCGAAAGCCGCTCCCCTGTTCCGGCGGATTGAAACTGACTTTGTCGATATTTTTGCTGATCGCCGTGCTGCCATAGAGCTGCTGAAACGCCTTGCAGATCCGGCCCGACCGGCGGTTGACATGCAAGGCAGGGTGGTCGAAGAACTTGACCATCAGACCGTTTCGCGCATCGTGCGGCTTGTACCATGAAGCAGGGTCATCTGGGCTGGCTTCAAGGAATTCCCAGATGGCCCGCTGTGCAGCCATGGATTGCTCGCGCGACACGGCGTCCTTGATTACGACATAGCCGTTCTTGTCCCAGAATGCCAAGTCTTCGGCGGAAAGTACGTCTTCAGTGACAGCTTCAGGCTGTACGCCATGATCGCGCCGATTTTCCTGCACCCATTGCTGAAATCCCTCCAGACCCGGTCTTTGAAAATACAGGAACTGAAGAGCCGTTTCGATACCGATGCCATAACCGTGCAGGAGCTTGATTTCTTCATTCCATCGGTCGACCGGATCATTCGGGTCGACCGAGAAACCGGGATCCAGGGCGCGGCGCCAGAATCTTTGCAGGACCGTGGAGCCGTCCTGCAACCGGTGCGTTTCCACGATGCCGGACGTTTCATGAGAACCGCGTTCACCTGCAATCATCGCTTCAGAATACAAAATATTCACCCCACATCGCGCAAATGACCGTGCGTCCGCGTGTCGCTCATCCGATAAGAGACGATCAGTGAGATGACGCACAGGAAGGTGACGTACCAATAGAACACCGTCTCCATATCCATGCTTTTGAGCCAGAGCGCCACATATTCCGCCGAACCGCCGAACAGGGCGTTGGCAACGGCGTACGACAAGCCGACGCCGAGCGCGCGCACTTCGGGCGGGAACAGTTCGGCCTTGATCAGGCCGCTGATCGAGGTGTAGAAACTGGCGATGGCAAGCGCGACCGCAATCAGGCCGAAAGCCGCATACGGACTGGTGACGTCCTTGATGGCGTACATGATGGGCACGGTAAACAGCGTGGTCAGAACACCGAAGCACAGCATGGAATTGCGCCGGCCAATACGGTCCGCCAGGGCACCGAACAGCGGCTGCATGAGCATGTAGGCGAACAGGGCGCAGGTGACCACCTTGCTGGCCAGTTCCTTGTCCATGCCGGCGGTATTGACGAGGTATTTTTGCATGTAGGTGGTGAAGGTGTAGAACACCAGCGAGCCGCCGGCTGTGAAGCCGAGCACGGTCAGGAATGCCTTCTTGTGTTTCATCAAACCGGCAATGGTGCCGGCTTCGCTGTTGCCGCGCGTTTCCGCGGTCGAAGTTTCGGCCAGCGAGCGGCGCAGATACATCGCGACGATGGCGCCGCAGGCGCCGATCACAAACGGAATGCGCCAACCCCAAACAGTAAATTCCGCCTTGGTCATGAATTGGAGCAGGACGACCAGCACGATCGACGCCAGCAGTTGCCCGCCAATTAGCGTGACATATTGGAATGAGGCATAAAAACCGCGCCGCCCCTGGACGGCAGCTTCGCTCATGTAAGTGGCGCTGGTGCCGTATTCACCGCCCACCGACAAGCCCTGAAACAGGCGCGCCAGCAGCAGGAGCGCCGGTGCGGCGATGCCGATCGATGAATATGTGGGCAGGCAGGCAATCAACAGCGAGCCGCCGGACATCATGAACATGGATATGACCATGGCCGCGCGGCGCCCGCGCTGGTCGGCAATGCGGCCGAACAACCAGCCGCCCACAGGCCGCATCAGGAAACCGACGGCGAAGATGCCGGCGGTGCTCATGAGCTGGGAGGTTTGGTCGCCCTTGGGGAAGAATTCAGCCGCGAAATACAGCGAGCAAAACGAATACACGTAAAAATCGAACCATTCAACGAGATTGCCGGAAGAGGCAACGATGATGGAAAAGATGCGGTGCCGCGTGTCGGCCGCGCTTTCGGAAAGCTCTCTCGTCATGTCAGTCTCCTGTCTTGTTTTTTGTTGACGTACCGTGCCAATTCTAATTTTCGCCGGCCTCGTCACCCGACATTTCAATTTCCAGCCGCATATTGCTCAAAGCGGCATCGTTGTATTGCTCCGCAAAATAGGGATCAACGTAGAGCAAACCGTTTTTCGCCTTGGTGCTCAAATGCGTCAAGGCACCGCCACGCTTGGCGCGGTACTCTGCATCCGGCACGTGGCCATATTCCAGGCGGATGGCCGCCGCATAGGCGTCGTAGATCTCCTGATCCTGCCCAAGTATAGCGAGATCGACGCCGAGCATGACATGCTTGAGCGGGTGGATAATTGCGGGGCTTTGAAAATGATCGGTTGCGCGGATGAGGTCGGCGCATTGCGCTGCATCGGTCCCGCCCAGCCCGCTCCCCAGCCACAGCTGGGCGCTGGCTTCTTCGTCGGATACCGGGCCGTCATCATGGGCGTATATGGCGTCATGAAACCAGAATGCTTTCTTCAGCAAATCGATGTCGCCTTGCGTCGCGCCGGTGCGCCCGGCCCAGGCCTTGATTTCGGTCAAGCCATGCACGAGGTGATCAAGGTTGTGATAGTGACGCGCTGCGCCGCCATAGGCTGCGGGCCCGACGAGGTGCTCGAACCAGTGCGTGGCGTTGGCGGGAACACCATTCTCGTCGGCGCCCCAAAGTGCATTCCAGTCCTTGCGCAACCAATCGATGATCCATGCCTGGTAGGCCGGGCGCGGGACGAACTTCTTCATGTTCCAATGCCAACCCACCGGGCCTTGCAGGGTGCGGACGAAACTGGAACTGACCGAACCGAGGTCGCGCGGCGGCATGACGAAGATGGTCTTGGCACCATGCAGCACATCGACGTTGGTTTGCTGGATCAGGTTTTCGTAATCGAAATCGCTGGTGGTGCGGATACCGCGGATCAAATATTCGATACCGCGTTTTTTGGCTACGCGCGCTGTGTAATCGCTTTTGACGATGACGACCTCGATATTGTGCCAGCCGCGCTCGGCGGCGCTCAATTCAATGATGCGCTTGCGCTCTTCGGCAGGGAATTGCGGCTTTTTGAGCGTGTTCTCGGAAAGGAAGATGGTGACTTCTTCAGCCATGGCCCGCGCTTCGCCGATCACCCACATGTGGCCGTTGGTGATGGGGTCAAGTGTGCCTGAAAACGCGATTCGCTTCATCCGTGCAATCCATTCGTCGAATTTGGAGCCATACAGGATAAACTAACGCGAACTGCAAGCGATCAATATTGCCAAAATATTACCAATATTATCCGCTATGCCCGCTTGAATCGTCGCATTTTTGCTTACTTTACAGCCCTCATCATGACCACGTTCAATGTTGAAAACATCAATGTCACGTCCTTCGACTCCATGCCGACGCCGGAAGACCTGCATTTCCGCCTGCCATTGACCGAAGCCGCCGGCAATGCCGTGACCGAAGGGCGCGAAGCCTTGCGCAATATTCTGGAGCGCAAGGACCCGCGCATCTTTGTGGTGGTTGGACCCTGTTCGATACACGACCCCGTTGCTGGCCTGGATTACGCGCGTCGACTGCGCAAGCTGCAGGACGAAGTCGGCGACGCATTGTTGCTGGTAATGCGCGTGTATTTCGAAAAACCGCGCACCACCACGGGCTGGAAGGGTTACATCAACGATCCCGACATGGACGATTCCTTTCACGTCGATCAGGGCATGTACAAGGCGCGCAAATTCCTGCTCGACGTATGCGAACTCGGCCTGGCAACCGGCACCGAAGCGCTCGACCCGATCTCGCCGCAATACCTGGGCGACCTGGTCGCCTGGACTGCCATCGGCGCACGCACCACAGAATCGCAAACGCATCGCGAAATGTCGTCCGGTTTGTCCACCCCGGTGGGGTTCAAGAACGGCACTGACGGCGACATCGGCATTGCGATCAACGCCATCCTGTCGGCTTCGCATCCGCATTCCTTCCTCGGCCTGAACGGCCTGGGCCGGGTTTCCATCGTGCGCACGCGCGGCAACAAGCACGGCCACGTGGTGTTGCGCGGCGGCGACGGGCGCCCGAATTACGATACCGTGTCGGTGGCCATGGCGGAGCAGGCACTGGCCAAGGCCAAGCTGGCGCAAAACATTGTGGTCGATTGTTCGCATGCAAACAGCTACAAGAAACCCGAGCTGCAGCCGCTGGTGATGACCGACGTGGTGAACCAGGTGCGCCTGGGCAACCGTTCATTGGTGGGCGTGATGATTGAGTCGAACATCGTGGCCGGGCGCCAGGATATTCCCGAAGACCTGTCGCAACTCAAGTACGGCTGTTCGGTGACGGACGGCTGCGTGGATTGGGAAACCACGGAAACCATGTTGCGCGATGCCGCGCGCCTGTTGCGCCCTATATTGGCAGAGCGCAGGGGTTAGGCGCGATGGCAGGGACGTGGTTCACTCTTGACGACTGCGCGGCCAACCTCCCGGCGGCGCTGTGTCGCCACCACGAATTGCTGATCGTATTGATCTATCTGCTGCCCTCGGCCCTGTTGGCATTTGTCATAGTTGCCCTATCGCGCCTGCACCCGGTGTTTTTCCTGTTTCGTCTGGCCGGCACCATTTGCCACGAACTGGCGCACTTCGTGGTCGGCCTTTTGACCGGCGCACGGCCTGCCTCGTTTTCCATCATTCCGCACCGCTCGGGCCGTTACTGGACACTGGGCGTGGTGAGAATGAACAATGTGCGCTGGTTCAATGCTGCCCCGGCAGCGCTGGCGCCGCTCCTGATCCTGGCCATACCGCTGATCGTGGCCTGGTGGCGCACAAGCAATGGCTTGCATTTTGATGTCACGGACGGCGTGATTGCATTGCTGCTGGCACCGCAATTCCTCTCTTTCTTTCCATCATGGACAGATTGGAAGATTGCCGTGCTGTCGTGGCCGTATTTGCCGCTCATTACTGCAGTGTGGTGGGTGATTGAAAAGGTACTAAAGGTGAACACATGACGTTGCGTGCTCTCGACGCCCATTTGCTGGCCGAACGCGAAAAACCGCAGCTTGCCGGCGCCGCACGATTTGCCGTCGAATTCGTTTATTTCGGTATCAAGGAAGCGCGCGCGTGTCTATTCGTGGCATTGTTCTTCGCCGCCGTCTTCACCTTGCCGCGCGGCGGACTTTTCGGCGTTCCGCGCTACGACGTTTTATTGCTGGTTGCCTTGTCCATCCAGGTATGGATGGTTTGGGTCAAGCTGGAGACAATGGACGAATTGAAGGCGATCTGCCTGTTTCATGTGGTCGGCTTCGCACTCGAAGTTTTCAAGACTTCAAGCGGCATCCAGTCATGGTCCTATCCCGATTTCGCTTATACGAAGATCATGGGCGTGCCCTTGTTCTCTGGCTTCATGTATGCCGCCATCGGCAGCTACATCATCCAGGCGTGGCGCTTGCTCGACGTGCGCATCATCCATCATCCGCCGCTCTGGATGGCGACACTCATCGCGATCCTCATCTATGCCAATTTCTTCACGCATCATTACATCGGCGATTTTCGCTGGTATATCGCAGCCTGCGTTCTCGGGCTGTATGCACGCTCGACTGTGATTTTCCGCCCCTATGACCGCGACAGGCGCATGCCGATGTTGCTATCGTTCGTGCTGATCGGCTTCTTTATCTGGTTGGCCGAGAACATCAGCACCTTCTTCGGCATTTGGCGCTACCCCAACCAGATCGGCGCATGGGCCACAGTCAGCGTAGGCAAATGGAGTTCGTGGTCCCTGCTGGTTATCATGACTTTTACCATCGTGGCCAATCTGAAGCACATCAAGCATCGCATACATGTGCCGCCATAAGGCTGCCTCGGGGAGTATCGAAGTATCCCTGACACCACTTCATTGCATCAACCCACGGACTCAAACCATGAAAATTCGCTTCCGTCACTTCACATCGTTGTTTGCCGCCGCATTGCTCATGCCAGCAACGTCTTGTTACGCCAATTCGGCCGACGAAGCGAAAAACCCGGGCATTGCAAATGCCGAAGCAGTTGCATCCGCGCCTTCAAACCCGGTTGACGACAAAAAGGGGCGGATCGCAAAAACCGAACAGATGATCCGAGACATGATGGATTTGGATAAAGCCGGCAAAATCATCTATCAGGATGAACGCGGCAAGGTCATGGGCGAGGAAGTATTCTTTGAATCGGTAAGCGATGGGCAAGCCTTTTCCGCTGAAAAAGTTACTGGCGCGGGCGGCAATACGGTCGAAACCCTGAAGCTGCAAACGAAAGAGCAGCAGGCACAGAACAACAAGGCGGCGACTTACAAGATCAAGCCGGGCGAGAAATTTCCGGCATTCCGGCTCGATCAATTGTCGGGCGGGAAATTGGACAGCAAACAGCTCGCCGGGCACTATGCACTGGTCAATTTCTATTTCGCCCAGTGCGCGCCGTGTCGCAAGGAAATCCCCGATCTGAACGCACTGGCGGCAGCGCGCAAGGACATGAAATTTGTCGCGCTCACGTTTGATTCGAAAAGCGAGGCCCGCCAATTCGTGTCCGATACGAATTTCGAATGGCCGATTGCGGCAGATGCCAACAATTTCATCGGCAAGATCGGCGTCAAGGCTTATCCGGCATTTGCCTTACTCGATCCGCATGGTGTGGTGATCGCCATGGCGACCCATAGCGAGATTTCGCGCATGGATGGCCAGGTGGGGGATTGGGTGAATCGATTGAATCCGGTTGCGCCTGTTCAATAGGCAGGCGCAAATCAAACAACGGAGTCCGCACGACTACGTGACGGACTCCGGTTCAACTTATTGCATGCACCATCCGTGGCTGACGATGATCGACTGACCGGTCAGGGCATTCGACCCGAACGAGGCGAGGAACACGGCAGTTTGCGCCACGTCCTGCACGGTCGTGAATTCACCGTCGACGGTTTCCTTCAGCATCACATTCTTGATGACTTCGGCTTCGGTGATGCCGAGGCTCTTGGCCTGCTCCGGAATTTGCTTATCGACCAAGGGTGTGCGCACGAAGCCGGGGCAGATGACGTTGGCACGAATCTTGTCCTTGGCGCCTTCCTTGGCGACGACCTTGGCCAGGCCGATCAGGCCGTGTTTGGCGGCGACGTAAGGCGCTTTCAACGGCGAAGCTTCGTGCGAGTGCACCGAGCCCATGTAGATCACCGAACCGCCGCGGCCGCCGGCGATCATCGCGCGCATGCAGGCGCGGGTGGTCAAAAAGGCGCCGTCGAGATGGATGGCGAGCATTTTTTTCCAGTTTTCCAGGCTCAGGTCAACCAGCGGGCTGATGATCTGGATGCCGGCATTGCTGATCAAAATGTCCATGCCGCCGAACTTGGCCACAGCATCGGCCACGCCCTTGTCGACCTGGGCTTCGTCGGTGACGTTCATGGAAACTGCCATGGCCTGGCCGCCGGCATCAATGATTTCCTGAGCCGTGGCGTTGGCTGCGTCGAGCGCCATGTCGGCGATCACGACCTTGGCGCCTTCGCGCGCATATTGCAAGGCGATTTCCTTGCCGATGCCGCTGGCGGCGCCGGTGATCAGGGCAACTTTGTCTTTGAGTAGCATGATGGGTTCCTCTATTTGGAAGGGTTGAGGTAGTCGTGGGCGACCGTGCCGTAGGGGAGTGTCAGGTCGGCCATGATATGGACTGCGGACAGGATTTCGAGCACCGGCAGGTCTGCCACCGGCGCCAACGCATGAGGATTCAATTGCAGCGCGCCGGGTCCGCTCCAGGCGCCTTTGATGATCACGTCGGTCAGGCTGTATTGCACGATTTCGCAGATGCGCGGCGAGCCGTCGACGTGGGGAATGATTTTCAGCAAAAAGCTTGGCGCCTCCATCGACTTCTTCACAGCCGCCGGGTCGAGCGTCTTGTGCTTGAAACCCATGGTGCCGGTGGCGACACGGAAATCGCTGTAGTCGAGCGTGCCGATCAGCGTGTCCTTGTGCACACGCAATTCCGGTTCGCCGAGCTTTTTGGGGAAGCCCCACAGTTCACGCCCGGCGGCAATCGGCGGATGGTCGTTGAGATACATGCTATGGACATAGCCGCCGGCCACGCCATCGAGCGTGACGGGAATCACCTGGCCCGATTCGCAGTAATGGCCGAAGCCGGTCGAGTCGGGCATGTTGATGAATTCATACTTGACCACCGGCTCGGTCATTTTGAGCGGCGCGGGCAATATTTTCTGTAGCAGAACCGGGTCGGTGCGATAGGTAATGATCAGGTATTCACGGTCGACGAAGCGGTAAGGCCCCGGCGGAAAGGCCGGGTTGTGCATGGGCATGGCAAAGGCGTTGTTGCGAACTTCGTCTTCCGTCATGTTTACTCCTGTGGCAGTTCGTGAATGATCAAACCGGCATGCGGCGGCAAAGGCCGCAGCCACGATTTGTGGCGCAACGCGCGATGGCAATCGTGCTCACCGGCGGCCCAGCGGCTTGCCACTGTATCGGTGCTGAAATCGATGTCCTTGAAATAGTTATCGTGCGGCAGGGCTTGCATCACCAGGTGCACAATATTGATCGTATGGTCGCACCCCATATCGATAAGCGGTTGCAGCTCGGCTTTCTTGCGCGCTGCCGGAGTCAGGTTCTTGGCCAGCTCGCGTATGGCACGCTGCATGTCCTGCAGCCTTTGATGCAATGCCAGTTGCTCCTCGGAACGGCTGGCGTACTGGATGTCCTTGTAGCGCGACAACACTTCCGACATGGTGGTCGGCCGATTTTCGCTTGGGTCCCACAGGTCGACCATGAAACATAACGCGTCGCGCTTGGCATCGTCACTGAGGAAAATTTCCAGCGGCGAATTCGAATACACGCCGCCATCCCAATACGCGTGCTTGCCGATGACGATAGGCGGAAAGCCCGGTGGCAGGGCGCCGCTGGCCATGATGTGTTCAGGGAAAATTTCTTCCTTGCTGCTGTCGAACACGGCGCTTTGACCCGTATCGATATCGACCGCGCAGACGCTAAGGCGCGTAACGCCGCTATTGAGGTATTTGAAATCAACGTAGGTTTCCAGCGTGGTCTTGAGCGGGGCCGTGTCGTAGAATCCGGCGCGCGCAATGTCGACCTTGGCGTTGAGGTCCCAGGTGGAACCGGTGCGCGGGCGAAAGAAGCCGTCAACGCCATTGATCAGCGTATCGATGGTGTCGATCGAGCGGGTCAGGTTCATCCATGGATACATGCCGGGCCAGAAGCCAGGCGTGGTGGCCGGAGCCAGGCTGTCCCAGAAACCCTTCAGTTTCTCAATCCGCATCTCGGGTGGATTGCCGGCAATGATCGCGCTGTTGATCGCGCCGATCGAGGTGCCGATCACCCAGTCCAACGGCGTGTGATGTTCAAGCAAATGTTGGTATACGCCTGCCTGATAAGCGCCAAGGGCACCACCGCCTTGCAGGATAAGAACTGTGTCTTGAACGGGCATGCTGGCTTTCGCTGAAAATAGCAAATTGTGATGGTAATCGATATTGCGGTTAATTGTTGCAATGCGGCTGTTTAGGTGAATTTTCACCAAAAACGACCGTCATTGTGCACCTGAATATGTCATTTGTGTGACGCAATAAAACGAGCCCCCGGCGACGTCAATCAATCGAACAAAATTCTTCCAGTGAGCCGAGCCTGCGCTTGGTTTCGCGCACATAGGGATTGCTTTGGTCCCACGCATAACCGGCCAGGATCGAGCAGATCATGCGGCGAATTTCCGGCGCCTGGTCATCATGGAAAATGATGCGCTGGAAGCCGCCTGCGTACCATGATTCGACGAAGGCGCGGAAGGTATCGACACCTTTCTTGAGCGGCACCGCATAATCGTTCTGCCAGTCAATGGTTTCGCCGGCAAATTGACGCTGCAGCAAACCGGCAGCCATGCTGGCCGAGCGAAAGGCAATCGTCACTCCGGAGGAAAAAACCGGATCGAGAAATTCGCCGGCATTGCCGAGCAAGGCATAGCCCTTGCCCCAAAGAGACTTGACGTTGGCGGAATAGCCGACGATATGGCGCGCCGGCGTGTCCCATTTGGCATTTGCCAGCAATGTACTCAAGCCGGGATCTTCGTTGACGATGGCTTGCAGGCGCTCGCTATCGCTGCCCTGATAGCGCTCCAGGAAACTGGTCTCGGCGACGACGCCGAGCGAGCAACGGCCGTCGGCAAACGGAATCAACCAGTACCAGACATCGCAGTGCTGCGGGTGCACCGTCACGCGTATCTTGCTGCGATCGTAACCGGGCAGCGGAATACCGTCTTCAATGTGGGTGAAGATGGCGCCGCGCACCGGGAAGTTCGATGGCGATTCAAGCTGCAGCAGGCGTGGCAAGACACGGCCGAAACCACTGGCGTCGAGCAGGAAACCGGCTTCAACGACGTATTCTTCGCCCTCGGGAGATTTCACGGTGATGCGCGGCCGCTCCGATTCAACTTCGACATGGGTCACTTCATGGCGGTAGCGGATCTCGGCGCCCTGGCGCGCGGCTTCCTTGGCCAAAATGTGGTCGAAGCTTGCGCGCTGAACCTGATAGGTCGTGCTCCAGCCTTGTGAGAATTGATCGCGAAAATCGAAGTCGGTGTAGCGATCGCCACAGGCGAACGCGGCACCATTCTTGTATTGAAACCCGGCCTCCACCACGGCGCGCAACATACCCGCCTGCTCAAGGTATTCCATGCTTTGCGGCAACAGACTCTCACCGATGGAAAAGCGCGGAAATTGCTCGCGTTCGATGACCAGCACCTGACGCCCCTGTTTGCGCAACAGCGCTGCCGCCACGGCACCGGCCGGCCCCGCGCCGATCACGACGATTTCGGATTGTTCTGTTCTTGTCGACATTGATTTCTTTCTTTTCAGCGGTTCCAGATCCAGTTCCACAAGCCGGGCAGGTGCACGGGTTGTGCTGGATCGGCAATGGTCCTTGCCAACGCGGCCCGTTCAAGCGCCGCGCGCTCATCATAAAAGGGTTTTGCTGCCGTGGGTAGTTTCAATTCGCGTGCGCTGTCTTCCAGGATTTGCAGATATTCCCGCATATGCCTTGCCGTGTAAGTGTTGGTGTCATGAAAAGTCACCACGATGGGAATAACGCCATCAACTACCGGCAATGTCCCAGCAGCAATTTGAGCACGCGCCGCGTCGAGTTGATGCAACAGGCTCGAGCGCCGCCTGAGGCTGAAATTGATGCCCCAGGTTTTGCCGTCGTTGGCGCTCAAGTCGGTGAGCAATATATGCAATCCATGCTCGCGGTAGGCGGCAAAGGTGCGTTGATCGTAGTTCCAGAACGGCGGACGCACCAATTGCGGCGCTTCTCCCGTGACAGCGCGAATGTCGGCGATGCCGTCAATCAACGACTGTTCGAATATTGCAGGCTCAAGATAGCGATGATTGGCGTGGCCTGGCGTGGCAGTATGGAAAGCCGGCACATGTCCCGCGGCGAACTCGCGCCGCATCAATTCCCGGCCAAACGGCGAGCCGCCTGCATCCTGCGCGCGGGTTTGCAGGAAAAAAATCGCCTTGATACCCGGTTCCACGGGATTGTCGGCCAAGTCGCGCAGGATGGACTCCGTGGGGCCGTTCGGCGCTTCTGACGCCGGACCGTCGTCGAAAGTCAGCAGGAAGCGGATCGGCACCGGCGCCGGCACAGTTGGGGTGGAAGCGCCTGGCGTTACCGTGCCGCATCCGGAGCAGACTGCCAGCGCCGCGAACAAGATGATAGACGTTAATCGTTTGACAAGCGCATGCACAAATACGCCGGCATATGAGGGATAGGTAACAGATCGAGGTCGAAACATGCAGCAAAATATGATTAATAGGCAGCAATGCAAGCAAAAGCTTGCATTTCAGCAATGAAGGTGAGTGCAAACTGTGCCCATCCTAGCAGCATTCGCATTGCTTCCGATCGGTTGGAATCGGTTCACGTGGGCAAACATGGACGGCCAGGCGAAAAATCGGGACAATAGCGGTATGGGCGATGAGCCGGCGATGCGTCCGGTAGACCTGAGCCGAAAACTTCCCTGGAACCAAGATAGTCGGCTGTTTTCGAGCGGCTAAGAAATAACACAGCAAAAGATGACTGAACAACAAACAATCGAAGCGGAATTGGCGGAACTTGTGGTGCAAGTGCTCAATCTGGATATGAAACCGGACGAGATCGATCCGGCGCAATCGCTGGTTGAAGACCTCGGTCTCGATTCGCTCGACATCCTGGAAATCGCCCTGACTGTCTCCAAGAAATATGGCGTGAAATTGCGTTCCGATAGCGAAAACAACAAAGAGATTTTCTCTTCCCTCAGCGCCCTGGCGCAACATATTAGCCAGGAACGCGTTAAATAGGCGCGGCTTCGCGTTCATTGCTATGCCGTTCCGGGCGTTGTTTTTCCGGCTTTTGGCCACCGTGCTGCTGCTGTGCTACCCATTCGTTGTGCGATGGGTGCTGCCGCATTGGCCGACTGCGCCCGGCATCCTGCTGATGCTGCCGCCCACCCTGCTCAATGGCGCTCTGGCATGGCTTTTCGGACGCACCTTGCTGCACGGACGCGAACCGATGATCTCCACTTTTGCACGCATCGAACGTGCCCGACTCAACCAACGTGAAGAAGAAGCCTTACCCGAGGAATTGGCAAAATACACACGACTGCTCACGGTGTTGTGGACCGCCCTGCTGGCAACCATGGCCGTGATCGCCACCGCGCTCGCTGCAGCGGGCTTGCATGCCTGGTGGGCGTTGTTCACCGGCGTCATCAGTTACGTCTTGCTGGCGGTAATGTTCTTTGGCGAATATATGTTTCGCCGTTGGCGCTTCGCTGACCATCGTCATGCCCACCCGATCCAGATGGTGTGGTTCATCGTCAAGGCCGGACCAATCTGGCTGCGCCGCACATGATGCCCGGCGATACCATGCTGCCTTTGCTGCGCAACTTTGCGCCCGGCACTGCGCTTGCCTGGACTGATCGCGCAATCAGTGTGCAACGGTTCATTGCCCAGGCGAGGCGGTTTGCTGCCGGATTGCCAGCCGGGCCCAAAGTGATCAACTTGTGCGAAGACCGCTACCAATTTCTGTTGGCATTCGCTGCGGCATTGATAGCCGGCAAGCACACGTTGACCCCGGCCAGCCGCGCGCAAGAGGCCATCGCGCGCATTGCGCGCGATGCCGGCGCCTGCCATGTGCTGGACGACACCATACTGGCTGCCGCAGTGGCTGACATGGCGGAAGAGGATCTCGAAGGTGACCCCGTCGTCCCCCTGATTGCCGCAGGCCAGCCTGCCATCACGCTTTACACGTCAGGCAGCACCGGCCAGCCTAGTGCGCATTGCAAGACCTGGGGCATGTTGGTGCAAGGAGCAGACCAGTTGCAGCAGGCTTTTGCGGTGCAGCCCGGCAGTTGCATCGTCGGCACGGTCCCGCCGCAGCATATGTTCGGGCTGGAAAGCACCATCGTCTTTCCGCTGCAATGGGGTTGCACTATCCACCATGTGCGCCCGTTGCTGCCGGCCGATATCGAAGCGACCGTCAACAGCGCGCCGGCGCCGGTGTGGCTGATGACAACGCCGGTCCATCTGCGCGCGTGCGCAGGATTAGCATTGTCCGGCGTTGCCGGCTCAATTTCGGCGACCATGCCGCTCGACCACGAGACTGTCTTGATGGCAGAACGTATACTCGGTGCGCCGCTGTACGAAATATACGGTTGCACGGAAGCCGGCATTACGGCCACGCGTCGTCTGGCGCTCGATGCGCAATGGCAATTGTGCCCGGATTTCCGCCTGCGCATGGAAGACAGTCAAGCCTGGCTGGAAGGCCCGCGAGTCACTGAAGCGCTGGCGCTTGGCGATCACATCGTCATGCACACAGCCGAACGATTCAGCCTGCATGGGCGCGCGGCGGACATGATCAAGATAGGCGGCAAGCGTGCCAGTCTTGCTGCGCTCAATGCCGAGTTACTGTCGGTAGAAGGCGTGTTGGACGGTTGTTTCTTCCAACGCACTCCGGACGCGCGGCTGTGCGCTTTCTTCGTGGCGCCCGAAGCCCAAGCCAGCGAGGTCGTACGCGCCTTGCGCAAGCGCATCGACACAGTGTTCCTCCCGCGCCCATTGTGGAAGGTCGATGCCATGCCGCGCGACAACAACGGCAAGCTGCCGCGACTGGCACTTGAAGAACTGGCGCGCCAACTCGCGTATTCCAAGGTGGCGGCGCCGCAGCCGGCAGACAGAGTGGTCGAAGCGAATCACCCCGCACTGGAAGGCCATTTCCCCGGCAACCCCATTGTGCCCGGCGTACTGCTGTTGTCCGAGGTAGTGCAACTGGCCTCGCGCATTCGTCCGGTACAAGGTATCAGGCAAGCCAAGTTCCATATGCCGCTGCTGCCGGGGCAGCGGCACACGATCAATCTCGCTCCGGGTAAACCGGGATCAATAAAATTCGACATCGCGCATGGAGGCGGCATCGTTGCCAGCGGCTTGCTTGATTGCGTCGATGAGGATGAGGAAACATGAAGACAGCCCATGTGCATGGCGACAAGAAAGGCTGGCTCGATCAATCAGAGCGGGGCAGCCTCGCATTGATGAAAATCCTGACCTGGGTCACGCTGCGCTTCGGGCGCCCGTTCGGCCGCATATTTCTGCCGCCCATCTGTCTATATTTCATCCTGTTTTCATTCGAAGCAAGGCGTAGTTCACTCGATTACCTGCGCCGCGTGCTGCCGCATCGGCCGCGCTGGCGCGACGTATTGCGCCATTACCACACGTTCGCCAGCACCATTCACGACCGCCTTTACATGCTGACGGGCCAATACCGTTACTTCGATGTGAAGGTCCACGGCTATCATGAGGTGGAATCGTATATGCGCGGTCGCGGCTGCATCTTGATGGGCTCCCATCTCGGCAGTTTCGAAGTGCTGCGCACTCTCGGGATGTTCAAACAATCCCTGAAGGTCAATGTGTTGATGCACGAAGCACATGCCAACAAGATGAATCACATCATGTACGAGTTGAATCCGGCCATGAAGCCCACCGTGATCGCCATGGGGCAAGCGGACACATTGTTGAAGGTCAACGAATGTCTTGAGCGCAATGAAATCGTCGGCATGTTGGGCGATCGAATTTTTACCAGCGGCAAGCAAGTCGAATGCCAGTTCTTCGGCGACAAGGTCACGCTGCCGCAAGGCCCGATGGCGCTGGCGACTATTCTCAATGTCCCTGTGGTACTGTTCTTCGGGCTGTATCGCGGCGGCAAGAAATATGAGCTGCATTTCGAATTGTTCGAAGCCAATCCTGCCGTCGAGCGCAAGGACCGCACGGCGCGTGTCAACGAGCGCGTCCAGCGGTACGCGGACCGCCTTGAACACTATTGCCGGCTCGCTCCTTTCAACTGGTTCAATTTCTACCGCTACTGGAATGAATAAGATCACGATGTGTGGCTGGCTGCTGTGCGCCGTGCTCTCTGGCGCTTCCATCCCGACGGCAGCGCAATCATGGGACGTGGCGCAATTAATGGCGACACTGGCCCAGGCTCCTTCGCACGAGAGCAGGTTCACCGAGAAAAAGACGCTGTCGATCCTGAAAGAGCCGGCCGAATCGAGCGGGATACTCAGTTATCGCCGACCCGACCGGCTGGAAAAGCACGTGCTGCAGCCGAAAGACGAAGCTGTCATCGTCGAAGGCGACGAAATCACCTGGAAGGACGCCGTTGGCCGCTCGCGCAGCATGCGCCTGCGCAGCAATGCCGTGCTGGCCGCCCTGGCAGAGAGCATGAGGGCGACCTTGGCCGGCGACTTGCCGACACTGCAAAAATATTTTTCAGTCAAGCTCGAAGGCAATCAAAAGCAATGGGCGCTGGCGCTCACACCGATCGACGACGCGATGCTGCGCCGGGTCAAGAACCTGCGCATTGCCGGCAGCACAAATCAGGTCGACACTGTTGACGTGCTCGAAGCAAACGGTGACCGCTCCCTCATGACGCTGCAGCATGAATGAACGCCGAACCCTGCTGCCGCTGCTGGTTTGGCTTGCCGTGCTGGCGTGCTGTGCATGGATCGTCGGCGCGCACACGAAGATTTATACCGACCTGACCGGCTTCCTGCCTTCCGCGCCCGACCGCACCCAACAACTCCTGCTCGACCAGCTGCGCGAAGGCCCGTCCTCGCGCCTCATTCTGATCGGTGTGGAAGGCGGCCGGGTGGAAAATCTGGCCGGCACAAGCTTTGCAATGGCAGAGGCAATGCGTAAGGATACGCGTTTTTCCCTCGTGCAAAACGGCGAGCTTGAAGCGCTCGACGCCGAACGCGAGATACTGACGCGCTATCGCTACGCGTTGACGCCTGCACTCGGTCCAGGCGGCGAACCAGATCACTTCGGAGTGGAGGCAATGCGCAAAGACATTGCGCGCGATGCGGCGCTGCTGCAATCGTCCTTTGGCGATGTGCTGAAGTCTTTGCTGCCGCTCGACCCGACCGGTGAAGTGGCGCGTATCGCCGCATCCATGACACCGGGATCTAAGCTTGCCCTGCACGATGGCGTCTGGTTCTCTGCCGATGGCAGGCGCGCGCTATTGATCGCGCAAACGGCGGCATCCGGCATGGACGCCGTGCAACAGCAAGATACTGTGTCGGCCCTGCGAGCGTATTTCGCCGCAGCGGTGCAGAAAATGCCGCCGGCCGATGCCAAGAACCTGCGCCTGCTGCTTTCCGGCACACCGGTTTTTGCTGCCGAATCGCGTCGAACCATAGAACAGGATTCCTGGCGTCTGTCGGCCATTGCCGGTGTGCTGGTGCTTTTTGTTTTGTTGCTGGTGTATCGCTCCGCGGCGATGACGGCGCTGGCTTTCGTTCCCGTAGCGTCGGGCTTGCTGGCTGGGGTCGCCGTGGTGTCGCTCTGGTTCGGGGGCGTGCATGGCATCACGCTGGCCTTCGGCGCGACGCTGGTCGGCGAGGCGGTCGACTATCCCAATTATGCCTTCCTGCATACCGCGCGAGGCGAGGCAGTGCAGTCGGCTTTGCGCCGCATCGGCCCAACCTTGCGCCTGGCCGTGCTGACGACGGTGTTGAGCTCGACCGCACTGTTATTGTCGAGCTTCTCCGGCTTGGCGCAACTCGGTCTGTTGTCGTTGACCGGCGTGGCGGTGGCGGGATTGACCACCCGGTTCATCTTGCCGCTCCTGGCCGGAAACCGTTTCACCGGCAGGAAAACCGAGCACTTGCCATTCGTCCTCGCGCCCGGGCATCGTTGGCGTCGTGCGGTGTTGCCGCTGCTGCTGATTGCGTGCGCGGTACTCGTCTGGCGAGGCAGCCTAGGCAGGCTTTGGGACGACGATCTTGCCAGCCTGAGCCCAGTTTCGACCGAATCGAAGCTGCTGGACCAGGAACTGCGCACCCAGTTAGGGGCGCCCGACATACGTCACGTATTGGTCATTGCCGGGAGCGACAGCGAGCAGGTCTTGCGCAGCAGCGAAGCCATCGAAGCAGATCTGCGCGACATGGTCGGACGAGGCGTCGTCAACGGATACGACATGGCGGCGCACTATCTGCCAAGCCGGCAACTGCAGGCGCAAAGGCTGGCGGCATTGCCCGATGCAGCGAGCCTGCAAAGGAATCTGAAACAGGCATTGCAAGGTTCGCCGTTTCGTGACGACGCCTTCGAACCATTTCTGCATGACATAGACGCGGCGCGCCGGCAGGCACCGTTGCAAGCGGCCGATCTGCGCGGCACATCGCTGGAATTGAAGGTTCAATCGCTGCTGCTGCATGATCAACATGGCACTTATGCCTTGGTCACGCTCAGGGGCGTCGCCGACGAAGCGAAACTGCAGCTAGCCTTGACCGGTCTGCGCGCCAAGGGTGTCGTGACCATCGACTTGAAGGACGATACCGGACGCCTGGTGAACGGCTATCGTGATCAGTCGTTACGCCTGTCGGCTCTCGGCCTGCTATTGATTGCCTTACTCCTGCTTGTATCCTTGCGCTCGTTGCGGGCCACCGCAAAGGTCCTATATCCGGTGCTGGCCGGCACCACAATGTGTGCCGCTTTCACTATAATGCGCGGGGAAAAACTGACTTTGTTTCATTTGGTCGCCTTTCTTCTGGTGATTGGCATTGGTCTGAACTATGCGCTGTTCTTCAATCGGCGGGAGCCGAATGTGGAAGAAACGCGACGCAATCACTTTTCGCTGGCAATATGCAGTCTGACGACCTTCCTGTCGTTCGGCACGCTCATGTTGTCGCGCATACCGGTGTTGCACGCGATCGGCCAAACCGTGGCCCTCGGCTCACTGTTATGCTTGGTCTGCGCCTGCGTGTTGGCACCGGACTTTGCACAACAAGCGACACGAGTAACAGAACCGAATGCTTGAATGACCGTACACTATGAGAATGAATTTCTGCCCAATTGCTTTCTAATGTCCTGAAAATCGTGCCCCAACCAATTTATCTGACTGCATTCACCACCACCAGCGCACTTGGCGCGGGGGTCGGTGCCACCGTTGCGGCCTTGCGCTCCGGACTTAGCGGTCTGCGCCAGAATGATTTCCGGGACGCCCCGCTGGCCACCTGGATAGGCCGCGTCGACGGCGTGGAACAGGAGCAGTTGCCCGCCAAACTATTAGCCTATACCTGTCGCAACAATCAACTGGCGCAACTTGGTTTGCGCCAGGACGGCTTCATGGAGGCAGTTGCCCGCGCGCGCGTCGCCTATGGTGCACATCGGGTCGCAGTGATTCTGGGGACATCGACTTCAGGGATATTCGAGACCGAATTGGCATTCCGTGTGCGGCGCCATGCTGGTGCGTGGCCTGCCGACGTACGCTATCGCGAACGGCACAGCCTGTTTAGCCTGACCGATTTTGTGCGCAGGCGTCTGGCGCTGGAAGGACCGGGCCATATCATCTCGACGGCCTGTTCGTCGAGCGCCAAGGTGTTTGCAAGCGCCGCGCGCTTCCTGCGCCAGGGATTGTGTGACGCCGTCGTGGTCGGCGGGGTCGATTCGCTTTCGTTGACCACGCTGTACGGCTTTTCTTCCCTTGAGCTCGTTTCGCCCGAGCCCTGCCGCCCGTGGGATGCAGCGCGCAAAGGCATATCGATCGGCGAAGCCGCCGGTTTTGCTCTGCTGGAACGAAGCGGCAATAGCGAGATCGTCCTGTCCGGCTATGGCGAGTCGAGTGATGCCTATCACATGTCAACGCCGCACCCGCAGGGTGCAGGCGCGGCCCAGGCGATGCGCGCGGCTTTGCGCAGCGCAGGCCTGCAGGCGGCGCAGATCGACTACGTCAATCTGCATGGCACCGGCACGCCTAGCAACGACGCGGCGGAAGATCTGGCCGTATTGGACGTGCTGGGCAGTGATGTTGCCTGCAGTTCGACCAAGGGTGCGACGGGTCATACGCTCGGTGCCGCCGGTATCACCGAAGCGGTAATCAGTGCCTTGTGTTTGCACCACGGCCTGATTCCAGGTGGCGGGACGGCCATCGAAATCGATCCGCAATTGCATGCCAACTACGTGCGCGAATCCCGTTCGGCGAATCCGCGCCATATCCTTTCCAATTCCTTCGGCTTCGGCGGCAGTAACTGCAGCCTGCTCTTTTCCCGGGCGGATGCATGATCACCCTGTATATCGAAAGCATAGGCCTGCTGGCGCCGGGTTTGATCGGCTGGCCGGCTGCGCGCGCCATTTTGAACGGCAACGCCGACTACGTCTGGCAAGACGTGCCGCCTACTGCGCCTGCAATACTCGCCCCTGCAGAGCGGCGACGCTGCATTGCGCTGGCTCGCCTTACCCTCAATGCTGCGCATGAAGCGATGCAGAGTGCGCCCGCGAAAGCGCACCAACAGCTTGCTTGCGTGTTCAGCAGTTCCGATGGCGATAGCCAAACCATCATACAAATCATGGATGGCCTGACGCAGGATGAACCTGCTGTTTCGCCCACCAGATTTGCAAATTCCGTGCACAATGCCACCGCCGGATACTGGAGCATGGCTATGGGCATGAAGCTCGGTTCGACCTGCCTTTCCGCCTTCGATGAAAGTTTCGCCGCCGGCCTGCTGGAGGCAGCGGCGCAGACTACTGACGAGCAGGTTGACGTCCTGTACACGGCCTCCGACGCACGTATGCTGGAACCGTTTTCCGAGCTCCGCCCGATCGAAATCGATTGCGCCACGTCGCTGCTTTTGACCTGGCAACGGTCTGGCGCCAGCCTGGCCCGGTTGGAAATTGACTTGGTGCAGGCCCGGCCGGCAACGGCCCTGCCCGCCTGCCTGCCGGCGCCGTTTGCCGGTTGCCCGGCGGCCCGCGCTTTGCCTCTGCTGGCTGCCTTGGCGGCGGGTGGGGATAGCACAGTGGATTTCGACTATCTCGGCCAGACCTTGTCGGCCAGGGTGTTCCCATGTTGAATGTTGTCGCTCAAGATCTCGATATAGCATCGCTGATTCCGCATCAGAATGGCATGTGTTTGCTCGACGGGGTGTTGTCATGGGATGCTGATTGCATCCGCTGTTGCAGTGCCAGCCACCGCGATCCGTCGAACCCCTTGCGCACGGCGGACGGCTTGCTGGCGGTGTGCGGAATTGAGTATGCAGCGCAGGCAGTTGCGGTGCACGGGGGACTCAAAGCGAAACATGCCGCTGCCGGGGGCGTCGCCCGTGCACCATCGGTTGGCTACCTGGCCAACGCGAAAGATGTGCGCTGGCACGTCGCGCGGCTCGATGATATCGCCGGGGACCTGATTGTCGATGCACAGCAGCTGATCAGCGAAGGCGGACGTTCGATTTATTCCTTTGCCCTCACGGCCGATGGTCAAGCCGTGATGGAAGGGCGGGTGGCCGTTGTCCTGGAAGGGTTCGAATCATGAAACGCGCACTGGTTACCGGCGGCAGTGGCGCCATTGGCGCAGCGATATGCCGCCGCCTGGCCTGTGACGGCCTGCAAGTCATTGTCCACGCCAATAGCAATATCGATTCGGCACAGCAATTGGCGCAAGAATTGGCAGCGCAAGGCCTGCACGCGACAGCCGTGAGCTTCGACGTCGCCGATGGCGCCCAGACGGCGCTGGCATTGGAGGCTTTGCTGCTTGGCGGTCCGATTCAAGTGCTGGTCAACAATGCCGGCGTGCATGACGACGCGCTTTTGGTCGGCATGGAAGCAGCCCAGTGGCATCGTCCAATCGACGTTTCGCTGAACGGCTTTTTTCACGTGACCCAGCCGCTGCTACTGGCGATGATGGGTACGCGATGGGGCCGTATCGTCAACATGTCGTCGGTTGCCGGTGTGATGGGCAACCGCGGACAGGCCAACTATGCGGCGGCCAAGGCCGGCCTGCACGGCGCGACAAAATCGCTGGCGATGGAACTGGCCACGCGTGGCATTACGGTCAATGCGGTCGCCCCAGGCATCATCGCAACAGCAATGAGTGCGGAAGCGTTTCCAGCCGACATGGTCAAGCAACTAGTGCCGATGAAGCGTGCCGGCACACCCGACGAAGTGGCAAGCCTGGTGCGCTTCCTTGCGTCGGAGGAAGCCTCTTATATATCCGGACAGATCATCTCGATCAACGGAGCCATGGCGTGACGCGCCAATCGCCGGCCGTCAACGCGAAAGCCGCGGTCGATGGCGCCATTGAGCGGGAGGTCAACGACGATATTGCGCTCATCATCCCGGCCTACAATGAGGTCCGCACCATACGCGATCTTGTTGTGCGCAGCCTGGCAATTATCCGGCTTGTGATCGTAGTCGACGACGGTTCAAACGATGGCACTGCTGCGGCGTTGGAAGGTTTGCCTATCACCCTCCTGCGCCATGACACCAACCAGGGCAAGGCAAGCAGCCTATGGGACGGTTTCATCGAGGCGCGCAAGCGCATGGTTGTCGGCATAGTCACCATCGATGGCGATGGCCAGCACCTGCCGGAGGACATTCCGCGCCTGCTGCGGCACTTTCGTGCCGCGCCCGATACCATCATCATTGGTTCACGACTGCACGAGAAAGATAAAATCCCGCGTTCGCGCTATAACGCCAACCGCTTCGCCAATTTTTGGGTGGCGTGGGCCGCCGGCTATCCCATCATCGACAGCCAGTCCGGCTTTCGCGTCTATCCAGCGACCTTGCTTGACAGGATCAAGGTGGCGCACCGGCGGTCTTCCTGTTTCGTTTTCGAGAGCGAAATTCTGATCGAGGCCGGTCGCATCGGTGTCACCAGTTGCCCCGTGCCGATAGCCGCCATCTACATGCCCGATGCGCGCGCGAGCCATTTCCGTCCCATCCTCGACATCGCGCGGATCGTGCGGATGATTGCATGGAAACTGGTCTCGCGCGGCATGTATCCGCAAGGCTTGGTGCGCAGCCTGAGAAAACCCTGATTGCATCGGCATCAATGGCGCATGGTGTAGACCGGTTGTTCTGCTTCACCTTTCTCAACCCGCGCCAGTATCCGTTGCAGATCTTCGGTGCGCTCCGGGTCGTCGCTCTTGGCGAGCAATGAACGGAGAATCGCAAGGTAGGCAACCTGTTGTGCCTGCGCGGCCGGTGCTGAAACATCGGGCTTGACGCCGACGTGCTCCCAGTTTGTGTGCGTCAATGGATTGATCGCACGTCCCGTCGGTATCGCCACGACCAGGCCGTGCCCGACGGAAAACGAATCAACCGGATTGGCACCGCCACCGGTGGCTTCGCCAACCAGCGTCGCGCGCTTCTGGGTCTGGAAATCATAGGCACATTCCTCGCCGCCCGAGAAAGTGCGCGGCGACGTCAGCACATACACCGGCTTGAGGTAGCGCACCCCAACCGATGACTGGGTCCAGTATTGCTGGGTGACGTTGGTCGGCCGCGTATAGATATCATTCAAATGCCGCTCGTCGCCGATGGCAAAGAAATGACTCATCAGGTATTGCACGCTGCTCGGCTCGCCCCCGCCGTTGCGCCGCAAATCGAGAATCAATGCGTCGGTGCCTGATAGCAGGGTCAGTGCGGATGTATAGGCCGGCGCAACGAATGCGGTCGGCCCGAAACCGCGCAATTCCATATAGCCGACATTGCCGGGCAGGCGCTCTACACGCTGGATGCCGAATCCGAGCTCCAGCACTTCGGCGCGCTGTTTCTCCACATCCTCCGCACTGGGAACTGCATCGGGCGTGCTGTCTTCATGAAACTGCGGCTCATAGCGCACGCGGAAATGCAGGTCGGACGAGAAGGTGCGCAAGTCTTTCGAGAGCAGGTCGGAAAAAGTTTCCATATCCTGCGCCGACGAGTAGTCACCTTTGCCGTTCTTTTCGTCCAGCGACTTGATCACGCGTTCTGCCACATCGGGAAATACATAGTTCGCGCGCAGTTTGGCATCGAGCGTCTGCATGACCGCCTGGCGGTCTGCTGCCGAAAGCGGCACTTTCGGCATGTGCGGGCCGTCCGCGATGGCGCTGCCAGACAGCGTCCAGGCAAACAAGGTTGCGAGAATTACTGCGGCATTATCAAAGACATGTTTGTTCATTTTCTCTCCTGATGAAGTTGGTGGAAGTCTACTAATTGATTAGTAGACGAGTTAAAAAAACTCAATGCTTGCCAAGCGGGCCTACTTCCAGAGTCTGGGCCTGCCAATGGCCGCCGCGTGTCTCACCGGCGTAATGCAGTTGTGCCTGTCCGTTCGGGCCCGATACGGTCGTTGTGAATTCGGCTTTGGCTCCCTCGGGATCGTCTATGCCCCACAGATGAAAATCCCAGGAGCTCCATTTACGTATGTGGCCATGAAAGCTCTCGATCTCGATCTGAAATGGTGTGCCGATTGCCGCAACCACACGTTGATCGCTTTGCAGGGACTGGAATAACTGCTTCATCTCAGCCGAATCCGTGATGGCCGGTGGCTTGGGCGGTAACGGCGGCAAGGGCGGAAGCGCCGGCACGGCCCGTATTGACGGTATTGGCGGCATTGGCGGCATTGGCGGTAATGCCGCCGCAGTGGCGACCGAGGCGTTGCGCGTATTGGTACCGCTCATGGTTTCGACTTCCTGCAGCCAGGCACGAACCCCGGCGTCGATCGGTTTGCGAATGCCGCCTTCTTCGTAAAGTTCGGCAACCTGTCCCTGCGCATCCATGCTGATGCGGTAATGGCGTTGTGCGCCAATCAAATAGTCGGCAGTAAATTCGCGAAAATTCCCGGGCGTGAGGGCGCCCCCGGAAGACGATTCGCTCTTGAGATTGAGCACGACATGACGCGGCGGATCAACCTGCATGGCAAACAGCGCGCCTGAACACAATAAAAGCAACAAGGCGCCGGAGACGCGCCAATTCTGGCGCATCGGCGACCCGGAGAGCAAATGCGAAATGCGTTTCATCAAAGAACCTCCTTCTGCAGCAAGTGCAATACGCGGAGCATCAAGACGTCGGCGCCCGAGTTCGACGAGCGCTTCGGCCAGCACAATGGCGTCTCCGCAAACCGCCACCGCCAAATCGTCACAAGCATGTTCGCGCTCCTGCCGAATGCGACGGCTCAACCACCACATGCCCGGATGGAAAAACAACAGAGACTCGATCAGACATTGCAACCCGTTCCAGACCCAGTCGAGTCGACGGATGTGCGCCAATTCATGCGCAAGCAGGGCCTCGATCTGGTCCGGCGGCAATTGTGTGAGAAAGGTGACGGGAAACCAGATGATAGGCCGCAACACGCGCGCGGTAAGCGGTGATGCTATGTCGTGCGCAAGCCGCAGCGTCACCGCGCGTGAAATGCCGAACGCCTTGCGTAGGGCGCTACTGGTTTCGATCCAGCTAGCAGGAAATTCAAGGTGCGGTTGTTGCTCCAGCCGCGCTATCCAGCGCCACCCCCCCAACTGTAAAACCACCATCAACGCGACACCGGCAAGCCATAACTCCGACGCGCATACTGCGGTCCAATCAACCCATGACTGGACGCCCATCCCTCCACCCATCACTTCGGCACCGACGGGGATCGGCAACAGGGGCGACGGTGTGCCTTCGATGTTTGACATAGGTGTTTGCCAGAACAGGCCAAAGGTAACGGCAGGCACAATTAGCATCACGATCAGCCAGATCATCCCCACGACGTGGCGCAGGGCGGCACTGCGACGGCCGAGCAACGCGAAACTGCACGAGGCCGCCAATGCCACCAGGGACAATTGCCAGATCGAATGCAGCAGCACATGTGCAAGCGCCGTTGCAAAGCTGAATTGGATATTCATGCCGCCTGGCCGATCAACAAAACGCGACAATGGCGGTCACGGCGCGCGCTCATGATTTCCCGGCACGGCGCCTCTTGGCATCCGTAATCATGCGAGCGATTGCGTCGAGTTCTTCGGCGCTCGCCGTATCGTCATCGAGCGCCCGTTGCACCAGCTTGAACGCAGAGCCGGCGAACGCGTTTTGCACAAAACTCCTGAGCATGGACGACTGCACCACCGGCTCGCTATAGATTGCCGTGTATCGATGACTGCGTTCGCTTTCGTCGCGCCGCACGAGTTTTTTTTCGCTCATGATGGTCAGCATTTTCAACACCGTGGTGTAGGCGGTTTCCTTGCTGCGTAAAAGCTCATCATGCACTTCGCGCACCGTCATTGGCGCATTGCGCTCCCACATGACGCGCAGGATGGCCAGTTCGCCTTCGGTTGGATGGGGATTATTCATTGTCGCCTTTTTCAGAAACCGCACTTGTACTAACTATATAGTACTAAACGCTTAGTAGCAAGAGCCGACTGGGAGAATTTGCGTTGCGTATTGCGTAATTACAAAAACGGGACTTTACGTACAAGCCCCTCCGAATGGAGGGGCTTTGTCACCGCTCAGGGCGACTGGGAATAATCGGGCTTTTTTGGTTTGGCGTTGCCGGATTGCGACAACTCCTGCGCCTTGAGGGAACTCATCAAGGACAGCAGCGTCGAGAATGCGCTGCCGTCTCCATTGCCGCCCAATTGTATCTGCGGCACCAACGGCACCTTCGATACTTCGAAGGATTCGGCCAGGCGCAACATCACGGTTTGCATCAGTTGCTTGTCGGCGCCTTCGCCTTCCAGCGCTTCGGATTTGGCCTTGATCGCAGCGGCTTCGGCCTCGCCGACCGAGCGGATAGCAGAGGCGCGACCGGAGCCTTCCATCTCTTGCTTGAATTTTTCGGCATGGGCCAGGGCTTCGATTTCCTGGCGCTTCTTTTCCGCCGCCTTGACGTTGGCCGCGCCCTGGTTTTCCTTGATCGAGATGTCGACCAGCGAACCGGTCAGTTCCTTCTGCTTGGCGGCGCGCTGCTCGGCTTCGTTCAATTCGCGCTCCTTGTCGGCGGCGATCTGCTTTTGCGCGAAGGTTTCAACCTGCTCGCGCGCAATTTGCCGGTCGCGCAACTGGGCCATGATGTTGTCGATCTTGGTGTCGCCTTGCTGCGGCTTGGGCGTGCCGATCAACACCTCCTGGAATTCCAGCGAGTAGTTCTGGAAGCGCTCCTTCATGTCGAGTGAGGCGTTTTCCTGCAATTCGCTGCGCGACTGGATCAGCTCGATAAAGGTCTTGGTTTGCGAAACGTTCTTGAAGTACGACGATACCATCGGGTCGAGCGTCTGCTCTACCAGTTGCTTGACGTTGCCGAAGCGCTGCACCACCATCGGCGCCTTGCGGTAGTCGATATGCACAACGACCGATAGCGGCAGTTGCGGCTCAAACGCATCCTTGGTAATCAGGGTGATTTCGCGCAGGTTGGAATCGAAGTTCGATCCGCTTTCGCCCGATTTCCACATCAACACGAAGTTGGTGGTCGGCACCAGTTCGATCTTGCCGGCATAGGTATTGAATGCATACTTGCCGGGCATGAGCGGGTCGCGCCACACACCGCGGCAGCCGCTTTCGACCAGCTCGCCATGGCTGTATTCCTTGCCCGACAGATCGTCGCCCTTGCGCCCTGTATAGGAAACCACCACACCGACAAAGCCGACCGGGATGATGGTTTTGCGAATGAATTCGACTGTGGCAAACAGGCGATTGATGTAATAGGTGCCTTCGACCAGCACGCGCTCCTGGCGTCCACGCCTGACGCCGGCGGCGAGAAATTTTTCCGGCTCCTGGAATGAATTGTGATTGTCGCCCACATCGGCGGCCAGCAACTCGTCTTTCGGCAAGCCGGGGCCGTCCTGCACGGTAACAATGGCGAGTTGATCGGAATCGTGTGTGCCGGGTACTTCCTTGATCACGACCGGGCGGAACGCCTGGCGCTCGTCGAGCACGCCGCGCATTTGATCGTAGTATTCCTTTTCCTTGGCATTGAGCCCCAGGGAATAGGTGGCCTCTTCGGTCATGACCACGAACAAGGCCGGATTGATGATGTGCGTGCCTTCACGCAGGATCTTGCGTTGCGGGCCCTTTTGCCCTCCGCCTTCGAGGAAGGCCCGTACGTCGCGAAAATCGCCGACCTTGGCATTGTCGGCCAAGGTTTGTCCGGCCGGCAAATCGATACCATCTCGCGCAAACACGTAGCCGATCTTGCCCTGTGTGACCGAGACCATTTGGTAGGTATGCACGCGATATTGCAATGGGGCAAAAAAATGGAAGCCACCGCGCCGCAACTCAGGCTGGAAGCCGGCTTCCCCATGCAGCGCAAGCAAGCCGCTCTTGACCGAACCCGAGGAACTCCAGAGTTTTTCGATCACGCCGATCCTGTCGTTCGGAATATAGCGGACGATACCGCTGATCATGACCACCAGAGCAAGGAATACAAACGTCACGACAACTATCATGGCCGCAGAAAGCCAGCCCAAATCCCCTAATTCGCTCAACATGTTATTTCTTCCCTTCTTGAGAATGGACGATTGCGCGCATCGTCCAAGACTATCGCCTTTGGTTTCGCCGCAGCGAAACGACGTGCGCTATCCCATTTGCCTTTTGCGCAAACAGTATGTGAGTTGGGATAGCTGGCGGGAACGTACAACCGGGAGAGGCGGAGGCTCAAACTTTATTGCGGCCACATCGTGTCGCATTTGTTTTGGTCAATGAATGGTAGGCGCAATAATGCGCAAATGCAACCCCCGGCAAATCGGTAATCGGACGCCATATTTACCAATCAAGCACCTCCGGGAACGTTTCCAAGAAGCATTTCCTCGAAGAAAGCGAGGGTCACATGACTGTCATATTTGACAGGTACATTTGACAGCTCGCAGTCTAATCGCCCCTATATTGGAGACATCCCGCCATGAATTCCACCGCAGCAGCCCTGCCCGCCGATGGCGCGTCCGTGGCACAAGCGCAGTCTGCCTCTCGGCCGCATATCGATAGCAAAATGGGGCCGGTGACGATCGCGATCTTTGTCGTCCTGCTGCTCGTCGGCATCGCTTTCAGCGGCTTCAGTCTCACTTCGGACGTCAACGAGGCGGGTTCTCTCTCGGTCAGCTGGCTGCCCTATATATTGTTGGGTGTCGCATTACTTATTGCGCTCGGGTTTGAATTCGTCAATGGCTTCCATGACACGGCCAACGCAGTCGCGACGGTCATCTATACGCACTCGCTGCCACCCCATGTCGCCGTTGTCTGGTCCGGCTGTTTCAATTTTCTCGGCGTGCTGCTGTCTTCCGGCGCCGTCGCATTCGGCATCATTTCACTGCTGCCGGTTGAATTGATCCTGCAGGTCGGCTCGGGTTCCGGTTTCGCAATGGTATTCGCACTCTTGATCGCCGCCATCATCTGGAATCTGGGAACCTGGTGGCTCGGCTTGCCGGCATCGTCTTCCCACACCATGATCGGGTCGATTCTCGGCGTCGGTATTGCCAACGCCTTGATGCACGGACGCGATGGCACCAGCGGTGTCGATTGGGCGCAGGCAACCAAGGTCGGCTATTCGTTGCTGCTGTCCCCGCTGATCGGTTTCGTGTTCGCGGCCTTGCTGCTGCTTGCCTTGCGCGCATTCGTGAAAAACAAGGCGCTCTACCATGCGCCGGAAGGCAAGCGCGCTCCACCGTGGTGGATACGCGGCCTGCTGATCCTGACCTGCACCGGCGTATCGTTCGCGCATGGCTCTAACGACGGGCAAAAGGGCATGGGGCTGATCATGCTGATCCTGGTCGGCACCGTGCCCATGGCCTACGCCCTGAACCGTTCGATGCCGGTTGACCACGTCACGCAGTTTGTCGCCGTGGCGCAAGTGACGCAACAGTCGCTCGCGCACGCGATTGCACCAAATACGCTGGTCCCCACCGATCCGCGCAAGGTGCTCTCCGAATACGTGCGGACGAAGGAATTGACACCCGACGTCGTGCCGGCACTAACCGTCATCACCGGCTCGATTGGCGCGCAAGTCAAGGAACATGGCTCGCTGGCGCGTGTGCCGTCCGAGACCGTATCAAATGTGCGAAACGACATGTACCTGACGGCAGAAGCGATCCGCTTCCTCGACAAGGACAAGACTGTTCATTTCGACGCCGATACCAAATCCAACCTGATGGCGTTCAAGAAGCAAATTGACGACGCCACCAAGTTCATTCCATTGTGGGTCAAGATCGCCGTCGCAATCGCACTCGGCCTTGGCACCATGGTCGGCTGGAAACGCATCGTGGTCACGGTCGGCGAGAAAATCGGAAAATCGCATCTGACTTACGCCCAGGGGGCCTCGGCCGAACTGGTCGCCATGCTGACCATAGGCGCGGCCGACATGTATGGCTTGCCGGTATCCACCACACACGTGCTGTCTTCAGGCGTGGCCGGCACCATGGCGGCGAACAAGTCAGGCTTGCAATGGTCGACGCTACGCAATCTGGCGATGGCCTGGGTCTTGACCATGCCGGTTGCAATCGTGCTGTCGGGTTCGCTGTATTGGCTGTTCTCGCATTTATTTTAAAGGAACGCTGCCGTGAATCTGAAAGATCAGGAATTAATCAGCCGCATCCATCGCGATTTGGCCGACAGCTACGACGAAGAGCTGGAGCTGGAGTTTGAAGACCGGCCGCTCGACGCCCTGTCGGGAGAACCGCCTGCCGGCGCATCGAACGAAGAAAAGGAAAGCCGGCGCCAGTATTTCCGCGAGCTGTTCCGTCTGCAAGCCGAATTGGTCAAGCTGCAGGATTGGGTCGTGCATACCGGGCACAAGGTCGTCATTCTGTTCGAAGGGCGCGATGCCGCAGGCAAGGGGGGCGTGATCAAGCGCATAACGCAGCGCCTGAACCCGCGCGTATGCCGTGTGGCTGCCTTGCCGGCGCCCAACGATCGTGAACGGACGCAATGGTATTTCCAGCGCTATGTGTCGCACTTGCCGGCGGCCGGGGAAATCGTGCTGTTCGACCGCAGCTGGTATAACCGTGCCGGCGTCGAACGCGTCATGCAATTCTGCAGCGATGACCAGTACGAGGAATTTTTCCGCACCGTGCCGGAATTCGAACGCATGCTGGTGCAATCCGGGATCATTCTGGTCAAATACTGGTTCTCGATCACCGACGAGGAGCAGAATCTCCGCTTCCTGATGCGCATCCACGATCCGCTCAAGCAGTGGAAGCTGAGCTCGATGGACCTGGAATCGCGCCGGCGCTGGGAACTGTACACCAAGGCCAAGGA
>DATBQE010000140.1:0-157934 GCA_036561005.1 Burkholderiaceae bacterium | reverse complement strand
TGGCAGCGGCATCCGGGTTTTCCGGCAAAGAATCGACGGTGGCTGTCTATCTCGATAGCGACAGCAACCCCTACCGCGTGATCGGCACCAATGTGTTCCCTAGCGGCCCAGAGTGTGTAAAAACAAGAAAATCCAAGCCACACCAATTTAGTTCGCCATAGCGCCGCACCAAAAATGTATAGCAGCCCGCTACGACGCCGCGCACAAAAAAATACTATCGGACAGTTTTTCCAGCAAATCGTCCAAGAACCGCCTCAGCACTCCAATTTTACGTCAATACGATCAATAAAAAAGGGCCTCACGCCCTGATCGCGTACATCAACTCGTCAAATCCCAATATGTTGAGCAGGCGCTTCATGTTGTAGGCCAGCACATGCAAGCTCATTTCGGTTTTTACCCGAGGCAGTGTCCGAGTCAGGAAATGCGTCCAGCCCATCCAGAGCTTGATCGTCCCGAACGGATGCTCGACCGTTCGCCTTCGAATGCGCATCGCATCGGGCGTTTCATCCAGTCGTGTCTCAGCTGCTTCAAGCACCGATTCATGTTCCCAGCGGGTGATGCGTCGTTGGGCGCTTGGCGTGCACGCTGACTTGAGCGGGCACTGCTGGCAATTCGAACTCCAATAGCGATGCATCGTCATACCGTGCTCTACGCTGGTGAAGCGCCAGATCAGTCTGTCTCCGGCTGGGCAGCGGTATTCGTTCTTCTTCGCGTCGTAGATGAAATCGGCCTTGCCATAGCGTCTGTCGGCTGTGGCATTGGAGGTGACGGGTTTGGGAACGATCACGTCGATCCCGGCTTGGTCACAGGACAGTATCTCTTCTCCGTTGAAATAACCGCGATCAGCGATTGCCGTCAGCTTCTCGACACCCATTTCCTCTTGCGCAAGCTTGCTCATTGCGGACAATTGATTCCGGTCTGAGCCGGTATTGGTGACTTCATGTGCCACGATCAGATGATGTGTCGTATCGACTGCCGTTTGCACGTTGTAGCCGACGATGCCGGTGCCGCGCGTCTTCATCGAGCGTGCGTCCGGATCGGTCGAGGAGATCTGGTGGTCGGGTGCTGCTTTGAGTTGGGTTTCGATTGCCTTGAGGTTCTGCATTTCCTGCTTCAGCGCTGCGATCTTGTCATGCAAACGCGCACTCTTTGCTTGGGCTGCCTTCGGCTCCTGCCTGTCGGCGGTATCGAGTGCGCTCAGGTAACGGTTGATGCTGCCTTCAATTTCTTCCATGCGCCGTTGCAACTTGGCGGTGGTGTAATTCTTGTCGCGGTTGTTGACGGCTTTGAACTTGCTGCCGTCAATGGCAACCAGGGCGTCGGTGAAGAGATCAAGGTTCTGGCACAGAAGCACAAACTGGCGGCATACGTTCTGGATGGCTTTGCCGTTATCCTTGCGGAAATTGGCGATGGTCTTGAAATCGGGCGCCAGGCGCCCGGTCAACCACATCAGCTCGACGTTGCGTTGCGCTTCGCGTTCCAGGCGCCTGCTCGATTGAATGCGATTGAGGTAACCGTAGATGTAGATCTTGAGCATGACCGAGGGATGGTAGGATGGCCGCCCGGTCGCCGCCGGCTTGACGCCCTTGAATCCCAGCTTCTTCAGTTCCAGTTCATTGACGAAGGCGTCGACGATTCGTACCGGGTTGTTCTCCGCGACATAATCGTCGAGCTGTTCGGGGAGGAGGACGCCTTGTGTTCGATCCTGGCCTTGGATAAATCGTTTCATCCAGATACCTCACAAATGATGAGATAGGAAAATAACGCTTCAGGAGTAAACTCGTTTACACAACCTGCGAAAAATCGATAATATCTTGGGGATCGTGTTCGATGGGCTTTTTACACACTCTGGGCCCGCAGCAGAACCCTTATCCCACGTATAACGCTTATCTCCAGTCTCTTTATGGCACCTATGGCGCGAAGTCGAGCGTGGTCACTGACCTGACCAATCTTGCACCGGGCGCATCGCCGGGCGGGGCAGGATCGGCCGGGTTTAAGTCCACGGCCGGCGCGACCAACGTGACAGCGAACACGGTCTACAACCTCGATTACCATTTCACGGCCACGCTGACGCAAGTGACTGCGCCGAATCCGCCGACCGATCCAAACGGCACGTATAGCGTCGTGTTGAGCGGTTACGTGAATGCGACTCTCTCAGGTACTGTGCCCGGTGCGATCCCAAGTTATCAATACACGAACCTGTCGATATCGATTGCAGCCGATGATCTGGTGAATCAAAACCTGTACATGACCAATTTCATCTACCTCGCGGCGATAGCCGGCGCAGGGATCAACGTGACGACAAGCGGCTGGGACGCGATCAATGCCGATTTCGGGGCGGCAAACGCCAGTGGCGCGGCGCTGCTGAAAGCCGCAGGCGATTTTGCCGAAGGGATGACGTGCGGCTTCCTCGGCAGCACTGTGCTATCGACCACTTCGCCGAAGGTTGCACTGGGAGCCTTGAGCAGCTATGAATGGTGGCAAAACCCGCTGTTGGCGTATCAGCCTGCCCAGCCGACGAATCCGTATTACAGCGCGTATGGCAACGTCGTGAGTGAGAATTCCGGCGGTTTGAACGGTATCAACTTTAGCCGTGGCGGGGTGTATGGTTCGCCTTATGACGATCGCTTTGGGTTGAATCTGATTGCGCCGGATCAGGATACCGATGAGATGCTGATTACGCTGTATGAGGGTGGCACTGCGTCTGATCTTTGAACGAGATGGGGGATTTTTTTTGAACGCGGCCTCTTCCACGGGGGAACAGGCCGCGCGTCAATATTGCCTGATCAGTTCTGGTTCGGCCAAATCGCCTCAAGCAGGGCAGCCAGGCGATAGCCTGCTGTCAGCACACGATATTGCGTAATGCTTTGTCCCTTGGTCACGTAGTCGTCGCTCGGTACCTGGCCCGAAGCAATGCCGTTGTAGACGAAGGTTGAGGCGATGGTGAAACTTTCCTTTGCCCAGTCGGCATAGTTGTAGGGGCCGGCCACTTTCCATTGGTCGTCGAGTGTGTATTTCCCCGTGATGGCGGCTGCGGCCGAGCTTACTTCGGACAGCGGCGGCGGGGCGAAGTGGGCGCCTTCGCGTGGGAAGCCAGTCAGGCCGCCATCCCAGTAGCTATGCAGGTTGACCTTGGGGTGGGTGGTGCCGACCGTGTCCCGGATCGAGACGAGGTTGCCGCCGCGGTCGCCTTCGGCGTTGGCTGCCGATACGCGTGTCGCGCAATGCAGCGGTTGATGCACGTCGCCAACGAAGTGGATTACGAAGCGCAGCGCGCGCGCCTTGGTGGCATCGTCGGAATTGTTGGACCTCAATATACCGACGTATTTGGTCAGCGCGACGACGACATTGTCGGCTTGCGGCAGGTCGGAGGGCAGAGTCGTGCCGTCTTGGGTGAACGGTTGGTCGATGAAGTGTTCGGCTGCGGTGTCCTGGAAGCCGTCGACAGTTCGCACATCGTCGGCCCAGTGGGCGGCGTTGACGAAGTCAGTCGATTTGCCGGTTTCCGATGGCGGGGCAATCTGCACTTTGAGCAGGCGGTCAACGGCTGCTTTGGCAGCAGGATCTTCCGCGCTGATCTTGTCGTAGGCAATTTGCGCAACGATCATGTGCCCTCCCGCGCCCCAGGCGAATGCGGATGGTGAAGCGGCAAAGCAGGCTGAGACTGCGAATGCAGTCAGTGCCAATCGGCGTTGCGTGGCGTGCGTGAATTTCATTTGTGTTGCTCCCTTGGTCAAACGAACGTGGCTGGATCGGAAATGATTGATTTGCCTGTTTTGCAATATTGTGTCTGCAAATTATCACCAGCCGATGACGGCCGCACCTGTCATTTATGACAGGTGCAAGTGTTTCTCGGTTTCTTGGGTGGCGGGCTGCAGGGAAGGTGAGTGCGTTAGGCGGGTGGTCGGGGTAACGCACAGGTGTCGTATGAGCCGGGAGGCGCGGTACGGGTAACGTCAGCCTGGTTCCTGCTGCTCTCGCTTACGCCGCGCGCGATTCCGTATTGATGGCGGCGATGAAGTCTTCCAGTTCCAGTTCGGGCAAGGGTTTGCTGAACAGGTAGCCCTGGTATTCCTGGCAGCCTTCTTTGCGGATGAAGGCGTGATGCGCGGCCGTTTCCACGCCTTCTGCGATGACGTTCAGGTTCAGTGCCTTGCCGAGCGCAAGAATGGTGCGCGCGATGACGGCGGCGTTGTCGTCGCGCAGGGCATCGCGGATAAACGATTGGTCGATTTTCAGCTGGTCCAGCGGCAAGCGGTGCAGATAGGACAGCGACGAATAGCCTGTGCCAAAATCGTCCAGCGAAAACAATATGCCGGCCTGCTTGAGCGCATTCATTTTGAGGATGGTGCCCTCTATGTCGTTGATCAGCAGGCTTTCGGTCAATTCCAGTTTGAGCCTTTTAGGATTTGCGCCGGTTTCTTCCAGAACGAGCAAGACCTGGTCGACAAAATCGGGCCGGCGAAATTGCTGGGCACTGACGTTGACGGCAATCGTCAGCATGGTGGTCTTCGATCGCTTTTCCCATTTCGCCAATAGTTCGCAGGCTGTTTTCATGACCCATCGGCCCAGCGGCACGATCAGGCCCGTGTCCTCCGCAATGGGGATGAAGTCGATAGGCGAAATCAGCCCGCGCGCCGGGTTATTCCACCTGACCAGCGCCTCCACGCCGACCATGCTGCCGCCGGCGTTGATCTGCGGCTGGTAGTAGACAAGAAATTCCCGCTTGTCCAGTGCGGCGCGCAAATCGGATTCCAGTGCCACGCGCTTGGTGATTCTGGCTTGCATGTCTACCGAGAAGAACGACATGGTATTGCGTCCAGCTGCCTTGGCCTGGTACATCGCCAGATCGGCACCCTTGAGCACGTCGTCGAAGGAGACTGTCTGCTGGTCAAAAATTGCCAGGCCGATGCTGCAGGTGCTGTATTGCTGTTGATCGGCAATGTCGAAGGGTTCGTTGAAGGAATCGATCACCACTTCGGCGACGCGTTTGGCATGCAATGCCACTTCGTCGTTTGTGCTGCCCAGGTTTTCCAGCAGGATGACGAATTCGTCGCCGCCGATGCGTGCCACCGTATCGCTGCTGCGCACCGCGCCTTTCAGGCGTACGGCAACCTGCTTGAGCAGCATGTCGCCTTTGTCATGGCCGCGCGTGTCGTTGATACTCTTGAAATTGTCGAGGTCGATGAACAGGACCGCGCCGGCCGAATCGGCCCGCTTGCACATGGACATGGCATGTTCAAGACGGTTGAGCAGCAGTTGGCGATTGGGCAGCGAAGTCAGCTTGTCGAAGAAGGCGAGCTCATGGATTTCAGCCTCCGCCGCCTTGCGCGCGGCAATGTCGGCAAAGTAAATTGCCAAACCTTCTTCCGAAGGGTAGGCGCGAATCTCCACCCACAAATCGAGCGGCGCATAATATTCTTCGAACGATACGGTGCAGTTTTGCTCCACCGCTTTGTGATATTCCTGATAGAACTTCCCGCCGACCGCGTCGGGAAACTTGTCCCAGATTTTGAGGCCGAGCACTTCTTCTCTCGTGGTCGACAGCAAGCGTTCGGCATCGGTGTTGAGATAGGTAAAACGCCAATTGCGGTCAAGCATGATGAATGCGTCGGTAATGCTCTCCAGGGTATTGGTCAAACGCGCCGCCAGGCGCGACTCGGCTTCCACCTTGCTGATGAATTGCAGGCCGAACGCCAAATCGTCCGCCAGTTCATTGAGCAGGGCGATCTGTTCCTCGTCAAAGAAATTGAGTTCGGATGCCGATAGCGCAATCACTGCTGCAACCTGGCCATCGATCATCAACGGCCATGCACCCATTGAGCGATGTCCGTTTTTTTGCATATCCGCTTTGAGCGACTGCAGGCTTGGTTCGCTTTCGATGTCGTTGCAAATTACCGGGCGCTTCTCGCGCACGGCGATGCATGAAGGGCGCTCGCTGTCGGGTGTGCCGGGACGGGTGGTAAGCTTGATATTTTCCACCTGGCTCACGTCGCCGCCGAACCAGGCAACCGCCTTGCCATCACCCGTTTCGTGATCTATCACCCCGATCCATGCCATGTTGAACGCGCCAACCGTTACGGCGATTCGGCATGTTTCGTTGAACAGGTCTTCTCGGTGGTGAATGCGGGCGATGGCCGAGTTGACGCCGCTTAAGACCGCATAGTGGCGGCTCATGCGCTCAATGCGCCGGCTCTGCGCTACTTCGAGCGTGATGTCTTTGGCGATGCCGGCGAAGCGATAGATTTCCCCGTTTTCGTCACGCACGGGGAAGCCGCGAGACCTGATCGTACGGACCTGACCGTCGGCACGCACGATCCGGTAGGTGACGTCGAACCTGCCGGCTGCGTCATAAGTGGTGTGGCCTTGAAGCGCTCTCTTTTTATCGTCAGGATGAATATATTTCGCCCAGGACTTTGGGTCTGCGTAGGCATTTGCGACGGTATCTCCCCACACTTCCTCATAGGCAGGACTGACGAAGAGCGGGTGCGACATGTTTTCGTCGGTCAGAAAAAAAACTTCCTGAATGTTTTCGGCCAATTGCCTGAAGCGCGTCTCGCTTTCCTTCAGGTCTTCATCCACCCGCCGGCGTTCGTCGATTTCCAGTTCGAGCTCGCCGGCGCGCTGTCGGACCTCATCGTATAAAACCATGTTTTCATAAGTGGGCGCCACTTGCACGGCCAGCGTCGCGGCGAATTGCTCGTCTTCTTCGTCGAACCTGGCGCGATCAAGTTTATCGGCGATATATATCCAGCCGTAGGGGTGCGAGCGCAATATGATTGGAACAAGAATGCAATGCCGTCGCAGCGGGTGGTTCTGCGGCAGTTGCATCACGAATGGATCGGCGTGCAGGCTCGCCGCATTGCGCAATTCGCCATCGGCCAATAGGTTGCGCGGTGTGCCTGCACCCGGATCGAGCAGGATCGATAGCGCGCTTGTTTCCGCCTCGGACATGCCGCGCTGCGCCACAAGATTGAAGTGACTGCCGCCGTACAATGCCACAGCAGCAAATTGCGCTTTCATGATGTCTTGCACTGCGCGGCAAAACAGTTCCAGCAAGCGCTCAGGTTCCTGTTCGAGCGACAGCGACAGGCTCAGTTCCAGAAGTGCGGCAGTGCGCAGCGTCAGCGATTGCGTTTCGCCCGGCACAGGTACGGCCGCCTCAAGGCGATGTTGAAGTTGCGGCAGTCCGCCTTGTGCAGCATGGCCTACCAAGCTTAGGTGCGACTCATGGTCGGGCCGATCCTGTCCCTGCCCAAGCTGGTTATTGCGTTGATCCAGAACAAACGCAACGGCATCGAGAATGACTTTTGCCTCGGCCGGTTTGGCCAGAACCATGGCGGCGCCGCAGCGCTGCGCGAGCGCACGCGCCTCATTTTCACGGTAGGTGGCAGTATAGAAAATTAATGGTATGTGCGATATCGCGGGATCGGCGAGCAGGCGGCGCGCTAATTCGATCCCGTCCATGACCGGCATGATGACGTCGCTGATGACGATTGCCACCTCATCGCTGCGAATGATTGCTAATGCCTCGGCCCCGTCAAGCGCAGACAGGACACGATATCCGCTGCTTTCAAACAATACGGTCAGGTATTTGAGATTGATGGCGCGGTCATCCACAACCAGTATCGTTGTCGTCGCCATGTCAGTTCCGAAAGGGTGAAGTATTTTTTGCGATTGTTTGGCCATGGATACTGTCGATCATCTGCCCTGCTTTGCCGAACAGCGAGACGAGTTTGTGTTTGCGCGAGACGATGCGCACGAAATCGCCGCCATGGACGGCCCACAGAATGTGCAAGATTCCAGTCAAGGACTTTTCCCCCAGCAGCTTCGACGGAGCGCTCATCAATGTGATAGTTATATCGCGAATTGCGTCTCGCGTCACTAAGAACGCGTCTCGAAATGCATAGGGCGTGGTTGTCACACCTGGTCGTATAGTCTTACTGTCATCGCCGCGGTGTCTGGACCTGCCGTTTTAAAAGGCATTCTGACAAGAACAGGATTGGCGGCACAGTGAGCAGGACGCGCGCAGTGACTACCAATAGTGAATGAATTTCTTGGCGGAATGGTTAAAAATTCAAGGGCTTCTGACAACAAGTAATGCCGGTTGCGGTTAGCCAGGTGTGATCTCAATATGCGCGCGCATCGAGGCAAATCGCCAATTCGAATCTTTGTCTTTTGACGGCCTGGCGCAACTTCGCGCGCCCGGTTTTCCAGGACGTCAAGTGTGAATAAATCGTCGAGCCGAACACAAGAATGAATGAGCGCTTGATCACGCGGTCACTGGATAACAATGCGGCGCCGAATTTGGTCAACTTCATGATGCGCTTCTGCACTTCGGAATTTTTGCTTCTGTTCGTTCATGACCGGCGTCATCAGGGCAATGATCCCGCCTTTGAATTAGTTGTCGGCATTCCGGACGCAGGCGACGTACGTGCCGAGCCACAGGCATGACCGTTGCATGTTGGTTACTGTCGTGCATGTCATGCCTGGGTCGACAAGCGATTCGCTGAATGTTAAACCAAATGCAACATATGACGAATCTCGATCCAGTGCGGGCCATCCACCTCGGGCATCAGGTCGACCATTTCAATGATGGAAAGTGATCAAAAACAGTCGCCGGCAGGCCGTTCGCGGAGCCGCCGCCCTTTGTCCTCGGACCCCTTCCATGCTATCCTTGCGAACTTTTTACTGATTCCGGCTGTCTACGTTGACGTTTCAACGTTCGCCGGAAGAGCGCATCGAACGCCTCGATCGTTGTTTCACTTTGACAATATTGTGAAGGCATGATCGGATCAGTAACCCTGGCATTGGCTGCATTGCCAGTAAAACATTGCCTGTAAGCCCATGAATGCACTAGCTGACGTTGTTCCTGCCAAGGAGCAGCGGACCGGAACCTTATTGCAAAACGAGTCGCACGTGATTGGCATTGCGCCATCGCGTGGCGCTGCTGCGCCAATTGCAGCCGCAAGTTCGACAGAGAAGACGCGCGGCCGCCTTGTCGTGCTGGACGCGATCAAGGGCGGCGCGGCGCAAATTATTACCTGGCATCACTTCTGCCTGTTTGCGCCGATGTCGGACGCGGCTTGGGGCTTTGCTCCGGCACTGTTCAAATGGCTGGCCAACAACGGCCGCTTGAGCGTGCAATGTTTCCTGGTTATGGGCGGTTTCATGGCAGCGGCGGCGCTTTTGCCGGGCAATAGGAAGGCATGGATGCCTTCGAGCCTGGCTGGGCTGCCCGGCGTGATCATGCGGCGCTACAAACGCTTGGCCAAAGTTTATTTCATCGGGTTGGCTGCGGCACTCGTTTGTGCGGCAATTGCGCGCTCCATGGTGGACGAGCCTTCGATTCCTGCGGCGCCGGATCTCACTGCATTGGTCGCCCATCTCCTGTTTGCACAAGACGTGCTGGGCATTCCTGCGTTGACTGCCGGCGCATGGTACGTCGCGATCGATTTGCAGTTGTACGCGATCCTGGCGGCCATATGCGCCGTTTCGGCAGCGCTAGCCCGGGGGCGCTTCGCCCGATTCGGTAAAGGGATGGCAATGGCGGCGGTGGTGGCTCTGGCGCTTAGTTCGCTGCTGGTGTTCAACCGCAACCACGATTTCGAGATATGGGGATTCTATTTCTTCGGTTCGTATGGCTTGGGCATTGCAGCGTATTGGGTTTCTCAACTTGAAGGCAAGCGCAAGAAATTGTGGCTGCTTGCTGTCGTGCTGCTGTGTGCGATTGCGCAGGCTGTCGAATGGCGTAGTCGCATCGCCGTCAGTTCTGCCACGGCCGTCGTGCTGATTCTGTGGGGCTCTCGACGTACCGCAGGTGCGTTCGGTTCGGCATGGCTGGTGTCGGTGATTTCCTATCTGTCGCGAATTTCGTTTCCCCTGTTCGTGCTGCACTATCCGGCGCTGATGCTCATTGGCGCTGTCGTGGAATCGAATTGGGGCGACGACCCTGCTGCCAACGGGCTGGGGCTCCTGGTGGCCTGGGCGCTGGCAATGGGGGCGGCCACGCTGGTGGCCAACTGGCTTGAACCGGCCGGAACCCGCGCGCGCGGAAAAGGCCAGGCCGACTTCGCGCAATGGTCGCACACCACCGGTTTGGCCCAGGTCTGATTCATTGTCACCGAAAGCGGCGAATACTGCGCGCCGTTTTGCCTCAAGGCATTTGCGCGATTCATTTGCTCGGCACGTCCAATAAGCGCTCGCCTCAGCCTCCCGCGAGGGGCGGCTTGGCACGGATTTTATCCTTTCAGTATTACCCGGCAATACTTCCCCTGCGGCGCTTTCATGCAGCGCAATCCCTCCCTTATGATCCGTTTCATCGCAGTTCGGCAACCGTCTGACCCTGCGGTAATTTTTCACATACGAGAGCGGTGATTCCTCACGTCAATTATTTGACACTCTACGTAAAATTACTAATATGAAGTAGAAGCAACCAAGGGAATAACATGAATCAGAACGACATGAGTTTCGTCGTTAGTCGCAAAACCCAAGACAGACGCAGCGGCAGACAGTTGGCGCCACCCTATATGACGGAAGAGGGCATGGTGTTGTTTGACCGCCGCGCCGGCGAAGACAGGCGCACCGGGATGATGCAATCCCTATTGGGCGGTCTTGACTTGCATACCTTTATCCATGGCGGTCGCTAGGGCCGGCTGGATGTGTCATGCGAACTGACTGTGGGCGCGAGGCATGAGCGCTCAACGTACGTCAGGCATTCTGTAAATCAGCTTACCAGGACGCCGGCAGATTCCGTTTGATCTCTATCGATTTGCGGGAAATCTCGACATAGCCGCCTGCTGTCAAGTCCTTCAGAATTTTACTGACCATTTCACGCGAACAGCCGATCCTGCTGGCCATTTCCTGTTGTGTCAGCGGCTCGCGTATGACGCGCTTGCCATCCACGTCTTCAACCAGGTCGTTAAGTAATTGCGCGAGCCTGCCATAGACATCGAGCAGGGCCAGGCCTTTGAGGTTGCGCGTTACCAGACGGAAACGGCGTATGAGTTTGCCGATCAGGGCGAAAGCAAAGTCGGGATGGGTACGCAGGAAGCTGCGGAAATCGGCCATGCGGACGACCGCCAGGCTCACCGGCTCGATTGCCATGACCGACGCCGAACGGAAGCCGGGTTCCAACGCCATTTCACCAAAATATTCGCCGGCCTTCAAGGTTGCCATGATCACTTCATTGCCGTCGTTGTCGGCAAGAAACACTTTTACCAGTCCGGAAATGATGAAGTAGACGCTATCGCTATCGTCGCCTTCGTTGATGATGATCGCATGACGCGGGAAGGTGCGCACTACCGCACATTCCATCACATCTTCGGCTTCTTGAGGAGTCATGTCTGTGACGACAATTTGGGCTTTCACAATCCTGGCTCTTGCTTTCCTTTAATGAAGATGGGCGTATTCTCGCATGCTTATTTCCGTATGACTATATATGTTGACTAGTTGACTCGGACTATTGCATGGCGGCAAGCAATTGTTGCTTATGTGCCTTTGCACAAAAAGGCGGCGCGTACATGTATAGCGAGAGGGGAAATCTATGGGAAATTGGGCAGAACCGAGGTGCCAATTTCCTGCACAGCGACAATGAATCTCGTCGTTGAGCAAGCGAGTTATCAAAGCAAAGGCCGGGCTCTGCGCCCGGCCTCGTGACAAAAACTCAACGAACGATGCAATCGACTTCGCCGGACTTGCCGCCGTTGCTATTGGAGCCGCCCGTCGAAGAGAACGATGGTGGTGGCGAGAATTGCATGCCGGGATTGTTCGGCAGGATGATCGGCGGTTGCTGAAAACCCGGCGTGAAGCCGAATTGACCGGCGGAGAAGTTTTGCGAGCCGCCGCCGTTGGTCACGTGGATCATGCCGTCGAGCACCTGGACATACAGGCCCGGATTGCGTCCGTCGGATCCCTCGCCGCCGGTGTTTTGTGCCATTTGCAGGTTTTTCGCCAAGCTGGCCCTGGGCATGACGCCTTGTGGCGCATCACTGCGGATTCCGCTTTGATACTGTGCATCGAGTGCTGCAACCGCAGTCGATTGATAGTAGGCAACGTCGGCCTTGGACGGCGGCACATATTCGACGATGAATATCGTGCCGCGAATACCGATGGTCGCCGTTGGCGTATTGAGGCCGAACCGTTCCTTGTTACGCTTGCCCAGCAGCCCGGTAATGGAGCGCAGACCGCCCTTGAACAGCGTGAAAATTGCGCTGTCGGCTTCCGGCTTGGTGGCCTCGTAGGAAAAATTCTCGATCTTGAACTGGGTGTTTGGCCGCAGCGTGATGTCGCCGTTGTCGATGAACTTGATGCGCGCGTAGGTACCTTTTTCGGTGACCAGCGTGTCGCCCTGTTCCACGGTCGATTGCGCTGCGAGCGCTTTGACTGTGCCGTCTGCCCGGCGTGCGAGCAAGGGGCCGCTGACATCGGTCACGGTGCCGACCACTTGTCCGGCGTGGGCCGGCACGACCGTAATCAAACCCGCCAAAGCCAGCGCTGCAATCCAGAGCCACTGCGCGCTCGGGCGCGCGGCGACCCTAGTTGCAGTAGAGTTTTTTCGTTCCATTGTTCTTTCCCCCTGTTGTTCCTGAACCGGAATTGGAATTGCCGGATTTGTTTTTGCCATTGCCCGAGCCATTGTCTGGCGAGCCATTGTTTACATCGCCGACCGTTGTGTTGAGCGCGACGATGACGTCGCTGGAGGCTGAAATCGGCGTCGGTGTCGGCGTCGGAGTCGGCGTCGGCGTCGGCGTCGGCGTCGGAGTCGGAGTCGGAGTCGGAGTCGGAGTCGGCGTCGGCGTCGGAGTCGGCGTCGGAGTCGGCGTCGGCGTCGGCGTCGGCGTCGGAGTCGGCGTCGGCGTCGGTGTCGGAGTCGGAGTCGGCGTTGGCGTCGGTGTCGGAGTCGGTGTTGGCGTCGGTGTCGGAGTCGGCGTCGGCGTCGGAGTCGGCGTCGGAGTCGGCGTCGGTGCGGGCGTGAATTGGTTCGAGTGTGCCGTCACGGGGCCGGGCATCGGCGAACCGGTGTAGCTTGCGGCCAAACCGGCCCAGATGTCTGCCGTGCCGGCGTTTCCGATGGTTCCTGTGACTGTGACGTTCGAGCCGGCCATTGCCACTGGTGCGCTACCGGGCGTGTAAGAGTAACCACCGTAGATGTTGATTGGTCCGGAACTTGATGTGATCGAATCCGTAGTAGAGCCGCCGGTTGCGCCGATCGTTACATTGCCTTGGGCAATCAGCGTGATTGAGGCCGCGTTGATCAGGTTGCCTTGCGCGTTCGAGCAAGGGCCGCATGGGCTGAGACTCATTGCGCCCGTGCTGTAAATGACGACATCGCCGCCGGCCTGGATATTGCCGATGCCGAGCGAAGTGCCTTGATTGGTTACGTAGAACGATGCACCGCCGTTGAGTGCCGAGCCATCGAGCAAGGACGTATTGACCAGGAGTGGGGTCGTGGCACCGCCCACACCGTTGGTGGTGCCGGCCATGAGATCGACCTCGCCCGCAGTGATCAAGCCACCGGTTCCCTGAATGACGGAACCCGAAGCAGTCACCAGTACGTTGCCGCCGCCGCCATTGACGGCGGCACCGATCGTAATGTCGTTCGAACCTGGCTGTGTTTGCAGCGTGACTGCCGTGCCGCCTGCGGATACGCCTGTTGTGGTGATGCCGTTGACTGCAGGTATGGTACCGACACCAATGACGTTGCCGACGGTCATCGAGATGTTGTCGTTGACTGCGAATCCGCTGGAACCGCCGGCACTTCCCGCGATGGTGCCGATGCTGTTGCTTGTATTGGTCAGGGCCACATTGCCGTTGGTCGATACGGCCGATGCGTAAGTTGCTGTGAGCGGTATGGTTTGCGTAATGTCGCCGCTGGTCGTGAGCATGGCGAGGGTGCTGCCGCTCGGCAGGACGATCGATCCACCGAGCGCTATGCCGGTGCCTGCGCTTAACCCTAGGTTGCCGCTCGCGCCGAGCAATTTAATTGGTGCGCCGACCGAGATTGCGCCGCCGCTGGCCAGGAAAACATCGCCTGAAGCCGAATTTTGCACGCCGTAGCCGAGCGTGGCGAGATCGGAGACGGCCAAATCGCCGGTGTTGCTGATGGCGATAGCGCCACTGGTGCTATTGGTTGCCTGCAGGCTGGCCACGGATGTGGACAACGGATGGGCTGTGGAAGCGATGCCGGTGACCGCCGATGCGCTCAGGGATCCGGCGGTGATAGTGGCCGTTCCGTTGATGTAGCCGCCGGTGGTCGTCAAATTGACCGGACCTGTTCCGGCAGTGATTGCACCATTGACGCTGATGTTGCCCGGAGCAATCAACGACACGCTGCCGTTGCCCGAATTAATCGGCGAATTGACGACGATGTTGCCAGTGACGGCTTGCAGGGATATCGGGCTGCTCGCAGTGGCGATGCCGGTGCTGCCGACGGTCAGAATGCCGGCGTTTTTCATCGTGAAGCCGCTGGCGCCGCCGCCCGAGACGTAGCCGGAGATGTTGTTGGTCGGCTGGCTCAGGTTGACGGATTGGTTTGTGCTCGTCGCGCTCAGGTTGGTGGCGCCGACATAGCCTGCCGATTGGCTGACGCCCTGATTGGCGCTCAAGGTCATGTTGCCCGACGCGACGACGTTGGCACCCATGCTGACGCTGCCCGCCGTTGAAGTGAGGGTGATGTTGCCGCCGCTGGCGGTGATCGCGTTGGCATTGGTGACGTCCCCAACTGCGGCGGTCAACGCAATGTCTCCGGTGGTCGCGGACACACCTACCGCGCTGCCGACCGTGCCGACAGTGACTGCTGCAGAATTCTTGAAGGCGAATCCGGTGGCCCCGGCGCCGGCGACAGTGCCGGTGATCAGGTTGGTGGATTCGGTCAAGGCAACCGAGCCGCCGGAAGAATTTGCCGACAGATTGGCTGCGCTGATGCCGTTGCCGGTTCCCTGGGTCATATTGCCGCCGGCGGAAAGCGTCATCGTGCTGCTCGCGCCTGCTGCAACACCGGCCATCACATTGATGTTGCCACCTACCATCAGGCCAATGGCCGAACTCGAAATGACCGGCTGATTAATGGTGAGGTCGCCCGACGAATTACTTAAGGAAATCGACGAATTGGTCGCATTGATGCCGTTCGTCGAACCAACCGTGCCGACCGCAAAGGCGCCGCTGTTGGTAAAGTTGAACTGGGTGTAAGCAGAGCCTGCAAGGGTGCCGACATTGTTGGCATCCATGAGGTTGACGATACCGGTGCCGCTGACGGCATCGAGTTGGGTCGCTGCGATGACGCCCGCCGATTGGGTAATGCCGGTTGTGCCCAGTAGGGTCACGACGTTGCCGGTGACGTTACCGCCCAAGGTGACGGCCCCGCCGGCTGAATTATCCAGGGTGACATTGGCGGTGCCGGCTGCAATCGGGTTGCTGGTGCTGATGTCGCCGCCGTTGTTGGCGATCGTGACGGCACCGGTTGCGGTCTGCGTAATGCCTGAGATGGACAGTGGCGAACCGCTGTTCGAGATGTTGATCACCCCCGCGCCGCTGTTGCTGGCGTTGAGCGAGGTCACTTGCGTCAATACAGGCGTGCCGGCGCCGGCGTAAATGCCGTGCGTTGCTGACACGGTCAGCGAATTACCGATGATGGACTGTCCGGTCTGCACATCAATCGCGCCGCCGGCGGCGCTTAACTGCACAGCGCCGCCCGGATTGGTCATGTAGCCGTGCGTATCAATGGACTGCCCGATAGTCAGGAATCCGCCGGCGGCGATTGTGACATTGGCGCCCGGATTGGGAGCACTATAGGTGTTGATGCCGCGCGTGACAATATTGCCGCTGGCAGTCATGTTGACCGTGCCGCCCCCGGTAACGAGTTTGACGGCTTGGATATCGGCCGATTGCGGCGATGTGCCAGTACCCGTCGCCATGGTGATGCTGCCGCCTTGGGTTTGCACGATCAAGTTAACACCGCCCGTGCTGGTTGTCAGGTCGATGCCCTTTGTTCCGGTGCCGTCGGTCGAGGAATTGCGCGTGGTCAGCGTGAGGTTACTGCCCGAAGGTAGCTGCAAGGTGCCGGCGGCGCCTGCGCCGGTGAAACTGCCGCTGGTGCTGATGTAGTCAGCGGCCTCAAGAACGATGTTGGTCGAACCTGACAAACCCTGTAATTCGGATTGGTAAATCGTCGATGGGCCAGCGTCGGTGAAGTTGACTGTGCCAGGGGTTGTGTTGCCCTGGAAGGTGCCTTGTCCGTCCGCCGCGCCATCGCCCGTGCCGCCAACGATTGTGATAGTGGATGGGTCGAGCAGCAGCGTGCCGCCCTTGCCGTGCGCCGCAGTGACGTTGACTGCAGCGCGGAAATCCATATTCTTGCCGCTCGAATTCTCGACAAATCCGCCGTTGCCGCCCTGCGCGCCGCCCTGGGCAGAAATCGTGCCGTAGGAACGCGTCGCGTTGTCGGACCAGACGATCACCTTGCCGCCATTGCCGCTCTGTGCCGCATCGGCTTTCAAAGTGGTACCGGCGCCGACATACGTCGCCGTGGCATTTTCAATGTTGGGATTTTGACCGTGATAATCGCCGCCGACCAGGATCGTGCCGCCGCCGGCCTGGCCGCTGGCGCTGACCATGGCCGTGTCGGTCAAACCGACTTGCGGGCCGAGCAGATAGATGGAGCCGCCGTTGCCGGCGCCGTTGGCCGTGGTTTGGCTATTACCCTCAAGCAGCGTGGTCTGGCTCGATTTGAATACGACCTGGCCGTTTTGGCCGACAACCGCGCTATCGGCATTGACGATGCCTGCCTGATTCACCAGCGCGCCATAAATGCCAATCTTGCCGCCTTGCGCCACAACGCTGCCAAGGTTCAAGGCCTGATCGCTCGGGGCGCTGATCACTACCTGGACATTGGGGTCACCGCCGTCGACCAGTTGCACGCTGTGACCCGCTGCCAGCATCACTTCGCCCTGCGGCGACGTGATGATGCCGCTGTTTTTCACTTGCGGCGCGATCAAATAGACTTGCCCACCGGCTGGCGTCGTGATGCTGCCCTGATTGACGACACTACCGGCTGTGCTGCCGCTGCTGAAATTAAGCTTGCCGGACTGGAAATCGCTGTTGCTGATGTTGAGGCTCGATGCCACCAGGCCGCCTACGTTGACGCGCGAATTGGCGCCGAACAGGATGCCGTTGGGATTGATCAGGTAGACCTTGCCGTTCGATTGCAGGGCGCCGAAAATCTGCGAAGGGTCCTGGCCGACGATACGGTTGAGGACGCTGCTGCTGGAATTCTGTTGCAGGAACTGGGTCAGCTCGCCGGGATTGATCGAGAAGCTGGCCCAGTTGATGATCGAACCGGGAGAATTGGTGACGGTGAGGACGTTGCCGCTGCTGTTGATACTGACCTGGCCGCTGACGACTTGCGCGCCGCCGGGATTGGCAAATACCGGCCCGCAGGCGAAACATCCTGCAATAAGAGCCGGCAAGAGCTTGGGCGAAAAACGATGGTTGGGACGGCTGGGCTCCCTGGTTAGCGGCGCGCGGCTAAACGAGGTGATCACATCATGGTTCATGAAACGTTTCCTTCCTCTACCCTTTGAGGGTTGGCCGGGCTCCGGGAACATTCCGCGAAGTTGCGACCCTGATTACCTGAATCAATATCGATTGCGCTTCGCCGTCCGGCAAGTGGGGCTGATACGCGACCCCAATTATTTCGCCGGCCAAGCGCTACCCTGTCAGCCCCGCCACGCGGTTTGTCAATAGTTCAACACCAGCCGGAAGTGCGCGCGATTGCTGCCTTTGGGCGTGATGTCCGAACCGTCGACCACGTGCGCAAAATCCGTCAGGAATACGAGGTAGCGATCGACGCTGACGCGCCAGCCGAGGCCGACGCTGCCAATCGATTGCTGGGACAGCTCGCCTGGCAAGCCATCATTGTGCGATACATAACCCGTGTCGTAAAACGCAAGCAGGCGGCACTGCGCACCGCCGGAGCAGACATTGGGCGTGTAGATCTCAGCATTGGTCACATGGCCCTGGTCGTCGGAAATTTCGCGCTCGTTGAATCCGCGCACCGACGCCACACCGCCCGCGCCAAATTGTTCGCCTTGTACGAGCGCGTCACTGGTGGCCTGGCCATTCAAGGCCAGACGCAACTGCCAGTCGGCCGGTAGCACGCGCGAATAGGATGCGCCGTAGCGCAGCATGCTGTAGTTTGCTGTTGCGCCCGCCCTCGCCACGTTAAAGTCTGCCGAGCTGCCGTTGTCGCCGCCTGAAACATTGCGGATGCCGCTGAGATAGAAATTGATCGCATCGTTCTTGACAGCCCAATTGCCGGTATAAGTCACGTTCAACGGATGCACCGTCACGTCATTGCCAAGCGGCGTACCCAGATAACTGACGTCATTCTTGAAGGCTTTGAAATCCCAGCCGAAAATGAGCTTGGAATCGTAATCGCCAATCTTCAGAAGGTTGTGGTTGTAGCGCGCGCCAAACACCGTGCCCTGGCCGCTTACCGCCAGATCGAACACGCCGGCTGTCACGGTGCCCGAGTTGACGTTGGAGTAGCTGCCGTAAAAATCGAGCGAATCGCCCAGCGAGTACAGCGGGATGTGATAACCGGCACCGTAGACATGCACCTGGCTGGGGTCAGACAGGCTGGTTGTGTATTGCATGCTCAATACATGATCAAGTCCGCCAATGTTGGCGTTTTGATATTGGACCGTGACATGATTGCGTCCGGTATGCACGTCGCCCGTATTGTCGAACGAAATGCCGGCGGTCCATGGCTTGTCGTCGGCCACTTGCAAATTGGCGTTGATCTCGTCGTCTTTTTCGCCGGTCTGCAATTGCAGCGTTGTTTTCTTGGCCGGATTATCGTTGGCGACTTTCAGGCTGGCTGAAATTTTTCCCAGATCCGGCGTCTCGCCCTCGCGCAGCCCCGGCAGGCTGCGACGAATATTGTCGGCGTCAAAATACTTATTGCCCTGTACCGTCACCTTGCCGACGCGTGTCTCGATGACTCGCAACTTCACCACGCCGTGGTTGAGCTCCTGCTCCGGCAGTACGACCCGCACTACACCGTAGCCTTTTTGCCGGTAGGCGGCTTCGAGCGCTTCAAGTGCCTGCTGGACGGAGCCGAAGTCCCGGTCCTTGCCGCTGAATGGCGCGAGCAACTGATCGACAGTCGCGGCCGGCAACAACGTATTGCCCGTGACTTCATAGCGTGTGATTTCGAATCGGCCGATAGGGTTTCCGGCATCGCCCTGCGCCTGCGCAACCGGCGTCAGTGACAGCAATACGGATCCGGCGATACTTGCCAACCAGCGAGAGGTGTTTTGATTCATGTTATGGCTTTTCTGGACGTTGTTCAAACCAGCGACACCTGCGGGCGTCTCCCCGTGGCGTCTCCCTTTTCATTCTTTATCTACACCTCGACAACCGCAAGGTCAGCAACGCCATCGGTTGATGGCCTGGCGCAGCACCCCTAGGCTGTTTGCAACCAAATTCAGCGATGCCACATCGTAGGCAAGCGACGTACAACGCGTGACCGCGAAATCCCGAAATAGCCGGGAACAAACAGCCCAACGCGATCAATTGCGGGGCCGAATGCATTACCGAGGCGAAGGCAGAAGAAGGAGGGAGGACATGGTATCGGCGCCAAAACAAAAAGCGGCAGGCCCGGCATGGCGACCTACCCTTTCCGATTCATGACATCGCGCTTGCCGGATAAGCCCTGTTCTGTTGCACACTCGACCGTGCGAATTGACACCAAAGGCTCACCAAACATGCGAGAAATCATGCTCTCCCTCAATCGGTAGTGCGAACAGCTTCCAGTAATGATCTTCAGATTGCTCGTTATCTGATGCCTGCTACGCGACTTTTATCGCTTATTGATTGCTTTTTATTTATCGTGAAGATCTTTACTCAATAGTAATAAACTTAGCAAAACTATGCAATTCAAATGCGAAAACAGCAGCCAATTGGTTGCGTTTGCGCTTCAATGTTTCATCTGGATGACAGCTTCCCGAGCTCAAGGCGAGACAATGCCATCTTGGCAAGACAATGTAAATCCCATGATTATGGGATTTACACAGATTTGCTTCAATAAGGTGCAGGAGTGTGCCGGCAACGAACGGGACTCCGCCTGCCGGACCAGGACGGCCAAGCATAGTTCTTCGTCTTCGGCATGGCGCTAGTTGCCGCCGGCGGGGGGCAGGATGGAGCGCAGCAGGATTTCCAGCGTTGCCGCGCGAGCGCTCAAATCGTAGGTTTCGGCAGCCACTAGCGCTTTTTGGGACATCGCGCGATGATGGTCCGGTTCGAACCAGAGCCGCGCCAATTCGTCCCACCATGGCGCAATCTCGTCGCGGGTCGGCAGCGTCCAAAAGTCGGCACGGCAGCGTTCGGGCACAGGAAGCAGGCACCCGGCCTGCCCCAGGGTTTCAGGTATGCCGCCGCCATTGCTGGCCAATACCGGGATCCCGTTGGCATTGGCCTCGACCAACACGCGACCGGCCGCTTCAAACCACAGAGACGGTACCAGTAATACCGCAGTTTGGCGATACACCGCCGACAAATTTTCCTGCTTGCCGATCACCGTGACTTGCTTGAGCAGCTCGGCAGGCAGATTCAACTTGCGCATCGCCTCGGCCAGAATGCCGCGGCTCTCCACAACCAGAAAGCGCATGTCGGGCGCGTCATTGGCGGCGCGCTCGACCAACTTGAGGAATACCGTCACGCCCTTTTCAGGCAGGGGATTGACGAATGTGATGAAGCGCGGCTCGATTTTCGTGATGGGCTCGCTGCTACGTGCGACAAACAGGCCGATCGCGTGGCTGTCGAGCTTCATCTTGTGCAGGTAATGGTCACGCACTGCGCCCGAATTTGCCAGGATCAGGTTCGTATTGGCAAACGTTTCCGGGCGCATGTAATTGGGATTGGCGAGGTAAAAGACCACGCGCGCGCCAGCGGCTCGGGCACATCGCTGCACTTCGTTTTCGAGCAAAAACCCGCCGTATGTCAGCACGATGTCGGGCTTGTTTTGCGCCAGCCAGCCGACAATCGCATCACGATAGATCATTTCTTCGATGGCTGTTAACTGGTTTCTTAGCTGGGTCGGCAGCGCAATGGTGTTGTACTCGACGCCGGCCACTCTGCCCTGCCATACCGGGACGTTGACGCCGTCAACCTGGGCGCTCTGCGTCAAACCGCGCGCGCGCAGCAATTCGCCGACGCGATCACCGGGCGGGACGTCGAAACAGCAAGCCGTCACCGCATGGCAATGCGCACCGCGTGCAGCGAGTTGCTCCAGTATTGTGCGCACGGATTGCGCAGCCCCACTGCCGGCATCGAACAGGTTGAACGGGGCAAGAAATGCAATTTTCAGCGGCGCGGGCCGGGTTTCAGGCGTTTCGATATAAACCTCGTGTTGACTTTACATCGCTTCAATCTGCAGCGATGATGAATTTTGCATTCGACTGACATTTCCCGCAGCATGCCATTAGGTGGACCATCTGTCCAACGCGGTTGACCTGCGCCTTTCAACACCAGCCAAATGTTTTTCCCAATGGTTTGCATCGTACCTAACGTTAAGCTGAGCCGAATTCCTGCGCCAGCGCCTGCGCCGCATCGGCAACCACCGTGCGCCAGTCGCCCACGCTGCGCTGGCGGAACAGGCGCGCACTGCGATACCAGGGGCTGTCGGTGCGATCGAGCAGCCAGCGAAAGTCGGGCGAAAGCGGCAACATGATCCACACTTTGCGGCCCATTGCACCGGCCAGGTGGGCGACCGAGGTATCGACGGTGATAACGAGATCAAGGTTCGCCACAATTGCCGCCGTCTCGGCAAAATCGTTCAAATGCGGCGCAAGATCGGTAACCTGGGTCATGGATTGCAGCAACGGGCGGTCTGCTTCGCGCACATCCTTTTGCAATGAATAAAAAAGAAATCGATTACCCGCCAGCAGAGGTTGCAGTTCCTGCAGCGGCAGCGAGCGGAATCTGTCATTGGCGAATAGCGGATTGCCCGACCACACCAGACCCACGCGCGCCTGCCCGGCAGGCGGCAGCACCCGCTGCCAATGCGCCACGCGCTCTGGCGCTGCATGCAAATAGGGTTCGCATTCCGCCATGTTTTCAAGATTCGCCTGAAACGCCAACGGAAGGTTGGAGAGCGGGCAATGAAAGTCGAAGTCGGCCAGTGATTCGCCCGGCTCCAGGACCCGCTTCACGCCCGGCAGTGTTTCGAGCAAGGATTTCAGCGACGTTTGAACGTCAAGGTAGATCGCTGAAGCCCCAAGAGCATGGATATGTCTTACATAGCGAACCCATTGCAGCGTATCGCCGATTCCCTGATCGGCATAGAGCAAGATCGATTTTCCAGCGATATCTGCATCGTTGAGCCACAAGGGACGGGGGAACTGCCGCGGGCCATCGCCTGCGCTATGCAACGCCACCACGGAATAGTCCTGCCACCCGCGCTCGAATCTCGCGGTCAGTAGAAACACCCAGCCGCGCGCGATCCTGGGGCCCTCCGCTGCGGGATTGATGGAAAGGCTATGCTCGAATTGGGCCAGTGCTTCCTCGTAGCGCCCGAGGTTCATCAGCAACGTCCCAAGATTGTAAGGTACCAGGTAGTCTGTGGGGTCGTCCGCGGCGGCGCGGGAGAGGCTATCCACCGCCTGTTCAAAAATTTCGGCTGCCAGACCAGTTTCACCGATTTTGCAAAGCGTCAATGCCTTCGATGCGAGGGTATCGGCATGGCGCGGCTCCAGCATCAATGCCTTTTCAAAGCAGTCCAGCGCCAGCCGATATTCCATCGCATCGTGGTGGATAGCTCCCAACTGGCGGTGCAACGCCGCAGCGGCCGGACATTGCGCGAGTCCGCGCAATACCACTTCCCGTGCCTCGGCCATCCTGCGCTGCTGCATCAGCAAGGCACACCAATCGACGTAGGCTAGCTCGAAATCGGGCTGCCGTGCCAATGCCAAATGGAAATAGTCAAACGCAGATTCCACCGTCGATCTGCGCTTCGCTGCCAGCGTTCCCAGCATGTAATAGGTGTCGGGATTATCGGCGTCGAGCGCGAGTGCAGTTTGCAATTCTTGCTGCGCCTGGGCGTCAACCCCCTGTCGCATCAAGACCAGCCCGAGATTGCCATGGGCTTTGGCGAAACCTGGTTCGAGGCTGATGGCCTCGCGGTAACAGGAGGCGGCAAGATCGAGTTCGCCCTGTGCAAGATACTGATCGCCCAGCCGTTTCTGCGCTTTTCCGTCCAGCTTGCTCAATGATGCATCTGCAAGCTCGGCGTCGGGCGCCCTTGTTGCGTCAGGAACGACCAATCCGGCCGGGGCGATGAAACGTCTTTTGAACCACTCAAGCATGTTCGATGGCACGCACGGCGGCTTGCGTGCGAATTTGATGTCGTAGGTCGCACTATAAGCGATCGCCCGGCCTCCCGTCTATCTGTGCGCACCGTTCAGGGGCGACATCCAGGCGGGCCTTTGATCAAGCTGGGAATCGATCACCACCAGATAGCGCCCTGCATCCGGAACCGGTTCTCGATTTGGGTCCAGTATCCACAGGTGTTGGCCGCGCTCAAGGAGCTGATCGTAATCGGCGTCGAGCAAGCCATAGTGATCGATCATGCGATTCAATTCCGCAGGTATGCGAACGCACCCTTTGGAGTCCGGTCTGCCGAGACGCTGGGCCAGGAAATCGGGATCGGTGGCATGCATTTGCAAGCGCATGATGCCGACATCGCGCTTGCCCCAGCCGCGTTGGCCGGCAACCCAGCCAAAATCGAATACACGCATGCCCTTTTCACCATAGCCTCGAATGCCCTGGCTATTCATTGTTCCTTCCGCACGAAAATCCATATTTTGCGGGGTATGGGAAAATACCCCGAGCGGCGTGACGAAATGGTCAAAACGACCGGGCTTTCCGGTCGAGACGGGCAACGCGACGAGAAACTGCCATGCGCCGTGTGAATTTCCTCGGTAGATCAGCGCCAGTTGAACCTTCGGATTGCGATCGATGACGACCACATATTGCACTTCCAGATCGGTCACCCCCGCCGCCAGCAGGGCCGCATCGAGTTTTTGCGCATAGAATGCCTGCTCATTCTCCGGTACAGGAACATGCAGCGGCAGGCGCTGCTCGAAAAATGCCATGAGGCTTTGCTGATCGGAGGGAAGTCCTGCAAAGGCCGATTCCGGCATAGCCAAAAACAGCACTATCGTCAGCGCCGTCGTGAGCAAATTCCGGGCAAGGCCAAACGATGCGGTCACGGCCACCTTCACTGAATGAGTCATCGGAACGATTCGCGGCGACGCGCCGTGGGACCAGGAAATTCACGCGTGCCCTGGTGGCACGCCGACCTGACGCGCCACCAATGCTGCGTGAATTGCTGACGAACCGGTTTCAAAATGCGCTGGGCCACGCACCGCGACGAGGACAGTACGCTTGCACGGCAAGGGGACCAAACGCCGTCGGCGACAAAGACGCCACATGCATGTTGAAACCGCTTCTAAAAGCTGTAGGTGCTGTGCCTGCGCGCTTGCTCGTGTTCGACGCGCGCTTCGCAGACGACGCAACGACTGGCAGTCGGCAGGACCACCAGGCGTTGCGCAGGGATGTCGATGCCGCACACTGTGCATTGTCCAAAGGTACCTGCTGACACCCGCGACAATGCTGCATCAATCTCGCCCAACTCTTCCAATTCGCCGTTAAGCAAGACAATATCGGACTCATTAAGGATGTCGGCGATAAGCCGGTCGTCTTCCTCGGCGATGTGATTTTCCAGAGAAAGCAGCGCCGGGTCGTCGGACTGGTGCAGCCGTGCACGAATCGTCGCCAGCATGGTTTCGCGGCGCTCACGCAGGCGCCCTTTCAAAACTGCGATGTTCAGATCAGCCGATGCCATGATTTTCTCCTCAATACCGGTAGCGTTCAATTAATGTCGAATGAACTATAGCTTTCGGTCCGCCGCCGGGAGTTGATGCAAGTCAAAATAAACCGCCGCCGCGCCAGATTCGAAATCCAGGGACGAGGAAGAGATTCAGGTTGACATTGCCCGCCGGCGCGCAGGCACTGGCGAGGTCAAACGGTTTACTATTTGAGTGCGGGCAATTTGCCCGGCAAGCGGAAATGCAGAAAATTCTCCATCTTGCGCTGGATCAGTGCAGCGTAATAGCCGCGCACGAAAGCAATACCCAGGCGCAGCGAGTTCGCTGTTTCGGATTCGCCGCCACCCAACTCGTCGAGCAAGGTATCGGCTACCGCAAGGTCATTTAAGGCTCCCAATTGATCCTGTAGGTCACTGAGCCGCTGCAGGTAGCGCCGCATCGGCTTCGGCGCATAAAATGTGCGCGAAAATTCCGCCGCGTAGCGGGCCCGCTTTACGGCTATGCGTAGTCGATGAAAGCTGCGCGGCAGGGTCGGGTCGAGTTTATCACCGCGCCGTGAAAGGCAATGATGGCGCTTTGCCAGACCATCCTCAAGAAATGCGGCCAAGGGCTTTTGCAGCAAGCCGGGTTTCAATCCGGAATCCTCGGCAACCCAGCGCTTGCGCCATCCTCTTGTATCAAGCCACAGGTTCAGGGTACGAATCAGGTGCAAATAGCGAGGTGTCTGCACTTCCGCCTGTGTTTGTTGCCGCTTTTGCGCGGCAATTGCCGCAACTGCACGTTGCAAAGAAATGATTTCCGAAGGTTTGGAATCGCCGGCAACGACCAGTGGCAGGGTGGAGTCGGAAAAAACTTCCCAATCACGAGCGGGCCCAAGCACAGAAGAAAGCCATGCCAATTCGCGCGCGATGTCATCGGGCAGAGAAAGTGCACTGTTGAACAACGCCAGCGCAGACCGCAATTGGCGCAAGCCGACACGCATTTGATGCAGCCCGTCGGTGAAATCATGCTCCAGCCATTGCGTACGGTTGGCGTCAATCTGCGCCACGCAATGCCTGGCGATTTCGGCAAAACCGCTTTCGACGTCCATGTGTTTGCGCAGCCTGATTTTGCCCAGCCCGCCGGTATCGCCGACAACAAGCTTGTCCTGGCGGAATCGTTTTGCCGACAATATTTTTCCCGAACCTGCTTTTTCCATTGCAATTCCGTGACAACCGACCCCTGCCCTACATACCTGCGCAGCACAGCAGATTACATATCAACGATCATGCGCGCTTCGCCCGACAATTGCAATTAAGCGCCAACCGTTGTCGTTAGCCCCGGAAAATATCGAAAGGTTCAATCTTCAATACTTTGCGCACGCCAAAATAACTGGAGATTCCAGCGATCAATACCACCATGCCGAATGCCAGCTCGAGATTCCAGAAGGTGATCATTGCCGCGTAGTTGGGTATGCGATAGCGCGCCGAAGTGATAACCACGGTGACCAAGCCGATACCCAATCCGTACCCGGTCAGGGACGTGAATGTCGCCATGAAGAGAATCATGTAAATCAGCTCCCTGCCTTTCGCACCGATCGCTTTCAAGGCGCCGAATTTGTCCACATTTTCAAGGATGAAGGTGTAAAAGGTTTGTCCGGAGATAGACAGGCCGACGATGAAACTGATGACAGTCATCAACAGGATATTTGTACCGATACCAGTCTGGTAAACATAATAATTGGCAATGCGCTGCTTGAATTCATCGCTGGTCAACGCAAGGTAACCGAGCTTGGCCACCTCTTTCTTGATGGCGGGAATGGCGGCGGCTGTCTTGGCATCGGCAAGCACATACGATATCGTAAAGCGGGTCGACGGTATGTATTGCTTGGCTCGGCTGTAGGTCGTATATAGGGTCGGCACGCCATTGAGCCCGTTTGAGTTGACTTCGGCAATACCGACAATTTTGCCGCGATGGTCATTCAATTCGAACGTCGATCCAATCTTTGGATTGTGCAATTTTGCGAACTCGACGTCGTTGACCACAATGAATGAATTGTCGGCGAAAATGTCGAGTATGTTGCCCTTTTCCAGTTCGGGCCGGCCATAAAGGCTGGTGTCGTCAAGACCAATGACGTTGACCGACTGGATTGCGCCGCCGTCAAGTCTGAGCTGAGCGCCCCCCATAAAAAGCGGAACGGCGTACCTGACCCCGTCAATGCTGCGCACCGCGTCGAGCAGATAGTCGGGCATCGGTATCGAAGAAGTCGGTGTATTGACGGCCGGGTCAATGATCCAGATCGGGGCGCCAATATTGGTCACTGTCGAATAGGCGCGATTCAGGATGCCGGCAAACATGGCAGTCATCTGAACCATCAAAAACACGGCAAAAGTGATCCCAATCAGTAACGCGGAGAATTTGGCCTTGTCATTGACAAGCAGCTTGAACCCGATTCGCAGGATACCGGCATGCTTCATTGGCTACCCTCGCCGGGCCAGCCATGCAATTGAGCATTCCATCCGCCGCCCAATGCGGCAAACAAGGCAACCGTGTCCTGCTGGCGTTGCGCCACGGAAGCAAAATAGGCGATCTGCGCTTGATGAAACTGCACATCGGCAGCCATGACATCGAGGTATGGCGTCATGCCGCCGAGATAGCCGGCATTGAAGAGTTCTAACGCCTGTCTGGCGTTGCGCAGGGCCTCGGCCTGCGCCTGCAACGATTCGGCATCATGCTCCAGCGCTTTCAAGCTATCGGCCACCTGCGCGAACGCGGCCAATACGGTTGCGCGATAATTTGCTTCGGCAACCAGACTCGCATCGATTGCGGCCTTGCGTTCATACCAAAGGGTGCCGCCGCGGAAAATCGGAATGGATAAACTCGGACCAAAACTCCAGAATCGCCCACTCTGCTCGCCCAGGTTGCCAAACGAACTACCGGCACTGCCGTATGTTCCGCTCAAAGAAAAATTGGGAAACATCGCCGCGGTTGCCACACCGATGTTCGCGTTTGCCACATGCATACGCTCTTCTGCGGCAAGAATGTCGGGACGTTGCCGCACCAACTGCGAAGGGAGCGTCACAGGCAGATCGGACGGCAAGCCAATTTTCTCGAATTCGATATCGGGCAATTTGGCATTTGCCGGAGACTCACCGGCAAGAACCGCAAGCAAGTGTTCCGATTGGTCGAATTTCTGTTTCAAGGTGGCAAGCGAAGCGCGGTTGCCTGCAACCAGGCTGCGTATGCCGAGAACATTCGAATATGGCGCCGTTCCCGCCTTGAATTGCGCCTCGGTCGCTTTCAGTTGCACCGATTCGAGCTCAAGCAACTTTTGCGTCTCGCCAATCTCGGCCGAATAGGCCGCACGGGCGATGCAGGTATTGACCATGTTGGCAGTCAAAGCCAGATACGCAGCCCTCAACAATTGGCGCTGCTCATCGGACTGCGCCTGCAATGCTTCCACGGCTCGGCGCTGGCCGCCAAAAATATCGAACGCATAGCCGATGTTGCCGCTTGCGATTGCGACATTGAACACGTTGCCAGGAATTGCCGAGCCTTGCACAATCGGAGCGCTGCGTTCGCGCGTGTGCGCGACCTCGGCTTCGGCCTGCGGAAAAAACACGCCATAGCCGGCGCGCAAATTATTTTGACTTTGCCTTAAGGTCGCTTCGGCAGCCGCAAGGGTCGGGCTGTTGGCAACCGCCTGCTGGACCAAAGCATCAAGTTGAGGCGACGAAAACAACTTCCACCACTGATCGGGCAGATTGCCGCCCGCCCCGAATCGCTGGCTCTTTCCGTCTGCGACAATCGTTTCCGGTATGGGGGCATCCCTGGTGTATTGGACGGTATCGGACGCTTTGGGCCGGACAAAATCGGGACCAGCGGCGCACGCGCCCAGACAACACGTTGAGGCAATGCACACCAGGTGTCGAATGCGGAACCCAAGCTGATGTTTCGTATCCATCACTTCTGGCCTATATAGACGTCAACCTGCAGACCAGGATAGACCCTGCCAAGATCCTTCTTGGGAAAGCGGAAGATGACAGGCAACACGCGCAGATCAACCCTCTCCTGCCGCTGGTTTGAAAGTTCAATCTTTGGCGATACATAGGGCTGAACACGAACGAATTCCAGCGGAACCTTGATGTCGGTACCGCGTATCGACATTTCAGCCAGAATATGGGCCGGATCGGGCAGCCGCGAAACCAGAATTTCGTCGACGTAGCATCGCACGCCCAAATATTCCTGGCTGGTGCTCATGACAATTGCAGGGACGGAGCTCTGCGTGTAGGTGTCATAAGTCCCCTGGGGCGACAGGAACCCGCCGGCACTGGCATTAATTGCCAATATGACCCCATCCCTAGGCGCGACGAGGGTGTATTTTTGCAGCATTGCATTTGCCGCCTGATAAGCCTGTGCAGCCGCATCGGCCAATGTTTTCTGATTGGCGACATCAAAACTCCATGCGCCGGCCTTTGTCAGTTCGTATTGCTTAACTGCAAGCTGCAGTGCGGTGTCGGCCTGCGAGGCCGCGTCCTTTGCCGTGTCGAGCACATCTTTGCTGATCGACTTTGGCTCGATGTTGTAGGACGCGAGGCGTTTGTCATATTGATGACGAGCCGTTGTCACATTGGCGGTAGCCAGCGCAACTTGGGCCTTGGCGATCTCAAGATTCTCTTTCCGCGGCTGCGCTTTCAGCTCCAACAACAAGGATTTTGCACCTTCTGCCTGCAGGCGCAATTGCTCTGTGCTTGCCTTTTGTATTGCGTTATCAAGCGTTAGCAGGATCGTTCCCGCGGCCACACTCTGCCCCTCGTGCACCAGCAACTTTGTTACGGTACCGGAGACTTCAGGGACGATATTGATATTTTCCCCCGACCCTTGTTCGCTTTCTATCATGCCGTTGGAATAAATAGCAGTCGCATAGGGACTGCTGACGGGCTGAAACAACGGTTTTTGCGCCGGTCGTTGAGCGCCAAGAATATAGGCAGATATGAGGCCGATGATAATGCCGCATGCCGATAGCGCAAAGATGATCTTGTTTCTCATTCCGTTCCCTTGTCAAGGCCCGTGATACGCCCGTCTTCCATGTGAATGATGCGGTCTGCATATTCATTGATACGCGCGTCGTGCGTGACGATGACAATGCAACGATTGTCGTTGAGAATATTCTCCTTGACGAACGCGATGATCATTCTTCCTGTGTCCCCATCAAGCGACGCGGTCGGTTCATCGAAGATCAGTATTTCCGGTTGCCCGACAATGGCGCGGGCAATGGCGACCCGTTGTTGTTCGCCGCCGGAAAGCTTCACCGGCAGAATTTCGCTGCGGTTCTTCAATTCGACAATATCGACGTATTTCCTGGCTTCCGCGATCGAGGTATCCCAATCGCGTTGTCTCAAGATCAGCGGCACGGCAACATTTTCTGCCGTCGTCAAGCGTCCAAACAGATGGTAGTCCTGGAAGACAAAGCCTACGCGATTGAGACGGAATTCGGCCAATTGCTCCTGCGTATATTTCCAGATATCCGCGCCGTCCACATGGACCGTGCCGGCACTGGGACGCAAGATGCCGGACAACATGCTCAGCAGGGTCGTCTTGCCGCTTCCCGAGGGCCCCACTATGAACAGCATCTCGCCGAAGTGCGCCACCAGATCAACTTGATTGACCGCCGTCATGCGGGTCTCTCCTTCGCCAAACCACTTGGTCAACCCCTTCGCGATGATTGCTTCGCGTCTGGTCGACCCTGTGTTTTCAGCGTTTGCGGCGTTGGCGGCAATTTCGGTTGGCGGCGCCGTCGCTGTGTCTGTCATCATCAATCCATGAACTGGCCGCCATTGACCTCAAAGGTGGCGCCGGTAATGAACCCTGCGTCGTCGTCAGCGAGGAAAGCGACCATGCGTCCAATGTCGGCGGGCGCGCCCAGTCTCCCAACGGGTATGGCGGCAAGGATGGACTGCATGACCTGCTCGGATACGGCGGCAACCATGTCGGTCGCGCAATATCCCGGCGCCACGGCATTGACGGTAATATTCTTGCGCGCGCTCTCCAGCGCCAGCGCCTTGGTAAAGCCCAGGATGCCGGCCTTGGCAGCGGCATAATTGGTTTGGCCGAACTGGCCCTTTTGCCCGTTGACGGAACTGATGTTAATGATGCGGCCAAAGCCGCGTTCCCGCATGCCCTCAATAACGTGGCGGCACATATTGAACATCGAACCCAGATTTGTGTTGATCACTTTCCACCATTCTTCCGGTGTCATGTGATGCAAAACTGCATCGCTGGTCACGCCGGCATCGTTGACAAGAATTTCAATCGGCCCAAATTTCTCTTCGACTTGCGCAATGCCGGCACGACAGGCCTCGAAATCGGAAACATCCCAATGAAAAACCGGGATGGCGGTCTCTGCGGAGAAGGCTTCGGCGGCCACTCCGTCGCTGTGATAAGTGGCGATCACCTGATGGCCGGCGGCCTGGAGGCAAATCGCGATTGCCTTGCCGAGGCCGCGCGTTCCGCCGGTTACCAATGCTGTGCGACGCATAATATCTCCTTTGCTATGATGACAATTGACGAAGGCGTTGAGCAATACGAGGCGAGATGAATTTATACAATGGGAAAAACAGGGACATCGCCTCGCCGTTTTGGCAGTCGATCCGGCAGCAAACACGACGGAGCGTTGCTCGCAATCAGGCGAAACACGCAGCCATCAAGTTACAAAATGATTGTCTCTTTGGGCGCCCGATGCTGGATTGATGTGGATCAAATTACCGTCGGAAACGGACTCACTGGCTCGCCTTCCCCAAATCCTTAGGGCCAGGCGTGGCGTGCCGTTGCGCAAGACCTTCGCAGCGATTGAGGAATTGATCGGCGTCGAGATCCCCCTGTTCATATAACTCCCTCAAATTGACAATTGCCAAGTCATCCGACAGGGCAATTTCCGAACGCTTCTTCCTGTAGGACATGAACATGAAGAACAACGCCACCAGAAAAGCCGCGCCGATCAGTATTGCAAGCGCAATGTCGTAGCGCCCATCGCACAAAAAAGACCAATTGCTCCAATTGCACATGACAAACTCCTTGAAAACCTTTCAGGCACCTTGATCGGCATATGAATCTCATTGGTTCAACCATAGGCCCTTCTGCAAAACATGTCAGCCATGCGGGTTGATTCAGATCAAGTTTCGGCGCAATGTTTCTTGCAGTCGAATCCGCATTGACATGCATTCCGAGGTGAATTGACTTGATCCATATCAAGAGCCTCAAACGCGATACTCAGTACGCTGTATGTTCGGCATTCGAGATAGAGGTGAGACATCATGAACTTGAGCAAGCTCTTTGGTTTTGCGGCGCTTCTGACCGTCACGTTGGCGCTATCCGGTTGCGGCTACAACACGCTGCAGCAGCAAGACGAGCAAGTCAAGGCAAGCTGGTCGGAAGTCGTCAACCAGTATCAGCGGCGCGCGGATCTGATCCCGAACCTGGTTTCGACCGTCAAAGGATATGCCGATCATGAAGAAAAAGTCTTGACCGAGGTGACTGCGGCCCGAGCCGGCGTCGGCTCCACCGCGGCAACGCCGGCGCTGCTCGATGACCCGGTTGCGTTTGAAAAATATCGCAAGGCGCAAAGCGAATTGAGCGGAGCACTCGGCCGGCTGTTGGCGGTCTCCGAAAACTATCCGCAGCTCAAGGCCGACGCGGGTTTCCGCGATTTGCAGGCGCAATTGGAAGGAACCGAGAACCGCATTGCCGTCGCACGCAATCGGTACGTCAAGGCGGTCGAGGACTACAACGTGACAGTGCGATCGTTTCCGTCAAATCTCACTGCCAAGGCTTTCGGCTATGCGATCAAACCGAATTTCTCTGTTGAGAACGTATCGGCCATTGCCACACCGCCACAAGTGAATTTTGGCGGCAAAGCAGTCGAGCAATCGGCTCCAACGCAGCCAGCGGCGACCAGCGGAAAATGAAATCCTTCCTCGCCGCCCTGCTCTGGCTGCTTTGTGCCGGCGCGCTCGCCACACCAGATTCCGGCCAAATTGCCGTGCCGCCTTTACATTCGCGCGTCACGGATGCCACCGGCACACTGACAGCGGCGCAGCAGGAAGAACTTGAACATGAGCTGGCCAACTTCGAGAAAACCAAGGGCAGCCAGCTCGCCGTATTGATTGTTCCCACGACCGGGCAGGAAAGCATTGAGCAATATTCCCTGCGGGTCGTGGAACAGTGGAAACTCGGACGGCAAAAGGTCGATGACGGCGTGCTGCTCATCGTTGCCAAGAACGATCACGCAATGCGCATGGAAGTCGGATACGGACTCGAAGGCGTGTTGCCCGATGTAGTTTGCGAGCGCATCATCAGCGAAATCATTGCGCCAAAATTCAAGACCGGCGACTTCTACGGCGGCATCCACGATGGCGTTGACAAAACGATCGCCGTCGTTGGCGGCGAGGCGCTGCCGGAAGCAAAGGAAAAGAGCGGTGCGCCCAACAATCCACAATTCCCTTTCGTTATCCTTGTCGTTGTCTTGATGGTCGGCCGCGTGTTGCGCCGCGTGATAGGCAGGCTGCCGGGCGCACTCGTTACCGGCGTGCTCGCCGCGCTGGTTGCGTGGTCAATACTGGGCGCAATCCTGGTTTCGCTGATGGCCGCCGCACTGGCGTTTGCATTCACCTTGCTCGGTGGCGGCCTGCTGTTGCCCATGGCTGGCTTGGGCGGTTCGGGAAGTGGCGGGGGCGGTGGATTTTCCGGCGGAGGCGGCAGCTTCGGCGGGGGCGGCGCTTCGGGCCGATGGTAGTCGCACAGACAGAATACGCCGAACAGGAGGACATTTTGAAAAATCACCTTGAACGAATCGGGCGCCATGTGTTGCGCGGCATATGGACCGGCACCAGGGATTTCCCGCCTGCCGTACTACGCCATATCGAGCATGAAATCTCGGCGAATTCGACCCGCCATGAAGGCAATATCCATTTCGTCGTTGAGGGCGCCCTGCATGGAGAACCTCTGCTGCATAATCAATCTCCACGCGCGCGGGCACTCGACATTTTCTCGCACTTCCGACTGTGGGACACACCTGAGCGCAACGGCATACTGATCTACGTGTTGCTGGCCGACCGGACGGTTGACATCGTTGTCGATCGCGGACTGCATCAGCGCATGGATGGCGCGCCATGCGAGGAAATATGCCACCGGATGGAGGCGGCATTCCGCGAAGGGCGATTTGAACAGGGAGCGATCAATGGGATTCGCGCGCTCAGCGAGCTGCTGGTGCAGCATTTTCCTGCCCTGAAGGGGCGCACTGAAACGGAAACAGGCCGAGCCCTCGCCATCTGACGTTACGCAGACCGGCTGGAAAAGAGCCTGCCCGGACCGATTTGACACGGCTTTTAGCGCACGACCAGGACTGGTGTCTTGCCGTGGATAAGAACTTTCTGGGTTTCGCTGCCAAGCACCAACTTCTCAATACCCTTCCTGCCTTGCGACGCCATCACAATAAGATCGCAGCCATGCGCGTGAGCAGCGCCCAGAATGGCACGCCAAGGCTCGCTGCCTCGCACACATATCTGTTCGCACTTGATACCATCCGCCGCGGCGGCCGATTCCAATACGCCGAGGATGCCGTCGGCAGTTGACTGGGTCGACGCGTGGAAGTGCTCGAAGGTGTCTTCCAGGATTTCCGCCTGGTAGGCGTAGATCGGCATATCCGGCATGACGTGCATGCCGATTACAAGAGCCCCCTCCTCTCTTGCCAATGTCACACCCATGCCGATTGCGCGCGCCGACGCTTCGGAACCGTCGGTAGGAATCAGGATTTTCCGAAACACCGCGCGGCCAATTTTTTCGTTGCACCGAGATCGCCGGCGGCGGGAAATTGCGAGACGCCATGCCTATCCATTTGCCGCTTCATTAGTGTCGGCCAATTCCAGGGCGAGAGCAAGCGCAGCATCGAGTGTCGTGATGTGCAACATGAACCAGTCCGGCAGGTAGGAAATCGCTTCCCGTGCACTGGTAAAATTGCCGCTTTGCACCTCCGACATCGCATGATGCATCGCACTCAATACCCGCGCATGCGCTTCACGGTGGGTACGAATGCCGGGAAAATCGATCTTCTCCATCGACTCTTCCTCGTCGCGAAAATCCGTCTCCATAGCTGCCGTCAATGCAGCGAAATCCACTGCAAATGTGGTGTCGTCGCTCGCCGCCACCTGCGAAAATGCCGCCATCAGTGCGCGATGAGATGCGTCCATTGTTCCATTACCCAAGGTCATTTGCGGCAACCACACTTGCTTGTTCATGAACAACCCCTATCTTGGCGGAGAATTCCGGCACTTTCTTTATACATCGACTGTCCCGCGGCGACATGATGTGGATCAAACGGGCGCTGTGTGGTCTTTAGCATCGTGGCCGCGACAAAGGCATCCCGCAGCGACAGCGCGCCGGAGAAATTGATGTACATCAAAGTCTGCATGGGCATTCACGCTATGCTGAATCCATACACATTAAAGGGCATGGATCATGCGTGCAGAAGTTGTCAAAATGGCCGACGGGGCGCTTGCGACGAAGATCGCTCCGCAGGACAACAGGGAAGTGGATCAGCCCCCGGCGCAACTCGATTTACTAATGAATGCCTGGCTGGGAAAATTCACCGCCAATGTTTCGCCTGCGGCACTCACGAACGCCTTCGCCGATTGGCTCATGCAATTGCAACTGTCCCCCGCCAAGCAAGACGAATTGCGCCGGAAAGCAACAAAAAAATTCCTGCGCTGGTGGGCATATTCCGTCAACCCCGTTGGCAACAGCCAGGTCGACGCCGTGCTCTGGGGAAGGAAGCTTGAGCCGCTGCCTCAGGATCAACGTTTTTCCGATCCGGCATGGGAGCGTTGGCCGTTCAATATCATCTACCAGGGCTTCCTGCAAACGCAGCAATGGTGGCATAACGCCACGACCGGCGTTCGCGGCGTGTCGCCGCACCATGAAGACATTGTCAATTTCACCGTGCGGCAATACCTGGACATGCTGGCACCTTCGAATTTCCTGCTCACCAACCCCGTAGTGCTCGATGAAACTCTGCGCAGCGGCGGACGGAATTTACTCCAAGGGATGCAAAACGCGCTCGTCGACCTGCGAAAAATAGCCGCGCCCGACGCGCTAGATGCGAATGCCCCTTATTTGCCCGGAAAAGCCGTCGCCATTACGGCCGGCAAGGTTATATACCGCAACCGCTTGATCGAATTGATCCAATATACGCCGACAACGGCGACCGTCCATACTTCCCCGGTATTGATTGTGCCAGCATGGATCATGAAATATTACATCCTCGATCTGTCGCCGGAAAATTCGCTGGTGAAGTACCTGGTCGATCATGGGCATACCGTCTTCATGATTTCCTGGAAGAACCCGGACAGCGCCGACCGCGATCTGTCGCTGGACGACTACCGGCAACTCGGGGTCATGGACGCCATCGACGCCGTCACCAACACGTTCAAGAGCACCGCCAAGGCAACGCAGATCAACGCCGTCGGCTATTGCCTGGGTGGCACGCTGCTGGCAATCGCAGCAGCGACCATGGCCCGCGATGGCGACAAGCGACTGGCAAGCATGTCATTGTTCGCCGCGCAGGTCGATTTCGAGGAACCGGGTGAGTTGTCCCTGTTCATCGATGAAAACCAGATCAGTTTCCTCGAAGCGGCGATGTGGGAAAAAGGTTACCTCGATACCAAACAAATGGCGGGCGCGTTCCAACTGCTGCGTTCAAACGACTTGATATGGTCATACCGTCTCAACGAATACTTGTTGGGAAAACAAGCGCCGAAAAGCGACCTGATGTCGTGGAATGCGGACGCCACGCGCATGCCCTACCGGATGCATTCCGAGTATCTGCGCCAGCTATTTCTGCACAACGATCTGGCCGAGGGTCGCTACCGCGTCGATGGCCGGACGATCAGCTTGACGGACATCGACATCCCCGTCTTCGCCGTCGGAACGGTAACCGATCACGTTGCACCGTGGCGTTCCGTATTCAAGTTGCAGCGCCTGGGGCCCACCGAAGTCACTTTCCTGCTCACGACGGGCGGACACAATGCCGGGGTAGTATCGCCTCCAGGCCAACCCCATCGGAGCTATCAGGTGGCAACGCGTGCCAAGGGCGATGCCTATGTCGACCCGGATACCTGGCAGAATACGGCGCCGCATCATGACGGCTCCTGGTGGCCGGAATGGGAAGGCTGGCTTTCTGCGCGTTCCGCGAAAACAAAGAAAGCCTCGCAGCTGTCACTTGCCATCTGCGATGCGCCCGGCACCTATGTCATGCAGCGATAACCTACGTTTGCATACCATGGATCTTTCCTATGCCTGATCCGAAACCCAGATGGGCAGATCTGTCGCATGAATTTTTCACGCCCGGCGAATTGACGGCCCAGGAGAATATTGATTTTTGCGCCAGGCATGAAGAGGAAATGCGGCGTCTGCTGCCGGTGCTCGGTCCGCTGTTCGGCATTGCGGTCGTATCTTTCGGCATTTGGGACTTCCTGATTGACGCGACCCATGCGGAATTGACATTCGTTCTTCGTATTGCACTAGTGCTGATCGGCGCACCGGCTTATTTCACAACCGGGTTGTCGTGGGGCACAACTTGGCGCTGCTGCCACATCTATTGCACCCACGTCGGCGCGATCATTTTGTCGGAATACTTGTTGAAGGATGGATTTTCCTATGGATTGACCGGAATCGCCGTGTGCATGTTCGCTGCATCCGCGGTGACCCTGCGCATGCGCGACTTCCTTACAATCCTGCTTTTCCCAAGCGTCCTGTTTTTCAGCCTGTGTCTGGCAAGTCTGCATGGTCGCGAATTGGTCAACAACGTCATGCTGTATGTTTTTTCAGCAGGAGTGGCCAGTGTCGTGATGCTGACGATCCGCTATTTTCGGGAAAAGGCACTCTCCCTGGAAATGCATCTGCTACAGATCTCCCGCCACGACAGCATGACCGGCGCTTACAATCGCGCGTTCGTGAGCGAGCTTGCGGAACGGGAATTCTCCCTGGCCAGACGCTATGACCGGCCACTGGCCATCGCCATGATCGACATCGATCACTTCAAGGCAGTAAACGACAATTTCGGCCACAGCGTCGGCGACGACGCCATCAAGGTTCTGGTCAATACTTGTCAAGACAACTTGCGTGCGATCGATCATTTCGGCAGGTTGGGCGGCGAGGAATTCATCTGCATCCTGCCGGAGACGAACAATACCGATGCCGTGCTCTGTGCAGAACGCCTGCGAGCAGCGATTGCAGCTCTGAAGATGGACACGCCCGATGGCACGCTGCAGTTCACAGTGAGCATTGGTGTCGCGGTGCTTCGAACTGACCACCGCAACTGGGACGCTCTCCTAAAGGACGCCGATTCAGCGCTCTATTGCGCCAAGCGTGAAGGAAGAAATCGCGTGGTGGATGCAGACACTCGTCAATTTCCAAACCATTCCGCTGCGAGGGCTATCGACTGACGCGTCCTCACAGGTGGATTCGGTTCGCAAAAAATTGCCGGCCACGGATATCGGCCGGCAGTCCGTTTCATGATGCAGCTTCCGACCCGTCCGATTTTTCCGACTCCGCAGATTCATAACCGAGGTAGGATACCAGCCGTTCGTTGGGCAAGTTAATCAGGAAATACGTAAAGACACTTGCCACGAAACCAATGGACCAGAAAAAGAAGAAGCCGATTGTGTAACCCGACAGCGGTGACCAATCCAGTCTTTGCGTCAGATGCAGCAACTCTTCCGGATCGAACACAGAGAAAAAACAGCCTTCGGCCAGCACGGCAACCAGAAACGACACCCACAGCAGGTTGACGACAAGGCGCACAATCAAGATGCCTTTCATGATCAATCCGCCGGCGGCAAATCGGCCTTCAGGGCGATTTCCTGCTCCTGTGGCCATTTCCAGGTGCCTGCCAGACGCCAGCTGCGCGCTTCATTTTCGATGGAAACCTCCCAGCGTCCGCGATCAAGCATGGGTAATGCCAAGTCGAAACGCCCAGTACGGTCGGGTTGCGCCTCAAGAAAGCGGTCCTTTTCCGGTTGCGTGGCATGAGATAGGCGGATCAGAATCTTGCCTGCAATCGGCTGGCCGAAACTCAACAGCGTGCCGCTCAACCCACCATTGGCTGCGTCATATCGCGCGGCGAAAGAGAGTCCGAGGCTGGTCGCTGCGGTGTCGCGCCGCAAATCCTGATTGATGGCATTGCCCTGCTTGTAGTAGTCGTCCACTACCATGGCGTCCTGCCGTGTAAATGCTATATACCCGCTGTAGGACGCTGCGACCACAACCAGGGCCGGGCCAAGCATGAGAAACCACGGCCAGCGGTGGGAATACCAGGGTTTCGTATCATTGATCCGGTCAACGATGGGGATTGCTGCTCGCATGCTTGTCTCCTATTGATAATTTGTGCTAGCGGGGTACGAAAAATACCGCCTTTTCCTTGACGCTCAATGTTGGGTCATCTACCGCAGAAATCGTGAATACAATGTGGTTTGATCCGGGTTTTCCCATACCGTGTCCGACCCGGACGCGGATAGGCATGGCCTGCGTGGTTGCCCCATCGAGGCGGACTTCATCAGGCGCCACCACCGCAATCGAATCGATTCCTGCAACCGATATCTTGAACAGATGCGACGTTTCCGCAGTATTCATGACCTGTAGCCGGTACACGTTTTCAATCGCCCCTTCGTCCACTTCCCTGCCCATGGCTCCGCGGTCGCGAATGACGTCGAGCTTGAGCGGCGTGCGCAGGAACAAGCTGGAAAAAAACACTGTGACGATGAGCACAAGAATGCCGCTGTAGACCAGCACGCGCGGTCGCAGGACACGCCTTTGCATCTGACGGAAGGAAAAACCGTTTTTGATCGCATGATCGGTCGAATAGCGGATCAGGCCAAGCGGCTTTTCGACTTTCTGCATTACCGAATTGCAGGCGTCGACGCAGGCCGCACAACCGATGCATTCGTATTGCAAACCCTTGCGGATATCGATACCGGTCGGACAAACCTGGACGCACATCGAGCAGTCGATGCAGTCGCCCAAGGCAGAGGCATTCTCATTGTGCTTGCCGCCGCGTGCACCGCGCGGCTCGCCGCGCTTTTCATCGTAAGTGATGATCAACGTGTCCTTGTCGAACATGGCGCTTTGAAAGCGCGCATACGGACACATGTATTTGCATACCTGCTCGCGCATCCAGCCGGCATTGCCGTAGGTAGCGAAAGAATAGAAGCTGATCCAGAACCATTCCCACGGTCCGAGCGTCAATCCGGCAATTTCGTGCAACAGGGTCCTTGCCGGCGTGAAATAGGACACGAACGAGAAGCCGGTCCAGGCGGCGAGCATGATCCACGCGCCGTGTTTGGCGATTTTCCTCGAAGTTTTGTCGACGTTCCATGGCTGCTTGGCCAGCCGCATGCGCGCGCTGCGCGGCCCTTCGATTTTACGCTCGATCCAAAGGAATAATTCCGTGTAGACCGTTTGCGGGCAGGCAAAGCCGCACCACACCCGGCCCGCTACGGCTGTAAAAAGAAACAGGCTGTAAGCGCAGATGATCAGCAGCGCAGTGAGGTAGATGAAGTCCTGCGGCCACAGCACGACGCCGAAGATGTAAAATTTGCGCGCCGCCAGATCGAACAATACGGCTTGGCGGCCGTTCCATGACATCCAGGGCAAACCGTAGAACGTCAGTTGTGTCAACCACACGCAGAGCCAGCGCAAGCTGGCGTATCGCCCCTTGATCTCGCGCGGGTAGATTTCCTCGCGAGCACGGTACATCTTGATGACGGATACCTGGGGCGATGCGTTTTCCATGTCAATTTCTGCGTGTAGCTGCCGTGATCACTTCGATGGTTCGGATTGCGCTTCGTTGGACAAGCTCCAGACATACGCGGCCAGCACGTGCACCTTGGCTTCGCCCAGGAAATCCTTGAATGCAGGCATCGTATTATTGCGACCCTTGGTGATGGTCTCGATGATGGTTTCCCTGCTCCCGCCGTACAGCCAGATATGATCGGTCAGGTTGGGGGCGCCGATCATCTGATTGCCGTGCGCGTCCGCACCATGGCATGGTGCGCAATTAACGAACTTCTCCTTGCCTATCGCCGCCTTGATCGGATCGTGGGTCGAGCCGGACAGGCTCAGCACGTAGTTCGCCACATTGTCGACGTCTTTGTCAGAACCCAGCGCCGCCGCCATGGAAGGCATCTGCCCGTTACGGCCGTTGAGAATCGTGGTCTGGATGGTGTCCGGTTCGCCGCCATAGAGCCAGTCCTTGTCCGTCAAATTCGGAAAGCCCTTGTTGCCGCGCGCATCCGAACCATGGCATTGCGAGCAATAGGTCAGGAACAAACGTTCGCCGATGGCATGCGCCTGCGGATCGGCCGCCACGGCCTTGATATCCTGATGCAGATACTTATCAAACAGAGGGCCGTATTCTGCGTCGGCCTTCTTCAACTCGCCCTGATAGGCGCCGCTCGAAGTCCAGCCGAGGCTACCTGCATAACTGCCCAGACCCGGATAGAGGAAAAGGTAAAACAGGCCGAAAATGATGGTGATGTAAAACAGCCCCATCCACCAGCGCGGCATCGGCGTATTGAGCTCGGTCAGGTTTTCGTCCCAAATGTGGCCGGTCGTGCCCGCCCCCGCGGCGGGTTCGCCCGTCTTGTCCTTGGCAGGTGGAATCACAACCTTGGTCTTCGATTGGGTCCACAGCAAAACGCCGCAACCGATGATGCCGAGCAGGCCCAGCACGGCAATATAAAAACTCCAGAAGTCGCTCGTGAAGTCAGACATGACTTTCCCCCCTCTTTTTTTGCTCTTGATCGGCGAAATCGTCTGCGAAAGGCAGATTCGCCATGGCGTCGAAGTCGCGACTGCGCTTGATGCCGTAGACCCACCAGAGAATGCCGAGGAAGGTCAACAGGCTCACCACCGTCATCACGATGCTGGCGTCATTGAAAATATTTTGCAGAGCCATGATCAGTTCCTCGTCTTGATTAAGGTGCCAAGGCCTTGCAGGTAGGCGATCAGCGCATCCTGCTCGGTCTTGCCTTCGAGCGCCGCCGGTGCTTCGGCGATTTCCTGGTCCGAATACGGAACATTGAGGCGCTGCAAAGCGCGCATCTTCGGCACAATATCTTCAGGCACCAAGCGGTTGGCCGACAGCCACGGATAACCGGGCATATTCGATTCCGGCACCACGTCGCGCGGGTTGTTCAAATGGGTGCGATGCCATTCGTCGCTGTAGCGAGCGCCGACACGCGCCAGGTCGGGCCCGGTGCGTTTGGAACCCCACTGGAACGGATGGTCGTAGACGAATTCGCCAGCGACTGAATAGTGACCATAGCGCTCGGTTTCGGCACGGAATGGACGGATCATTTGCGAATGGCAGTTGTAACACCCCTCGCGAATATAAATGTCCCGCCCTGCCAGGCGCAGCGCCGGATAAGGCTTCAAGCCCGTGATCGGTTCAGTGGTCGATTTCTGGAAGAACAGCGGGACAATCTCCGCCAATCCGCCAACACTCACTACCAGCACCACCAGCCCGATCAACAGCCAAGGGTTCTTCTCAATCAATGCATGCGTGAACTTCATTGTCCGCTCCCCAGATCCAATACAATTTGTGACAGGCCGACCAGACTAATGCACAGCAACAGCAGCGAGGTCCATAGCCAGGATTTCTGTTCCAGATTTTCATAAATGATTTTCATGACGTTTTCCTCGCTTCAAGCCTGCGACGGCAACAGCGCCGGGATGCGCGCATCCACCGGCTGGCTATTGCGCATTGTCTTGTAGGTATTGAAAGCCATCATGACCATGCCGGAGAAGTACAGCAGGCCGCCGCAAACGCGAATCACGTAGTACGGGTAGGTAGCCTTGACACCTTCGACAAAGGTATAAGTCAGGGTGCCGTCCGGGTTGACAGCGCGCCACATCAGACCCTGCATCACACCGGCGATCCACATGGCAGCGATGTACAACACCACGCCGATGGTCGCAACCCAAAAGTGCAGGTCGATCAAACGTGTGCTCCACATTTCCTTCTTGCCCGATACGCGGGGAATGAGGTAATAGATCGAACCCATGGTGATGAAACCGACCCAGCCGAGCGCGCCGGAGTGGACGTGGGCAATACCCCAGTCGGTATAGTGCGATAGCGAATTGACGGTCTTGATCGACATCATCGGACCTTCAAAGGTCGACATGCCGTAGAAAGACAGCGACACAATCATGAATTTCAGAATCGGGTCAGAGCGCAGTTTGTGCCACGCGCCCGACAAGGTCATGATGCCGTTGATCATGCCGCCCCATGACGGCGCCAGCAATATCAGGGAAAACACCATGCCAAGCGATTGAGTCCAATCGGGCAAGGCTGTGTAGTGCAGATGATGTGGGCCGGCCCACATATAGGTGAAGATCAATGCCCAGAAGTGCACGATCGAAAGCCGGTAGGAATACACCGGCCGCTCCGCCTGCTTGGGAATGAAGTAGTAGACCATGCCGAGGTAACCGGCGGTGAGAATGAAGCCGACCGCATTGTGGCCGTACCACCATTGAATCATTGCATCCTGCACGCCGGCGTAGGCAGAATAAGACTTCCATAACGAAGCCGGCATGCTGGCGCCATTGACCACATGCAAGATGGTGACAGCGATGATGTAGGAAGCAAAAAACCAGTTCGCTACGTAGATGTGCTTGACCTTGCGCTTGATCAGGGTGCCAAAGAATACGATTGCGTACGAAACCCACACCAGGGCGATCAGGATCGTGATCGGCCATTCAAGTTCGGCATATTCCTTGCCGCGGGTAATGCCGAGCGGCAGCGTGATCGCGGCACACAGGATCACCAGTTGCCAGCCCCAGAACGTGAACGCCGCCAGTTTGTCGGAAAACAGTCGTACCTGGCAGGTACGCTGTACGACGTAGTAGGATGTGGCAAACAAGCCGGAAATACCAAAAGCAAAAATCACCGCATTGGTGTGCAGCGGTCGCAGTCGACCATAGGTCAACCATGGAATATCAAAATTGAGCGCCGGCCAGGCAAGCTGCGCCGCAATCAATACGCCAACGAGCATGCCGACGATTCCCCACACGACTGTGGCGATCGTGAACTGCTTGACGATCTTATAGTTGTAATTCAGTTCATTTTCCACAAATACTCTCCCGGGCTGACAACGATATCGGGAGAGTAAATCGAGACGTGAATCGGCGACTTGATGTAAATCAAATTGACCAAGCTCAATGTCGATCTTTTCGCCAACGGCTCCGGCGGCGCAGGTATGCACAGCCCGAAGCGCGAGCTAAAATCGCGGGAAAAAGGAGAACGACAGACAAAGACACAACCTGCCCGAACGAGTTACGCCCGCCCGGTGCCATGTCGGGCGGACGGATAGGTGAACTGTCAATGCATCATGCGTGCCGCATGGGATGCGAGGCAAGGGATGAAATCGGCCATTTCAGCCTCCAGACAGGCCAGAAGTCCGGCAACCTTGTCCATATCCCCATCGCGCAGGCGATGGTCGATTTCGGTCGCGACATCTTGCGCCGGCTGTGCCCTGAAATTGCCGAGCAAGCCGGAAAGGGTATGCGCTTCACGACGTAAGGTGTCGTAATCTGCATCGCGCCAGGCACTATGCATCACACGCAGGATTTTCGCACCGTCAATAGCAAAATGTCCGCCTATGAGTGCGACAATTTCGGCATCTGCGGCGGCGAGCGCCTTCTCGTAGTCGAATCCGCTTCGATCGGCTTTTGCGGGCGCCGCATTGCTCGATGGTAAACCGGCCTCGGTTTGCTGCGCGGACGGCAGATCGCCAACTGCAGGGTGGGAATATTTCTTCAAGATACTCTGGAACTGATTGGCCTTGAAGGGTTTGGACAGATAGTCGTCCATGCCTTGGCTGATACATTTTTCGCGGTCGCCTTCGAGCGCATTGGCGGTCATGGCGATAATCGTCGATCTTCTTCCGCTGCCCAGTTCGCGCTCACGGATTCTCGCCGTGACTTCGAAGCCGCCCATGAGCGGCATTTGCAAATCCATCAAGATCAGATCGAAGGCTTCAGCCTCATGCATTTCCAAGGCTTCCACGCCGTTGTTTGCCACTTTCACCGAATGGCCCCACTTGGTCAGAAGCGCCACCGCCAACTGCTGATTAAGGCGATTGTCCTCAGCCAGCAGGATGGATAGCGGCGGCGCAGATTCGCGTATTGAATGCCGAGTAACCATAGACGTTTCGCCGGCCTTGCTTCGTTCGCGATCAATGACGCCGCATACGGCATTGTAGATTTCGTCGTGGCTGGCCGGCTTGAGAAGAAATCCCTGGATGCCCAATTCGCGGCATTTCTGCCCGTCGCCTGGAACGCCGCTTGAAGAGAGGATAATGATGGGCACATTCCGATAGCGCGGAATTTCAGCGAGCGCCTGGGCGGTTTCAAAGCCGTTCAATCCGGGCATGTTGTAGTCCATGATGATGCAATCGACAGGGGCAGACTCCTGACGACAATAGTCGAGTGCCGCATCGCCCGTGTGATGCACAATCGTCGGCACCTGCCAGCGCTCGAACATCTTGCTCAGGATCGTCAAACTGGTCTGGTTATCGTCAATCAGCATCACGGTGCGACCTGCAAGTCTGGCGGGAGAATTATCGATCACCACGTTTTCCGCCGATCTGTCGACAGCGATGGCAACGGCCACGCAAAAGTCGCTGCCTTTGCCGACTTCACTGGAAACGGAAATTTTGCCCTCCATCAGCCCAACCAGTCGCTTGGTGATCGACAGTCCCAATCCGGTACCGCCGAAGCGCCGCGTCGTCGAGCCGTCTTCCTGTTCGAATGCTTCAAATATCAGGTGCTGCTTTTCCGGCGGAATACCGATACCGGTATCCTTCACATTAATTTGCAGCGATACCTTGTCGTCCCACAGGCGCAGCAATTTGATACTGACGACAATTTCACCTGCCTTGGTGAATTTGACCGCATTGCCGACAAGGTTCGTCAAAATTTGGCGAAAGCGACCGGGGTCGCCAAGCAAATGACGCGGTATGCCGGGATCGAGGTCAAGTGCAAGTTCCAACCCGCTCTGCTGGGCACGCAGGGTGAGCGTGCGAAGCGTATCGGGCACCATCCTGGTGAAATCGAACGGGATCGATTCGAGTTTCATCTTGCCGGCTTCGATCTTCGAGAAATCCAGAATATCATTAATGATTTCGAGCAAGGCATCGGCGGAAGATTTCACAACTTCCAGGTATTCGCGTTGATGTCTTTCCAGTTCAGAATTGAGGACCAGATCGGTCATGCCGATGATGCCGTTCATCGGCGTGCGTATCTCATGGCTCATGTTGGCCAGAAATTCGCTCTTGGAACGATTGGCAGATTCGGCCGCGTCCTTTGCCTGCAGCAAGGCCTGTTCAGCCGCTTTCTGGCTGGAGATATCGACGATCGTTCCCACCAGGCCAATGATGCTTCCGTCCGGCTTGGTCAACGCAGCCTTGCTATAAATCGTGTGCGTCTGGTGGCCGTTAATAATTAGTGTCGATTCGAAATTCTGCGGCATTCGATCTTGCACCAGCACACGGTCCATGCGCCGATGTTCTTCCGCGTTTTCCGAGGTCAAGAGGTCGAACGCCGATTTACCGAGGTAGTCGTCGACATTAATTGAAAAGAACTTTCCGAACGCTTTGTTCAAACGCAGGTAGCGGCCGTCCGGGTCCTTGAGGTAGATCGGCAAGGGGATCGATTCAAGCAAGGCATCGACAAAATTGAGGTTATCCTGAATTTGCGCCGTGGCGTCGTGCCGGGCGGTGATATCGGAAAGGCTGCCCGTCACGCCGACGATGCGTCCATTCTGGTCGAACTCGGGGCGGGCAAACACGTCGATCCAGCGATAACTGCCCGCGATGTGAAGATAGCGCGCCTCATGCCGCGTCAGTGCCTTGACGCCGGCCACCATCTTCTGGAAACCTGCCAAGACTGCGGTGCGATCTTTGGGATGGATGTATTCGATAAAGGGTTCGCCAAGCGTCGGCTCGATCTCGAATCCGGTAATGGCGCTCCAGGCCGGGTTCAGGAAGGTCCACTTGCCTTCGCGATCGATGCGGAACACGACCTCGTTGAGGTTGTCGACGACGTTGCGATATTCCTTTTCGCTGGCGGCGATGCGCTCGGCCATTTCCTTGCGGCTGGTGATGTCCGTGCGAATGGCAATATATTGGTAGGGCACGCCGACTTCATCGAGAAAAGGAACAATCGTCGCATCAACCCAGTACAGGTTGCCGTCTTTGTTGCGATTGCAGATTTCTCCGTGCCAAACCAAGCCGGCACTGATGGTGTTCCACATGTGCTCGAAAAATTCCCTCGGATGATTCCCGGAATTGATGATTTTATGGTTGCTGCCGATCAGTTCGGCACGCGAGTAGCCGCTGATTTTGGTGAATTTATCATTGACGTACAAAATACTGCCGCCCGTGTCTGTGATGCTGACGATGGCGTGCTGGTTCATGGCGAAGCGCTGATTGAGCAATTCGATACGGCGGGCATCCTGCAGTTTGACGAGGTCGGGAAGCAGCTTGGATAAACCTTCGAGGTCTTCCTCAGCCGGCAATTTCAGGTCGGATTCGCTGTGTTTGAGCAATGCAGCCGCAGCCTCACGCAGCGATTCGAGTACCCGGTTGCGGCTCAGGATGTCGGCACGCATCCTTTCATTGGCCTGATTCAGTTCCGCAGAACTGAGATCGAGACTGCGCGAACGCAAATCCAGATCCCGGTCGGACTGTTCGTAGGTGCTATCGACACGCGCGATGAAATCGCCCAGGCCGGCAAGGAAGGTACGCAGTTCGGCAGGCAGGGCGCCGGGCATTTCTTCGCCCACACCCCACTGTGCGGCGCTCTTGACCAGGGCCTCAAGACTTTCCTGATCGTCGATCCCGCAATTCCTGCGCAGTTGTCGCGCCAGCGTGCGATGCATGGCTAGCTTTCGCTGATCCGTGTGATGGTCATGGTCTGGTTGTGCAGGCGACAATCGCCAAGGAACGCCGACCTGCCGATCTCGCCGTTCGAATAGAAGCCGGTTACCTGCGTATGTTGACCCATCAATTCCGCAACGGCTTCCACTTCCTCATCGACACGATCGCCCATGACCAGTTTTCGGCCAATGCAGCTTACCAGAATTGCCAGGCCATCGCCAGAATCGGAGGCAATCGACGAGGCCACACTTCCGGCAGCGGTCTCGGCTCCTTCAATCAGTTTTTCAGTGCTCGAATGCATCAGGCGAAGGTAGCCGGCGGCATCGATATCGCCGGCCAGGGTGAGCGAGCCGTCCTGCTCGTTGACGCCCAGAATGGTGCGAAGAATTCCGCTCTTCTCATGCTGTGCGGAAAGCATTTCAAATGGGAACAGCAACCCGGAACCGGGCAGATCCTTGGCGTAGCTACCGAGATAGGATTTGTAAATGTCGAGTGCACGCTCTCCATCGAGTTCATACAGCACGTTGTCGACGCAGCGCGTGACCTTGCGCGACGGGCCGAACGGCTCCCAGCCGCCGTAGCTGCCATATCCCAACTTCACGTTCGCGCCGTACAAGCCCACCGCGACGACATGGTCATCGGTCGCGCCTTCGGCGCCAAGGGTCCAGGTTTGCCTGAAGGCACCGGCATCGCCCGCCAAACCGCCTGAAATCGTGACGCTTTGCGGCAAGCCCGACTGCAGGCCGGAGACCAACGCGCTGCCATTGATGGCCACACCCGTGCCATAGAGCAGGACCGCTGCCAGATCCTCTTTCGGCAAGGCTTCGGCCAGTCGTCTGCCTGCCGCCGTCGAATCGGCCATGCCGGCGATGCGAGTCGATACGCCGACGACGCGGGTTCGCGCAAACTTGAGGGCAGAAATGACGCAGGTGTTGTCGTAGACCCTGTCGACGGCAATTTCCCCGGCGGTGGAGCAACCGCACAGGATTGCATTGGGAAACAAGTCCTTGAGGCTTTGCGACAATTCCGGAGAGCTGAAAAATGAGACGGCACCGAATACCAGCAAAAGATCGGGTTCCATATCGCGCAAAGGCGCTAGCGCCGCCGCCGCGCCGGACATTGATTTCAAAATCACCTGGTTCGTTTTCATGGCGTCTCCATTGAGTAAGTTAAATTCGCAGCTGCAGGGCGCAGGTTGGTCAGGTTAATCGGGGAAATTGGATCGAATCATCAGGACTTCGTCCCATGCATCGAGAAATGCATTGGCGCAGAGCGGGCAAAAATGTGTCCCGGTATGATCGCGCAAGAATTGCCTAGCGTCGTCCAAGCTCCATGCGCGCTTGTATGGGCGCTCCGACGTGAGTGCATCGAACACGTCGGCGACGGCCACGATACGGCCGGCCAGGGGAATCGCCTCCCCTGCCAAACCCTTCGGATAGCCTCCGCCGTCGAATTTTTCATGGTGCGTTGCTGCGATTTCTTCCGCCAATTGGAGCAGCGGGGAATCGCTGCCCGACAGGATTTGCGCGCCGATTTCCGCGTGGCGCCGCATGATCGCCATCTCGGCGTCATCCAGGCGACCCGGTTTCAACAAAATATTGTCGGGCGTGGCAAGCTTCCCCACATCGTGCATCGGTGCGGCATCAAGCAAGAGCCTTTGAAACGTCTCCGGCAACTCGAGTTTGCATGCAATCAGCTTGGAATAATGCGCCATCCGGTTGATATGCGCACCCGTTTCCGGATCGCGAAATTCAGCCGCCTTCGATAGCCGGACAACCAGTTCGCGTTCCCGCTGCAGAATTCCCAGTGTCGCCCTGTCCACCTCATGCTGCAATAATTTGGCGCGATCAGTCAGCAGCGCCTGGGCCTGGCTCAAGGCCAGCAAATTGCGCACGCGCAGGCGAAATTCGATGGCATCGACGGGTTTGGACAAGAACTCGGTCGCACCCATGGTGAAGGCCTCCTGCCGCACATCGCGCTCGTTCTCCGTTGTGACCATCACGATAGGCACGTCGGCACAGCCCGCGGTCTGGCGAAACAGGCGGATGAAATCGTTGCCCGATAAATTGGGCATGCGATAGTCCACCAAGACCAGATCGGGCGCGCACTTTTCACTGGCATACAAGGCCTCGACCGGATCTTCAAAACAATTGCAGGCTATTTGCGTAGCCGACTCGGCCAGCGATGACAACAGCATCAGATTGGTCCTGTTGTCGTCGACGATCATGATTGCCATAATTTTTCCAAGTGATGCTTCGCGGAATAGGTAGATTCGAAGTCCTGCGCGTCAAATGCGTCAACGAGAAACAAACGCAGCAAGCCTCGAATACGATGGGTCGCGTCAGAACTCTTCCCAATCGCCGCCGTTGGCCGCTTTGACCGCAGACCTGTTTGGAATCTGTTTGCGCGCCGGTGAAAGAGGCGCGCTGGAAAGTTTCCCGACAGGTGCGAGGCCAATTTGTTTTTTCACTGCTGTAACGTTCGCGCGTGCTGATTGTGGCGCAGCGCGGCGGTCTATCTTGAACACTTTTACAATGTCGACGAGATGTTCGGCCTGGTCCTGCAGCGAACCGGCCGCCGCAGCCGCTTCCTCAACCAGGGCAGCGTTTTGCTGCGTGACGTTGTCCATCTCGGTGATGGCCGTATTGATCTGGTTGATACCGGCTTCCTGCTCGGCGCTGGCGGCCGTAATTTCGCTGATGATATCGCTGACGCGCTTGACGCTCGATACCACTTCTTGCATCGTTTCTCCGGCTTGATCTACCAGCTTGCTACCGGCATCGACCTTGTCCACCGAATCGCCGATCAGCGTCTTGATTTCCTTTGCCGCCGCAGCACTACGCTGCGCGAGATTGCGTACTTCCGAGGCGACTACAGCAAAACCACGGCCTTGTTCACCGGCCCGCGCTGCTTCCACAGCGGCATTCAAGGCAAGGATATTGGTCTGGAATGCAATGCCGTCAATTACGCCGATGATGTCGACGATCTTCTTTGCCGACTCATTGATCGCATTCATGGTGTCGACCACCTGCGAGACGACCACACCGCCCTTGACGGCAACATCAGAAGCCGAAACGGCCAATTGGTTGGCCTGGCGTGCATTGTCGGCATTTTGTTTGACCGTTGATGTCAATTCTTCCATCGAGGACGCCGTTTCTTCGAGCGACGAGGCCTGTTGCTCGGTGCGGGAGGACAGATCCATATTGCCCGAGGCGATTTCACCCGATGCGGTGGCGATGGTGTCGGTGCCGACACGCACGTCGCCGACGATGCGAGCCAGGTTGTCGCGCATGGTTTTCATGGCAAACATCATGCTGAAATCATCACCAGGCTTGGTGAACACTTCTTCCGTCAGATCGCCTTCGGCAATATTTCGTGCGGCACGGGCTGCATCGTTTGGTTCGCCACCGAGCTGCTTGAGCAGGCTTCGCGTGATGAGCCAGGACATTGCGACACCGAATACCAGCGCCAGTCCACCAAGCGCAAGCATGATCGTCAATCCGCTTTGATACGTGGCGCGCGCTTGATCGCCGCCTTCCGTCATTCTTTTTTCCTCAAATTCGACTAATGCATAGAGAGCGGCAAGGTAAGTGGCCTGGGTCTTGTAATTTTCTCCAAACAACATCTTGACGGCTTCGGAGTCCTCATTTTTCAATGCATGCGCCACTACCTCGTCGATAAACGCCGCATAGGGGCCGCGTGTCGTTTGAATGTTATTGAACAGTTCGCGGCCCTTTACTGCATTGATCGACTTGTCGAGTTGAGCGAACAGTTTCTGGACCTCCTCGTTGTCTTTATCAAACGTCGCCTTGTTCGTCGCCATGGCCGCAGGATCCTTGTTGAGGATGATATTGCGCGCAAGGCGGCCGCGGTCCATGGCGAGGAATGCCAGACGCTGCGCGGCTGCAGCTTTCGGATAAAGGTTGTCGATCGTATCGTCTGCAGTTGAATACAATTCCGACAGGCGCATTGCCCCAACAGCAGTAACAATTGCAAGCAACAGCATCAGCGCGCCGAAGACCAAGGCAAGACGTGTGCCAATTTTCATATTTGTAATATTCATCTGGGGTTCCGGTATTTTTATGTTTGTGTGTGTTGGCCGATCAGGCCGCGATTTTTTCTGCGACGGCCAAGTCGTCATTGGACATGAGTCGGGCAATATCGACCAGGATCAACATGCGTTCGTCGACTGTTCCCAGGCCGATCAGGTAGTCCGAATCGAGTGCCGAGCCCATGGCCGGCGCAGGCTTGATCTGCTCGTTGGTGAGGGTAATGACATCCGACACGCTGTCGACCACCATGCCGACGACACGCTTGCCGAGATTGAGGATGATGACGACGGTGAATTGGTCATAGGTCGGCTCGCCGAGGTTGAGCTTGATGCGCATGTCGATAATCGGCACGATAATGCCGCGCAGATTGACCACACCCTTGATGTATTGCGGCGCGTTGGCGATGCGTGTGACGGCGTCATAGCCGCGCAGCTCTTGCACTTTCTGGATGTCGATGCCGTATTCTTCCGCACCCAGCGTGAAAGCAAGAAACTCAAGGCCGCCGATTCGCGGCATACCAGTTGCAACTTCCGTGACATCTTCCGTATTGCTCATGACCATCCTTATAAAGTGTAGGTTCAGCTTGCGTCGCAATGTGCAATGCGGCACGAAGCAAATGGCATAACCGATGCGAAATGCGAAGCACATGCGACACGGAATGCAATGAGTATTTTTTAGGGTGAAGTCGGCGGAATTGGGCCGGAGGACTGCAGTGAGATCGCGGGAGGGGGCGGTCTCAGATCAAAGACTCTCACAAGATTCGCTCAAGGGCATGTTACGTTGGGCCTCGGCGCAATCACTTGGAGTTAACTCTAGCAGGAATTGTACGCTTTATTTTCCACAAGGCAAGTTAAATGCTGTGAACTATCAAGAAATATTACTTGCCTGGTAGCGGCCGCGACCATCGGTTCTCAGTCATGCCATTACGCTCAAAAAAACGCACCCTTGGGCTCTGTTCACACAACGCGGGACGATGCCGGCTAATGCCTTCGTTGCGGTTCCCATGGTGACAAAGCAATTCGCGCAGCCGCCTTCAACCTGCTCAAACGCTAACACCGAGTATTGGTCTTTCCCGCTTCTCCACAGCCTTTTGCAATAGCATCCGTTGATTCCTGGACGTCGTTCTTTCGGTCGACGATATCGTCGCAACTGAATTGCCCTGTCGCTCAATAGTGGTCGATCCGGCGCCGTTTTCCGTCAATTTGAAGACGCGCACCAAGCGCGAAAGACTGTCGGCTTGCTCATGCAGGCTGCGCGCGGCCGAGGCCGCCTCTTCCACCATGGCGGAATTTTGCTGGGTTGCGCTGTCCATGTGCATGATGGCCTGATTGATTTGGGCAATGCCCGATGTTTGCTCATTGCTGGCGTTGGTAATGTCGCCGATGATGTCCGTGACTCGTCTGACACTCGCCACAACTTCGTCCATGGTTTTGCCTGCCTCGTCCACAAGTTGTGCCCCGACGTCAATTTTCTCGACGGAATTGCCGATCAGTGTCTTGATCTCCTTGGCCGCCGCCGCCGAACGCTGCGCGAGATTACGCACTTCCGACGCTACCACGGCGAACCCCCGCCCCTGTTCGCCCGCCCTGGCGGCTTCTACTGCAGCATTCAAGGCGAGAATATTGGTCTGAAAGGCAATGCCGTCGATGACGCCGATTATGTCGACAATCTTCTTGGACGACTCATTGATCGAACCCATGGTCTCGACCACTTGCGCGACAACCGATCCACCTTTGATTGCAATTTGGGAGGCCGATTTTGCCATCAGGTTGGCCTCATACGAATTTTCCGCGTTTTGCTTGACCGTGCTGGTCAGTTCCTCCATCGAGGCCGCCGTTTGTTCCAGCGCGCTTGCCTGTCCCTCAGTGCGGGACGACAGTTCCATGTTGCCGGAAGAAATCTGGCCCGACGCGGTGGCAATGTTTTCAGTCCCAATGCGCACCTCGGTCACGATCCTGGCCAAGCTGTCGCGCATGTTTTTCATCGCCATCAGCAGGCTGTCTTCCGTCGATTTGTGGGTATCGATCTCACCTGTCAAATCGCCGGCGGCAATCCGGGCGGTAATGGCTGCCGCATAGGCCGGCTCGCCACCAAGCTGGCGCACGAGCTTGCCGGCGATACGCATCAAGAACAGAGCCGCCAAACTGACCGACGCGAACAGGATGCCTGCCATCAACCAGGTCGAGGACGTAATCTGCGTTTTGGCGCCGGATTCGTCGGATTCGTTGCGTTTATTGGCCAGGCCCACGAGCTTGTTGATTTCATTCCTGTGTTCGGCGTAGCGCGCCTTCATGATTGTCAAAGCAGAGGTCACGGCAGCTTTGTCGTCCTTTTCCAGTGCCGGCAAGAATTGGTCAAACGCGATTTTGTAGAATTCCTGCGCCGGCTGGTCCGCCTTTTGCAGTAATTGCTCGCTCAGCACCGTGTCGAGATGCTCATTGGCCCAGTAAATATGGCGCGTATCGTAATCGCTCTTGAGCACCTTCAGGTTGTCGATCAACGCTTTGCGTTCGGTTGGCGCCGCATCGATCATCTGAAGCGTGACCAGATAGGATTCGATGATGTATTCCGGGGGCGGAAGAATGTCCGCTATCAGGTCCTTGCCTTGTACGATGCGTTGATACACCGGCCCGTTGACTTTGAGATCACCGAGAACCTTGAAGGAGCATGCACCAAAGGCGACAAAGCCCAATACGACAATCACGAGTAAACCCAGGAAGCGCTGCACCAGGGTCAGATTCGAGAATTTCATGGATATTCCAATACTATTTTTGACGGCACAAATGAACTGACTTCGAATACCTCGCCACCACGGCATGAGATCCGATGTCAACTGATCGCAATCCTTAACACGCGAGACCGTGTATTCAAACAGAGAGGTGTTCGAATCCACATGTAATGCGTCGATGCATTCGATGGGTAAGCAAGCTGGTTGGATCCAGCAGCGCACAGCCCGTGCGACCGACGCCGACAGGATTGCTGTTTCTTACTGGTACTCGGCGGAATTTTGGCCGAAGGGAAGATGATGGCGAACCACTTATGAGAAGTAGGCCGAAGTTACAATTGTCAAACAAGCAAACGTGGGTTGTCTGGCAACAAAAATCTTTAATGCTTAGGGAGTTTCTAAGGGCTAGTATAGGCGAAATATTCCCTGAAGAAATAATAACTTGCACTATTTAACAAATGCGAGAAATACAAAAAAGAAATTGCCTCAGGTGCAACTCAATGGCCGCAGCGTATCGAAAATGAGGCAATCCGTAGTTTGACGATGCCAAGCCCATTAGGCGTAAAATCGGACCGATTCAGGAAAGGGAGGCCATAATGGCAAAGCCGGACATGAATCCGGTTGAGACTGCACAGCGCATTCTTGGGTTTGCATTTTGCTATTTCATCCTGGCCCTGTGCGCCGCCTTTTTTGCGCGGCAACCCGGCCATATCTCCACATTGTGGTTCGCCAATGCCGTGGGCGTTGCGTTTCTTGCCTGCTCAAGGAAATCCCTCACGCCTGTCATACTCATCGCAGCAGCACTGGCCGGTGTGGCGGCCCATTTGACGCTTGGTGACAAGGTCCTGCGTTCCCTTGCATTTCTACCGCCTAATGTGATCGAAATGTGGCTTGCGGCTATCCTACTGCGCAAAACAAACTGTGCCGGCGTGTTCGCGGAAGGTCCGCAAAATTTCCTGCGCTTCCTCATTGCTGCAACCGTATTGCCGGCGCTAGCCGGCGCTAGCATCGGCGCCGCCACTTCGTGGCTCTCCGGCCCGGGGGATTTCCTGCAAATCTGGTCTGCACGCTACGCGGCTTCAACCATCGCTTCAGTCGGTTTATTGCCCGTCGCCTTTCTTTGCTTGCAGCGCGGATTCAGGATCATGGCAGCGACAATTGCATGGCGCAAGACCGCAATGTGGACGTTGACAATAATTTGCGTCGGCACCTATACCTTGGCCAATCTGCCCTTTCCTTTCGTCTATATCATGGCGCCGCTGACGATCTCGGCAGTGTTTCTCAATTTCGAAAGTGTTGCCGTGTTGGTCTGCATTTCGGTCGTGGCTATTGGAGGCGCCATCGCAACCGGCAATTTTGCGGCGGCGTCCCAATTGCATGGCCAAATCCTGCAAATTTATCTGCCCTTGCTACTGACCTTCGTTCCGCCCATGCTGATGGCGGCTGGAATCAATCAAAACCTGATAAAGGAAAAATTGCGCGAGCGTGCGGAAGACGCGCTGCGGCGCAGTCATCAAGACCTGCATACCATCATTGATCATACGCCGGCGATGATCGGTTATTGGGATCGCAACTTAAGGAATCGTTTCGCCAATCGTGCCTATATCGAATGGTTCGGCGCAAGCCCGGAAAAGTTACGCGACATGCACATTCGCGACGTGGTAGGTGAGGAGCGGTATGCATTGAATTTGCCATACATCGAAGCCGTTCTGCGCGGCGAGTCGCCGGTATTCGAACGCACCATCACGGACCGTAGCGGCAATGTACGTCATACGCTTGCTTCTTACCTTCCGGACCGGGTCGGCGATGAAATTCAAGGGTTCTATGCATTCGTCAACGACATCACGTCGCTCAAGACGGCGCAGCAGGATCAGTCGGTAGCCCGCATGCAACTGGAGGGCATCATTGATGCCGCCAGCGAGTTTTCCATCATCGCAACCGACATGCTGGGAAAGATACGCGTCTTCAGCCCAGGGGCCGAACGCATGCTCGGCTACCGCGCCGACGAAATCGTCGGCATTGCCACGCCCGCTCTCTTTCATCTGCCCGAGGAACTTGCGGCGCGGAGCGCAGCGCTATCGAATGAGCTGGGGCGGCGCGTGAGGCAGTTCGAGGTGTTTGCCGCCAATGTCGGCATCGACAAAGCGGACGTGCGCGAGTGGACATACCGGCGCAAGGACGGTACATTCCTGCCGGTACGCCTGGTGTTGACGGCGATACTCGATGCAGACGGCTGTCCCACTGGATACCTCGGCATCGCCAGCGATATCTCGCTTCAGAACCAATTGCAGTTGTCGCTGATCAAGGCCAAAGAGCTGGCGGAGGCGGCCAGCCGCGCAAAAAGCGAATTCGTGGCCAACATGAGCCATGAGATCCGCACGCCGATGAATGCCGTGCTGGGCATGGCGCACTTGCTGGAAAACACGCCGCTCACGCCGGATCAACGCAATTACCTCGACATGATTCGCGACTCCGGTCGTTCGTTGCTGAGCATTCTCAACGACATCCTCGATTTCTCCAAAATCGAGGCGGGGAAAATGGACTTGACCGAGGAAGCGTTCGACTTGGGTGAAGTGCTCAATGCCCTTGCGGCGATCATGACCGTCAACGCGGGAGAGAAGGATCTGGAATTGGCGATCGGCATTGAGCCTGACGTGCCGCAGCACCTGGTTGGCGATGCGCTAAGGCTTCAGCAGGTATTGATCAACCTGGCCGGCAATGCGATCAAGTTCACCGAGCGCGGCGAGGTCGCGGTGCTGGTTGATCTCGAACATGTCGGGGCCGGCGGCGCTGCAGAAACGGTCAACTTGCGTTTTCGTATCAGCGATACCGGTATCGGCATGGATGTGGCGCAGCAGGAGAAAGTTTTTTCGGCGTTTTCCCAGGCCGATTCTTCGACAACAAGGCGTTTTGGCGGCACAGGTCTCGGCTTGGCCATCTGCAAGAGGCTGGTCGACCTGATGGGAGGAAACATACAATTGCGCAGCCAGAGCGGCTTGGGCAGCGAGTTCTTGGTGACGATACCGATGAAGGTCGCCGCGCCTGCTACTGCACCGAATTCTGCGCCGGTTCATCCACGAGAGAAACCATTGCAAATACTCGTGATTGACGATAGCGCGACCAGCCGCGATTATTTGTCCAGGACGATCCGTGCGTTAGACTGGCACGCCGATGTAGCGACATCCGGTGCGGAAGGAATTGCCCTGGCTGTGAAAAAGTCCAGATTCGACCGGCCTTACGACATGATATTGATCGACTGGCAAATGCCGCAGGAGGACGGGGTCGCCACGATGATATCTCTTCGCGACGCGTTGCAAGACGATCTGCCCTACGTCGCCATCATGGTCAGCGCCTTCGGCCGCGGCAAAATGCTGGGGGACAAGGTGCCGCGTCGGGCCGATGCCGTCCTGGTCAAACCGGTCACTAAAACCAGCTTGATGGACATCCTGCGCGAGAGCCCTATCGGCTACTCGGGCATGCCGAGAGCGCGCGCACCGGAGCCCTACCTGCACCAGTTGAACCGTGGCATTGACGGCGCACGGATCTTGCTCGTGGAAGACAATCGTCTCAATCAGATAGTCGCGCGCAGCATGCTGGAACAGGCTGGTGCCATGGTCGACGCTGTGGAAAACGGCCTGCAGGCTGTCGAGCGCATGGCCGAAAGAAACGCCGACTATGATTTGATCCTGATGGATGTGCAGATGCCGATGATGGACGGCTGCAGCGCGACGGTCAAAATTCGCGAGGAATTGGGCTTGACGTTGCCGATTCTCGCCATGACGGCGGGCGTCATGGCGACCGAGCAGGCGCATTGCAAGGCGTCGGGAATGAACGATTTCATTTCGAAACCGATCAACGTCGACCAGATGTTTGGCACCATCGCGCGGCACCTGCCCATGCAAGGAAAACCAACGAAGGATACCACCCCTGCGTTTGAGAAATCGGCACTTGGCAATGCCGGGGAGGTGCTCTGCTTTGACCCGGCGCCGTTGTTGCTTGTGGGCGAAGAAGACCCGGAATATCAACAGAAAATCATCGGATTGATCCGCAACGTCGTGCAAACCTCTCCGGCAGAATTCACGGCCGCCCGTAAAGCGCTACACGCCGCCAGCTTTAAAGAATCGGCAGCGATACTGCATGCGATGCGCGGCACACTGGGAGCCTTGGGGGCGACGGACTTTGCCGCAACCACGCTTGAGATAGAAAAAGCGCTCAACAACGGCATGATTGACTTGGCCGACTCACTATTCCACATTGCCGGCGGCAAATTGGACCGGACCATGGCGGCCGCTGCGCAATGGCTTGCTGGTCAGGACGAAATGCAGGCCAGGGCGGAGATACGGGTAGGTAAGCTTGCTTGAATCGCGTGTCCGGCCGACGTCTGTGGTGGTGCATTCATGAAGCAGCATGATAGGCGGCGAATAAGCACAACGACATGCCCCGCAAAATCAAATGCCGGGTGATGCAACGCGACGATCAGTAACTATCCGGCTGACGCGCAAACAAACGCTTGAAACTATTGGATAACTCTTCCGCCGCGAGCAGATTCTCCGCAACATCGTTAATTTTGCATCGATTCGAGCGGGCATAGGCGCGCAGCACTTCAAAGGCGGTATTGCGGTCGGCACCGTATTTTGCCATCAGCAGCCCCACGGCCATCGAAGTTTCGCGTCCGGAATTGAGGGCCACGGTCAGGTTTGCCTCGCTGTTGCGCAAACGACGGATGTCGTCTGCGCGGCCTAGCGCGGCTTCGAATGCAGGGATGACTTGTGCAACGTCGAACGGCTTGAGCAAGTAGCCGACCGCGCCATATTCCGTTGCCTGCTTCACGATTTCGACTTCTGCATGCGCCGAGATGAACATGAAAGGAATCTTGTCCATTTCCTGCAGACACTTGGCGAGCTCAATCCCCGACATTTCACTCATCATCACGTCGAGCAAGGCAAGATCGGGATGGAATTCAACGGCAATTTCCAGCGCCTCCTTGCCGGAACTGGCCTGCGCCGTTTCGTAGCCGGCCTTTTTCAGAATCTGGCTGATGGTTGCAAGGGTGATCGGATCATCGTCGACGAGAAGCACTCTTCTCTTGACTATTGCTGGGTCTAACATAAGATTTGTTCCCGATGAGATATTGTAATTGCGCTCAATCAATCTTCCGATAACGATATTACGCCGTCTCCATCGCAAACAAGCAGAATATTTTTCCGAGAGGACAATGCCGACGTCTTACTCGTCCTGGTCTCCCTTTTTTGCAACACTACTGTCGTCGTCAAGCAATAGACGCACCGCCGGCCCGGTCATATCGTCAAATTGTCCACTGTCGGACATGGCAAAAAAGGCCCAGATAGCCAGGAATACGACGCCGATACTTAGGGGAACGAGTAGATACAATGCCTCCATCTCAATCGCTCCCGCTTTCCGTTGCGGCCCGGCCGAGAGGATATGAATGGCGCAGTGCGCCGTACTGGCCAACTGATGCGTCGCCCTGCCCGGCCGGATTGCGCCGTTTCCGTGTCACAAATCGTGCTGTCGCGCTGTTCCCGCCACGCAGGCGCAAGGCATTGAGCACCACCAGTGCGGAACTGAGCGACATGCCGACGGCCGACATCCAGGGGTTGAGCAAGCCGAAGGCTGCGGCCGGAATGGCGACGGCGTTATACAGCGTGGCCCAGGCAAGATTTTGCCGAATCACGGCTTGCGTCCTGCCCGCAACGACGGATGCATTGCGCAGGGACGACAAGCCGCCCGAGAGCAGCACGCAATCGGCGTGCGTCTGCGCCAGCGCCGTGCCGTTGCCCATGGCAAAGGAAACATCGGCGCCACCCAGGACGGCTGCATCGTTGATACCGTCGCCCACCATGGCAACAATGGCACCGTGGCGCTGCAGTTCCTGTACGTACGCAAGTTTCTGGTCCGGCATCATGTCGCCACTTGCCGCATCAATTCCCAGCTCACCCGCAATCTTCGCGACCAGGACCGAACGGTCCCCGCTCAAGAGAACAACTGACTTGCCCGTGCCCTTGAAATAGTCCACCACGGCTTGCGCGTCGGCGCGCACGGTATCGCTCAAGTCGAAACGGGCCAGCCAGCGACCCGTATCGCCCAGATAGACGGAATTCGCATCTTCGGGGGCCGGGTCTAGCTCTGCCATTGCGCCGCTCCATTTCCCGACATATGCGGCGCTGCCCAGCCGATATAACTGCCCTGAGAACTGTCCCTGAACACCGGCGCCGGCGATATGCTGCACCTCAAGCGCCTGCGCCGTATCGTCCGCCAGATTGCCGGCCAATTCGGCTGCGTCGATCAAGGCTTTGCTCAGGGGATGCAGGCTTCCCGCTTCCAGTCGGGCGGCGATCTGCAGGGCGGACACCGAGTTGAAACCATTGAACAGCGCGATGTGATTGAGCTGAAGTTGACCTGCCGTCAGTGTGCCGGTCTTGTCGAACACCACGTGTGTTGCGCGATGCAGCGTTTCGAGGACATGGGGCTGCACGATCAACGCGCCCTGCCGCTGCAGCCGGTCTGTGGCAGCAGCCAGGGCGGTCGGCATGGCAAGCGACAGCGCGCAGGGGCAGGAAACCACCAGCATGGCGATGGCAACCGGCCAGGCGCGCGTTGGGTCGATCCATTCCCAGGCGCCGAAGGCAATAATCGCGGCAACCAGCAATGCGGCAACGAACCAGGCTGCCACGCGGTCGGCCCAATAAGTAATGCCGGGCTTGCCGACGCCGGCCCGTTCTATGAGCTTCATCAGCACAGACAGCGTGCTTGCACCGCTCTCCTGGGTCACGCGCAAGACGACGGGTTGCGTTGAATTGATGGCGCCGCCCGGCAACTTGTCGCCGGGCTGCACGTGCTGCGGCCGGCTCTCTCCGGTCAGAAGGGAAAGGTCGACCGAGGTGCTTCCTTCCAGAATCACGCCGTCTGCAGCAATGGCCTCGCCGGGTTTGACGAAAATGATGTCGCCGCGACGCAGCTGCGCACTGGCGACGAGTTCAGTTGCCCGATCAGCCGGATAGCCATCCATCTTCCATGCCGAAGCAGGCAATGCATGCTGCAAATCGTCCAGTGTGGCGGCCGCGCGGCGGCGTGCGCCAAGTTCCAGGTAACGGCTGCACAGCAGGAGAAAGATGAACATGGTCGTTGAATCGAAGTACACTGCGCCGCTTCCGCGCAAAGTGGCAACGACACTTGCGCCGAACGCGGCGGCAATGCCTATCGCAACCGGCACATCCATGCCAGGCATCCGGCTCCTGACATTGGCCCAAGCCCCCGCAAAAAATGGTTGCGCCGAATACAGGACGGCGGGAAGCGTGAGCAACAGGCTGGCCCAGCGCATGAGGCCTTCCATGTCGGCATCCATAGTGCCGTCGGTAGCAAGGTAGACGGGCAATGCATACATCATGACCTGCATCATGGACAGTCCGGCGACAAACAGCCGGCGAAACAAAGTCTTGCGCGCCGTTTCAAGTCGCTCCACATGACGCGCCGGATCGAAAGGATAGGCCGCGTAGCCGATTTCGCGCACCGCCTTCAACACATCGCTTGCCTTGCATTGCGCCGGATTCCTGCGCACCCAGAGTCTGGCGTTGGCGACATTGACCTCGACGCCTTGCACGCCTGGCAGACGCGCCAGGCGTCGTTCGATCAGCCATACGCAGGCGGCGCAGTGCATGCCTTCGATCGAATACAAACCACATGCGCTTGCCGAATCGGCGCCGGTCTGCGTTCCAGGCAAGGGCTCGGGCGTGTCGTACAGATCGAGTTGCGGCGGCAGCAGCGTTTCTTGATCTGCCGTGAGCGAATAGCCGATCCGCGTGCGATAGTAATCGGCGAATCCGCAATCGACGATGCTGGCGGCTACCGCCATGCAGCCGGGGCAGCACATCGGTCTTGCCACGTTATCGATCGTGACTTGCCAATCGCTATGTTCCGGTACGTCGAGGCCGCAATGGAAGCATGGTGTGCGTGCTGCCGGCGCGCCTGCGCCAGTGAAATTCGACGTAGCGCCCTCCGACAGCGGGTGTGCCAATCCGCTCATTGCGTCACTCCTGAGACCGGGCTGATGCAAAGGCGATCAAGCCAGGTTGCATGCACTGCCTGCGAGGGGTGTGCGGCATGAACAAAACCGGCCAGGCCGTAGGCGAGCACAATCGCACCGCACGCAATACGCACTGCCTTGCGCTGCGTCCATTGGCGCAAGGTCGCACCGAACATTCCCAGCACGAGCAAGGTGGGCAGCGTTCCCAGTCCAAATGCAATCATGACTGCCGCGCCCGTCGTGGCGGAACCGGACAACAATGCGGTAAATAGCATGCTATACACCATGCCGCAAGGTAGCCAGCCCCATATAGCGCCGGCCAACACCAGTTTCCAGGCGCTATCGAGCGGCAGCAGATTCCTGGTCAACGGCATCACATGCCGCCATATGCCGCGCCCCGCCAGTTCGAGCTTTACAAGGCCGAACCTGGAACCCATCAGATACGTTCCGAGCAATACGAGCATCAGGTTGGCAACGATGTAGGCAGCAAGCTGCAGGCCGGCGATGTCGGCAAACAAGACAATGCTGCGCGCCAGCCCGCCAGCCAGCGCGCCGGCTATGGCATAGCTGCCGATTCTTCCCAGATTGTAGGATGCGACGCGAAACAGGGCAGGCAACCACGATACTGACTGTGCCGCATTCACCGCGCCTGTTTGCGCCAGCGCCACAACGGGTACAGGAAAACGCTTTGCCGCAGGCGATCCCATGGACAGGGCGCCGACGATGCCGCCGCACATGCCGACACAATGCACGCTGCCCAACAGGCCGACAAGGAAAACCGGAAGCAGGCTGAACGCGTTCATGGCCGACAATTTCAGATTGTCTTGGAGTAGCGCAGTTCTTGCGGTGCGCCGAGGTAGCGGTCGAACGCCATGCAGATGTTGCGAATCAACAGCCGTCCTTTCGGCGTGACGCTGAGCCATGCTGCGTCGATGGTCAGCAGGCCGTCATTGGCCAGAAGCTTCAGTTTCTCCAGTTCGGTCGCAAAATAGCTGGTGAACGTGATGGGATAAGCGGTCTCCAGCGATTCGATCGACAATTCGAAGTTACACATCAGCATCTGGATGATGAAGCGGCGCAAGGTATCGTCCATCGTCAGTTGACGACCGCGCGCGATGGGAAGTGCATTGCCGTCGAGTCGTTCGTAGTATGCGTCGAGCGTCTTTTCATTCTGGCTGTAGGTGCCGCCGACAGAACTGATTGCCGAGACCCCGCATGCCACCAGGTCGCAGTCCGCATGCGTCGAGTAGCCCTGAAAATTACGATGCAGACGCCCTTGGCGCTGGGCGACGGCCAGGTCGTCGTCCGGCAGGGAAAAGTGATCCATGCCAATGTACACGTAACCCGCCTCGGTGAGGCGTTTGATGCAAAGGTGCAGCAGGTCGAGCTTCGTCTCCGCGCTGGGCATGTCGTGATCGGCTATGCGCCGCTGCGGCTTGAACAGGTGCGGCAGATGGGCGTAGCTGTAGGCGGAGATGCGATCCGGCCGTGCCGCAATCACTTTGCTCAATGTCTGCGACATCGTCATCAGGTTTTGCTTGGGCAGGCCGTAGATCAAGTCGATGCTGATTGATCGAAAGCCTGCATCGCGGGCGGCCTGCATGACGGCCAGCGTATCGGCTTCCGGCTGGATGCGGTTGACTGCCTTCTGCACATCGGGATCGAAATCCTGCACGCCGAGACTGAGTCGGTTGAAACCTTGTGCACGCAGGCTATGGATACGTTCGCCCGACACGGTGCGCGGGTCGATTTCAATTGAATATTCGCCGACCTCATCGGGAGCGAATTGGAACCAGCGGCGCAAATGCAGCAAGAGGTCGCTCATTTGATCGTCGCTGAGATAGGTTGGCGTTCCGCCGCCGAAATGCAGTTGCTCGATATGGTTCATGCCTTCGAACAGGCGCCCCTGCATCTCGATTTCTCGTTTCAGGTAACCGAGATAGACGGCCGCTTTTTCCCGGTTCTTGGTGACGATCTTGTTGCAGGCGCAGTAATAGCAAACCGTATCGCAAAACGGTACGTGGACATACAGGGACAGCGCAGCGCGGCTACCCCGGGTGCGCAATGCGGCGACTGCCTGCAGGTACTCGCGATAGCCAAAGCCGTCGGTAAATCGATCTGCAGTGGGATAAGACGTGTACCGTGGACCCAATTGATTCATTTTTCGAATCAGGGCTGCATCGAATTCAATTGCTTGGGCAAGGACTGCCGACATGGTTTTCTCCGATCATGGCTTTCCGCGAAATCAGAAAGCCTGAAACGAAGTGTAGGCAGAGCGTCGCATTGGTTCCTTGATTTGGATCAAAAAAGCGCCGCGCAAACTTCAGTCATTCAATTGCAGGCGCAATTGGACGGTTTCGTCGTCCAGGGCCGGCGCCACCTCAAAGCCCAGATGCTGGGCAAGGCCGAGCAGGCCAATATTGTGTTTCATGGTCTCGCCGATCATTTCGCGCGTGCCATGTTGTCGGCTGTAAGCGATCAATTTACCCAGCAACAGTGTGCCAAGACCCTGCCCCTTCAGGTCGGAGCGCACGATAATGGCGAATTCGGCCTGGTCATTGTCAGGGTCGGCCACCGCCCGGGCCACCCCCAGAGTCTCCGGCACGCCATCGGCTGCGGTGCGTGTCGCAATAAATGCCATCGAACGGTCATAGTCGATCTGCGTCATGCGGGCGATTTGCGAAGGTTGCAATTCGTGCAAGCTGGTAAAGGCGCGGTTGCGGATATCCTCGGCATCGAGCATTTTGAAAAACGCCAGGTGCGCCTGCGCATCTTCCGGCATGATCGGCCGCAGCAGCAAGGGCGCGCCCTGCCATTGGACGTGTTGCTCCAGTTCATCCGGGTAAGGCAGTATGGCGAAACGATTGACGCCGCCGCTTGGCGCAGCGCCGGTCCGGTCGGCAGGATGGAGGCGGATTCTTGCGTCAAGGGCAATCACGCCTTGCGCATCGGCCAGCAAGGGGTTGATGTCGAGCTCGGCGATTTCTGGAGTGTCCGCTATCAGATGTGATATCCGAACGAGCGTACGGTATATCTCTTCCAGGTTGGCCGGCGCGCGGTTACGGTAGCCGGCAAGGACTTTTGCAATGCGGGTCTGGGCCACCATATCGCGTGCCAATACCTGGTTCAAGGGCGGCAAGCCAATGGCGTGATCATTGACCACTTCCACGCTGGTTCCACCATGGCCGAACAGGATCACCGGGCCGAAGGTGGGATCGGTGGCTACGCCGACGATCAATTCGGTCGCGTCGGGCCTGCGCACCATGGTTTGTACCGAGAAACCATCCAGGCGCGCCGCCGGCAAATGCTTGCCGATGCGCTGCCACATTGCGCGCGCGGCTTCCGTCGCTGCCGCCTCGGTCTCGATGTCGAGCACCACCCCGCCGACGTCGGATTTGTGCGAAATATCGGGCGACAATATTTTGATGGCAACCGGAAAGCCAATCGCGCGCGCCTGTTCTGCAACCTGCTCGACACCGTTTGCCACACGCGTTTGCGAAACCGGTATACCGTATGCAGCAAGTATCGCCTTCGCTTCCGGCTCCGACAGCGCGGCACGTCCTTGGCGCGCTGCGCTGCCGACAATTTCGCGGACGGCCGCCTTGTCCGGCGCCGCCAGCTTTTCCATCGTCGGCACCTGCATCAACAGGCGCTGGTTGCGCCGATATTGCATTACTTGGGCAAACCCCTGCACGGCGTCTTCCGGTGTATCGAAATCGGGAATGCCGGCGAGCGAAAAAATGCGTCGCGCATCCTTGACCGCACTGCCGCCAAGCCAGCATGAAAATACGTTGTGATCGCTGTGCTTGAGCACCGGTGCTACGGCGGCCGCAATCTCTGCGCTCGGCACAATCGCGGTAGGGGCATGAAGAAACAGGATTGCGTCGGAAGCGGGCTGGCGCAGCAGTATTTCCAGCGTGCCGAGGTAACGCTCGACGACTGCATCGCCGATGATATCGACCGGATTGCTACCCGACCAGTTCGATGGCAACAGAGCATTCAACGCCTCAAGGGTCGCCTCGCTCAAGCCGGCGAGCTTGCCGCCTGCCTCGATCAGCGCATCGGTCGCCATCACGCCGGGGCCGCCGCCGTTGGTCAGGATAATCAGGTTCTCCTCGAGTTCATCGGCGCGGCGTATCCGCGTATGCGCGCTGGCCAGTGTTTCGACCGCATTAAACAGGTCTTCGGTGGTCCGCACGCGCAGCATGCCGGCGCGCCGTATGGCTGCGTCGTAGACGTCGTCTGCACCGGCCAGCGCGCCGGTGTGGGATGCCGCCGCCTTCGCGCCTTCCGGTGCGCGTCCTGCCTTGACGACCAATACCGGCTTGCTGCGCGCTGCCGCGCGCGCCGCCGACATGAATTTACGCGCATGCCGCACATCTTCTACATACAAGAGGATCGCCCGCGTATGCGGGTCGCCGGCAAGGTAGTCGAGCAAGTCGCCGAAATCGACGTCGGCACTATCGCCCAGGGAAATGAATTTGGAAAAGCCGATTTCGCGCGACTTGGCCCAATCGAGAACGCCGGTTACCAGTGCGCCGGATTGCGACACGAAAGCAAGTTGCCCGGAAAGTGCGTCCGTATGGGCAAAACTGGCGTTCAGCCCGATATTGGGCACCAGCAAACCGACGCAATTGGGACCCATGATGCGCATCAGATGAGGCTTGGCAGCATCGAGCATGGCTTGCTTGATGCTGGTGCCATCGTCGTCCTTGATCGCTCCCAACCCGGCCGTGATGACAATGACCGCCTTGGTTCCCTTGACGCCCAATTCGGCGATGATCGCAGGGATGGTTTGCGGCGGGGTACAGATCACCGCCAGGTCGGGCGCATGCGGCAAATCGGCAACGCTGCGAAAACACGGACGCCCGTCGAGCGAATCATGCTTCGGATTGACGAAGAATATTTCCCCGGCAAACCCGCCATGCTGGATGTTGGCGACGATGGTGGCCCCCACCGAATGCGGCCTGGCCGAGGCGCCGATGATGGCGACGGAGCGCGCTTCAAAGAAATACTTCAAATTCCTGATGCTCATGATTGGCCCGATCAGATTGGCAATGCAAGTGTTTTTGCGCAGGCGGCAGACATCCGTTTCCGGAAGATGCCGCATTGTTGGCTGAAGGTTGCTGCTGCGGATTATTTTAAACTGCGATGTTCGTTCATTTCTGCTGTATTGGATACTAAGAACAAGAGTCTCTACGCGGATTGATGTAGATCAAAATAGACGCAGGCTGCAAGGCGCAGACTAGATTTACGGGTAGTCCGGCGGGTTCATTTCTTTTCATACCGGCCAGTTGATTTGCCCCATGCTGGAATTCGAAATCGTATTGACGTCGAACATTGACATTGCATCGGGATTTGCACTCGAAACCGGACTCGGTCTCTGCAGGCTTCAATGTTCATCACTTACCGGGAGCTATCATGTCGTACAAGACCATACTCGTTCATGTTGACCAATCGCCTCACGCCGCCGCCCGCATAAAAATTGCTGCGGAGATCGCCATCGCCGAAGAAGCCCATCTGGTCGGCGCCGCCATGAGCGGATTATCTCGCTTCGTCTATCAGGAGAGCGCCTTCGGCGTCGCCGGCTCCATCATTGCCGCCCAGGTCGACGCATTGTATGAATCGGCCAACAAAGCGCTGGTCGAGTTCGAAAAAATTGCCAAGAGCATGGGCGTGCTGTCCTACGAAAAGCGCCTGGTGGACGACGAACCTGAAGGCGGTCTGGTATTGCAGGCCCGCTACAGCGATCTGGTCGTGGTAAGCCAGACCGATCCGGAAGACACATTCTCCCGGCTGGTCTCCGATCTGCCGGAATATCTCATGCTCAATTGCGCGCGGCCTGTATTGGTGGTGCCATATGCCGGGCGCTTCGAACATACGGGCCGGCGCGCCTTGATCGCCTGGGACGGCAGCATGGAAGCAACGCGTGCCATCACAACAGCACTGCCCCTGCTCCGGCGTGCCAAGAGCGTCACGGTTGCGGTCTTCAACCCTTCGGCGCGCTTCGACGCGCACGGGGAACAACCGGGCGCAGACATCGCCCTGTTCCTGGCCCGGCACAAGGTGAAGGTTGAAGTATTGAATCAGGTGACCAACATTGACGTCGGCAACTCGCTGTTGTCGCTATGCTCGGATATCGGTGCCGACCTGATCGTCATGGGCGGCTATGGCCATACACGTTTCCGCGAACTGCTGTTGGGTGGCGTGACGAAGACCGTGTTGACCACCATGACGGTGCCGGTGCTGATGGCGCATTGAACCGGATGTGAAAAACGGGACGCAAAAGCGTCCCGTTCGCGTCTCAACGTTTATCGCGCGACAAAAAATTACGCCGCCACGGCGCGTGTGCCGGTCAATAGATAGTCGATTAATTCGCGCACCGGCCTGATGGCGCTGCCGAATGGAAGGCTTTCCGAGCCGCGGAAAAAAAGCCCGCGCTTGAGGTCGCCCTTCAGCGCGAAAGCCAATTGGGTATCGATGCAGAACTGGCCGGCCTTGGCGATGCCGTCGCGCAGGCCGCATTGCGCCAGACAGTCAAAGCCCACGGTGCATTCCTTGGGGCCGGCTTTGCCCTGCAATTTCTCTTCTTTTTCGAGGTAGCGTTCGAGCCACGGCGTAAGCACCGCGCGCGCCGGCAAGCCGGCGACGCTCATGAAGGTCACAATGTCTTCCGGCCGGGCCTCGGCCAGCACTTTCTTGAATGACGGATGGGCGTCGCCCTCCTCCGTGACGGCAAACGGCGTACCCAGTTGCACTGCATTGGCGCCCAGACCGAAAAGCTCCGCTACCTGTTCATGCGTATGGATGCCACCGGCGGCAATCAGCGGTATTTTTTCGCGCTCGATTCCCAACTGCCTGAACACGTCAAACGTTCCTTCCAAAACCGCCGGGAATGCGAAACGCGGATCGTTGACTTCGCTCATATGCGCAGCGCCAAGATGGCCGGCGGCAAAGCGCGGATTTTCGATCACGATGGCGTCAGGCAGTCGGTTTTTGCGCATCCACTTTTTCAGGACCAGCGCAATGCCGCGCGCATCGGAGAGAATGGGAATTAATGCGACATCGGGAAAGTCAGCTGCGAGATCGGGCAAATCGAGCGGCAGGCCGGCACCGACGACGATGGCTGCGGCGCCGCTTTCGCAAGACTGGCGCACGTAAGCGGCATAGTCGGCAACCGCGCGCATGACGTTGACTGCAATCAGGCCGCAACCTGCGGCAAGCGACAGCGCCGCTTTGATCTCACGGTCGAGCGCCTGCAGGTTGACCGCATTGATCAATTCCTTGTCGCGCGATTTTCCGGTTTGCTCCATCAAGTCGGGATGGTGGCGCCGCAAGTCCACGCTGGAAATCGTACCGACCGCACCGGCTGCCGCAACGCTTCCGGCCAATCTGTGCGCGGAGATACCCACACCCATTCCGCCTTGAACCAACGGCAGAACAGATTTTCTTCTGATTCTCAAATTTGGAAATTTCATCGATACATTCTGTGTAAAGAAATATGAACCTGGTGCGGATTTGCCCGGCAGCCATGAATTACGGACAAAAATCGGCGACAGAATTCACCCTGACGCCCCCTCCGGCGAAGTCGTGCCTATACAGTCATCTCCGCCATCGCGGCAAGCACGGCACGCGCCAAATTGATTCGATTGCTTGAATGGACAATCGTGTTGCAACTGACTATCCGCTCCACCCTTGAACTCTGCAGCGCCGCGTAACCATCGCCGGCAAACAGGGGATGCACGGCAATACAGACCGGCGGCGCCATGCCTGCAATCTCGATTTGAATGACGGCGGCAATCATGGTGCGAGCAGTCGACACCACGCCGTCAACCAGGACCGGGGTCATACCGACCCAGAAAGGCGCGTCGGGAATCGATACATTGATCTCGAGGTCTTCGCTGCGTGTATTGGGCAGTGCGAGGTAGGGACAATCTGCCGCGGCAGCAATTTCCGCGATCCAAGGTTCACTTTCCAGCCCGGCGCCGAATATCACAGGCTGCGAAACATTCGCGTTGATCCAGCCGGCAATGGCTGGCGCAGAATGCACGGTCCTGACCGGCACATTGTAGATGTCGGCAAGATTCTGAAACGGTTTCAACGGTGGATCGACGGTGATGATCCAGTTGCAGCAACCTGACAGCAATTGCGCCACATGTCTGGAAGTCTCGCCCTCGCCCGCATGGGCATGAACGTCCCGCCTGATGTAGGGAAGGTAGGGAATGATAAAACCGATACTGCGCGCACCCAGTTCGCGCGCAACGCGCGCGACGAGATAGAGACTGAGCATACGGCAATCGGGGCGGTCGAGCGCCCACACGAAAATGACATCGCGCCCGTCGACAGACGTGGCAAAGCGCGGGCACTGCTCGCCGTCGGGATACTCGTGCAGGATCAGGACACCGACATCGCACGCGGCGGCTTCGACGAGGCCACGGCCGAAATCGCCGGTCTCGGAAGCGGTAAACATCAGCGGCTTCAATCTATCCCCCAATTCCAGCGGTCAGACTTCGGCATAGACCTTGCACATGCCTGACTATTCATCGATCAACGCTCCCTCTCGCATTCCCGGCGCTTCTCATTTGAATGCCTTTGCCAGCACTTCCAATTGCGTCTTGATCGACTTGTCGAAGCGATTGATCTGCGGTACCTTGCGTTGCACGCCAAACAATTCATAGACGGCCATTTGGGCCGCGCGTACCGAATACTCAACGGTGAAGACGACGTCGTCGGGAATTTCGACAAACTGGCTGACAAATGCCAGGTTCTTCGATTCACGCGGCACCGGCAACGGGCGATCCGTAAGCGTGCGGGCCATGAACATGCTGGTGATGTAGGGCATGCGGCAAGGGATGCAGATCGCCTTGCTGAATACCTCCGCATCAAAACGCAAATGGCCGCATAGTTCTTTGAGAATTTCCTCGCCGCTGCAATCGCTCATGGCCTTGGCAACGTAATCGCCTATCCGGTCCGGGAACAGGGCATAACCCCAGAACACCTGCACATCGCCCGGCTGGTCGGCGAAATGCGGTTGATGAGCGAGGACGATGGACATCAACCAATTGGAGTCCTTGAATGTGACCAATCCGCCCGTTCCCGGCTCATTGCCGCTGAAGGCCAACATTTTGTCGAAGAATGCCGGGTCTTTCAGCGTGACCGTGAACGATTGCCAGTTAGATTCGGCAACCGAGCTATTGAATACCGCCGGCTTGCCGAAGCCGGCCTGGCGCTCGGCAAGCTTTTCCCAAAGCGCCCAGTTTTTGCCGGCCGGCTTACCGGTCTGCTTATCGGTCTTCTCTGGCGCGCTGTGCATGCCGCCCATTGTGGATGCGTCCGTCATGGAGCCATTTTGCAGAAATACGACATCGCCGTCGTTCACTGCAATAGTTTGCTCTACCCGGTTCGAGGTGGCATGAATGGCTGTCACCGTAAATTTGCCGTTCTCAATCCTGTGATCGATGTCGGTGACTTCGCAGCCGAAGCGAAATTGCACACCCTGCCCCTTCAACCAGGTTTGCAGCGGCACGACCATTGAATCATATTGGTTGTACACGGTTCGTTTGACGCCGCCCAAGGTTTCGATGCGCGGAAATTCGAGCATGAAGCGATGCAGATAGCGTTTGAACTCGACTGCGCTGTGCCATGGCTGGAAGGCAAAGGTCGTGGCCCACATATACCAAAATTCCGTATCGAAAAAAACCGGCGAGAGCCAGTCCGTGATGCGCGTGCCATCAAGCTTCTCTTCGCTTGCCTCGCTCAGCGCCAACAACTCCAGACGATCAGCCATGGTAAAGCCCATGGACTCGACCGATACCTTGGCGCGACGTCGGTCGACCAGGCGCGCCTGCGAATGCGACTTGTGTATTTCATTGAAATCGAGCGTTTCCTCAAACACCGTCTTGTCGGGATGGACAATCGACGGTATCGACTTGAACAAATCCCAGGTACATTCATAGTTGTCGGTCGTGAGCATGCGGCCACCGCGCATTGAGTAGCCTGTGTCGGCATTGCCGCCTGCATCAAGGCTCCCGCCTGCGATTGGCGCGCCTTCAAGGATGACGATGTTTTCGCCCGACACGGCGGCATCACGTATCATGAACGCGGCGGCAGCGAGGTTGCCGATGCCGCCGCCGATGAGATAGCACTTTGATTGTCTTGTCACTTCGATCGATCCCGTTTAGTCATTGATTATGAATTGCTTATTCATTGATTATGAATTGCTTATTCATTGATTATTCATCGTTCGTGATTTTGCATGTCGCTCCGCAGCCGGGGGAGTCACATTGGATGGCAACCTTCCATGCCGGCCGCCATGGCCTTGAGCATCACCGGGTCGAGAATATTAATTTCGCGCTTGTCGACATCGAGCCAGCCCTGCTTTTTGAAGCGTGAGAGAAGCCGACTGACGCTTTCGATCGTCAATCCAAGATAGTTGCCGATGTCTTCGCGGGACATGCGCAGTTGGAAACTGGTCGACGAGTAGTTGCGTGCCTTGTAGCGTGCCGCCAGATTCACCAGGAAAGCTGCGAAACGTTGCTCGGCGAGCATATTTCCCAGCAACAGCATGGCGCTCTGGTCGCGTGTAATTTCCTGGCTCATGGTGCGATGAAAATGGCGCAGCAAGATGGGCATTTCTGCGAAGAGCTGCTCGAGCTTTTCAAACGGGATCTCGCACACTTCGCTATCTTCCAGCGCGACAGCGTAGCAATTGTGCCGGTCGGTGCTGATGGCATCCATGCCGAGCAGTTCGCCGGACATCTGGAAGCCGGTCACCTGTTCGACACCATCGGCGCTCAATTGATGCGTCTTGAAATGACCGAAGCGGATCGCGTAAAGGCTGGTAAAGGCATCGCCCATGCGAAATAGAACGGAACCACGCGGTACTCTGCGCTTTGTCATGATGCCGTCGAGGCGGTTCATGTCGGACTCGCCCAGACCCATCGGCAGGCAAAGCTGGTGCAAACTGCATGTGCCGCAGCGGCTTTTGCAATCCGAAGCAACATATGCGCCCCTGAATTGCGGATGGGAAACTTCTTTAAGCTGGTTCGTCTGCAACATCTTGTCCTCCATGCGTGTCCTTGAAATGCGGATTGCGAGGCTGTTTTTACGTCTCCTCAGCATGGATACAGTGTCGTTGACGCCGGGTGTTTGCGCAGTCGGTGATCTCCTTTGAATGTCGTACCGGAAACCCGGACACTTTCTTGTAGGGGTTCCCCTACAAGACCCGGATGTTTGCCCGAGCGGGCGTCATGCGGCGTTACCGGCTACACGGCGATATTGTGGTGCGGCAGGGCTGGCATTGCCTTGATATGGATCAACCTCGTGCGGCCGGGACGGGGTTAAGCTGCGCTATCAATTTCTACTTCCCTGAAGGACAAAAATGTCAGCCAATCACGCCGTAATCTGGATCGACCACGCTCAGGCACTCGCCATATATTTCAACGCCGAAACGCACGAGAATCTTCAAATCAAGGCCCATGCGCACGCGTCGCATCTGCACACGAAATCCGGCTCGCCGGGTTCCGGGCACACTGCCGAAGACAAGCGTTTCTTCCATGATGTGGCGACATCGGTCAACGCAGCGGAAAAGATATTGGTTGTCGGCCCAGGCCTGGAAAAGACAATGTTCTTCAAATATCTGTCCGAGCATCTGCCTAGCGTCGCGAGCAAAGTCGTCGGTGTTGAAGCGTCCGATCACCCGAGCGAGGCACAACTCCTGGCCCACGCGCGCAAGTATTTCGTGAAGGCCGATCTGTATCACTGATGAAGGCGCGTCTGGTCTGGGGAATGGGGCCCTGGCATGCGGCCGCGCCTGCTGCGGAAGAACTAATTGGGTTGACGCGTTAAATCAGCAAGCCATTTTCAACGGCGTAGCGCGTCAACTCGGCGTTGCTGCTCAAGGCCATTTTTTCCAGTATGCGGGCGCGGTAGGTCGTGACAGTGTGCGGGCTCAAGTGCAAGGTCTCGGCAATTTTCACCAGGCTTTCCCCGGCTGCAATCAGTTTCAAGACCTCGAGTTCGCGGTTCGACAGGGTTTCGTGCGAACTGGCGCCCCCACCGCCGATCGCGCTGACGAGTTTTTCCATCATGGCCGGGCTCACGTGCTTGCCGCCGGAGGCCGCCTTGCGCACCGCCTGGATCAGGGCCGATGTGGGCGTATCCTTGGTCAGGTAACCGGCGGCGCCAAGCTTCAGGGCCCGCATCGCATAGATTTCTTCCGAGTAGGTGCTCAGCACCAGAATGGCAATTTTCGGTTTCTCCGAACGAATCTGCTTGAGCAGATCAAGGCCGTTCTTGTCCGGCATCGCAATATCGAGCAAGGCGACATCAAACTCCCGGGTGCGCACCAATTGCAGCGCGCTTTGCGCCGTATCGGCTTCGCCCTCGACGGCGATGTCGTCCGCTTCGCTCAACATCAAGCGCACACCATTTCGCACGATCGCATGGTCGTCCACCAGCAAAACGCGAATCTTGGAATTGGTCATACTACCGGCCGTGCTGCCGGCCATGCTGCCGGCCACATTACTCGCCATTGATTTTCTCCATCGGCAGCCTGAGTATGACGGTCGTTCCTTTGCCGGGCTTGCCGTCAATCGTCAGTTCGCCGCCGAAATAGCGCGCGCGCTCGTTCATGCCGACCAGGCCCCACGACTCCCCTCCACCCTGATTATCGTTCTGCATACCCTTGCCATCATCACGTACTTCGATCACAAGATGGGTATCGGCAATCTCTGCGAAAACCGAGATCTTTTTTGCCTGGGAATGGCGGGCCGCATTGGTCAGTGCTTCCTGCACGATGCGAAACAGCATCGTGCTATGTTCCGGGCCGGGAGAGACCGCCGCTGCGTTCGCACTGATCGTACACGAACATTGCAGGCCGGAGCGTGCTTCGATTTGCCCGGCGTACCATTCCAGCGCGGCCCATACGCCAAGCTGGTCGAGCACACTGGGACGCAAGTCGGTAATAACCCGTCGCACCGCCTGAAAGCCGGTGTCAGCCAACGCCAAGGCGTCGACAAGCAGCTTGTCGCGCACGCCGCCCGCCCGCGCAATCCGATCGAGATAGACAGACACATAGGCCTTGATGCCTGTCAGCAATCCGCCGAGTTCATCGTGGATTTCTTGCGCAATACGCTTGCGCTCCGCTTCTTTCAGCCGTTCCAGGTGGCCGCCCAATTGGCGCAACTCCTCGCGCGAATTGCGTAGCGATTGCTCATCGAGCTTGCTACGCGTTATATCGATCAACAATCCCTGCAGAAATAGCTTGCGCCCGGATTCGTCGACCACGGTCTTGGCCTGGTCACGCACCCAGATGACGTCGCCACTTCGCGTTTGCAGGCGATACTCTTGACGCAAAGGCCTGCCTGTGGCGAGGCTGGTTTCGATGGCATCAAGCGCCATTGCCCTGTCGTCGGGATGGATACGGGAAGCAAGCATGTCCGGCTCGCTCATCCATTCTTGCGGCGAAAATCCGATCATGGCAATCTGCGGACTGACATACAATAATTGTTTATCGCCATCGAGCGAAACCATGTAGGTTATGGCGTCGATCTGTTCCACCAATGAACGGAATTTTGCTTCGGCCTGCCGCTTTGCTTCCTCCAGCGCTTGCTCGCGCAACATGCGCAAAATTGCCGCCGGCAGCGCAGCGAGATACTTGCCGTCCACGTCCTTGACAAGATAATCGCGCGCGCCGCGCTTGAGGGCGGCGGTCGCAGTTTCGGCGCTATCAAGGCCGGTCAGAAGCATCACAGGCACCGGCACTCGCCCGGTCTCGCCGGCCAGTTCGGCGAGGAATTCCAGGCCGTTCAGGTCTGGCAAATGAAAGTCGAGCAATACGCAATCAGGCACCTGCTCCCTGATCGACACCATGCCGTCTAGGCCGTTTGACGCTTCGATCAGGTCGAAGTCGGCCTCGGAAAACTTTTGAAAGGCGCGCCGGCACGCCATGCGATCAACCAGATCGTCTTCGACGATCAATACGCGAATTTTTTGCCTCATCACGGATTTGTCTGGCACCGGCATCCTTATGGCAACTCGCTGACGGTCCAGTAAAGGTCGATGGAACGCATCACTTCGACAAATTGGCGGTAGTCAACCGGCTTCGCGATGTACCCGGCCACGCCGAGATTGAAACTGTTGAGCTTGTCCTGCTGTTCTTCCGAGGTTGTCAGGACAATGACAGGAAATCTCCGCAGCTGGTCGTCCTGCTTGACTGCCTGCAGGAATTCGATGCCGTTCATGACCGGCATATTCAAATCGAGCAGGATGATACACGGCGACTCAAGGCTCGCATCGCGCAGATAGGCGAGTCCCTCCTCGCCGTTTTCACGGTGCACGACTGGGTTGGCCACCTTGATTTCCTTGAGCGCGCGGCGAATCGTCATGACATCCACCTGGTCGTCCTCAATGACAAGCAGAGGCTTGCTCGAAATTTTCATTCTTGGATGCTCCTTTTTCTTTTATCTTCTCTTGCCTTGGGCAAGGTAAAACTGAATGTGCTGCCTTGCCCGAGAACTGATTCAACCTCGATTTTACCCCCATACATCTCGACAATTTTCTTGATCAACGAAAGGCCGACGCCGGTGCTCTCGATTCTGTCGCGCGGCGCAAGCGTCTGGAACAACTGAAAGATCCGCTCGAAGTGCCGTTGTTCGATTCCCGGTCCGTTGTCGCTGACACTGAAACACCAGGACTTACCCTGGTCGACGCAGGCAATGCCGATCCGTCCTTCCGGTTTGTCCATGTACTTGACGGCATTCGACAGCAGATTCTGAAATACCTGTTCAATGCGCGTCGGTTCGATATGAATTGTCGGCAAGACGTTCTCAATTGTGATCACGATGTTGGCCGGCGGTGCGAGCATGTCGATGACCTCGCGAACCTTTTGGTTGAGATCGACATCGATGAGCGCCTCCCTGACGCGGCCGACTCTTGAATATTGCAGGATGCCGTCGATCAGCCCGCCCATACGATGCACGCGGTTGATCAGCAAACGCATGTGCTCCTTGCCTTCATCGTCGAATTTGTCGGCATAGTCGGTCGACAACCAGTCCGCCAGCGAGCCGATGGCGCGCAACGGCGCCTTGAGATCGTGCGACACGACATAAGCAAAACTCGACAGTTCTTCATTGGCACTGGATATTTCCTGCATCAATTGCCGATTTTGCTCTTCCGCCGCCTTGCGTTCGGTGATGTCGCGTACGATACCTGTGAACATGCGGCGCTCGCCGAAGCGCATCTCCGCGACCGACAGGTCCATCGGAAAAACGGAACCGTCCTTGCGCAATCCGACCACTTCGCGGCCGATGCCGATGATTCTCTTTTCACCCGTATCGCGATAGCGCGACAGGAACCCATCATGCAGTTCACGATAGGGCGACGGCATGAGCATCGAGATGTTCTTCCCCGCCACCTCGCCCTCCACATAGCCAAACAACCGCTCCGCCGCCGGGTTGAAGCGCTCAATCAAACCGACTTCGTCTATCGTGATGATCGCATCGACCGCCGTATCGACCACGGCGCGCATGCGCGCCTCGCTCTCCTGGAGCGCGCTTTCGCCGCGCTTGCGGATCGTGATGTCGTGAATCGTCGCCATGACGAAAGTTTCGCCCTGAACGCTCTTGATCGGCGACAGGCTCACGTCAACCGGAAATTCGTTTCCATCGCGATGCAGGCCAAACAGCTCGCGCGCGGTCCCCATGGCCCGAGGTCCCGGGCGGGCGATGAATTCATTACGCATCGACACATGCGCCTGCTGAACGCGCCGAGGCAATAACATCTCGATCGGCTTGCCGAGCAATTCATCGCTTGCGTAGCCGAACAATGCGAGTGCGGCTGGATTGACAAGCGCTATCTGCCCTTGCTGATCTGCGATAAGCATCGCATCGGCTGCAGAGTTCAGTAGCCAGTTAAGCTGGCGCACCTCGACAAGGTCGGGCAGTTGCATCGGCATGGAAATGAATGTCCAGTTTGAACGTGAAAAAACGTGACGCTTGACAGCATCCAACGCTCTTTTGCCTCGAAATGAAATATTAACCGACTTACAAGGCTCGGAGCGAGTTTATCAGCGCTGCGAACAGTATGTCCCGCCTGCCATTGCGCTATCTCCAAGTCACGAGAGAGCAAGAAAAATTGAATGGATTCAACGGGTTAGGCGCGCATCGCGAATGCGATACGCGATTGTTGCATCTCGAAATTATTCCCGGATTCGACGCCGGCTCCGGTGGCAATGCTGTCGAAAAAGGCGGCCTCCATCAATCCGGGATTAATCCGAGATCAATCCGGCGTCAATCCGGCACGCAAGAGCCGCGCACGCAGACGTTCCCTTTCTTCAAGCAAATCGACCACCAGGCCGGCCAGTTCCGGAACCGCATCGAAGGTGCGTTCCAGCTCAAGAAGACGACGCGCGCGGCGCAGATCCTGGCCAGAGAATGTCCAAGTGTCGCCGCCTGCAACAGAGTCGTTGAGCAGCACGCCAGCTTGGACATGTTCAATTACCCAGTCCCCGCCGACGGCGCAACTCACGCTCAGCTCTTCAATGGAAAGGCGCGCCTGATCAACGACGACCGCCGTGGTTTCTTGTGACATGTCTTACACTCCTCTCGGGTTGAAGGCCATCTCGCGTGCCATTTCCTCATAAAGCTCGCGCGCCTTGGTGCTCGTGGCCGGCGGCAATACAACCTCAAGCAACAGGTACAGGTCGCCGGGCGGCGTGCCGGGTATGCCCTGTCCTTTGAGACGCAGCTTGCGCCCGGTCTGCGAGCCTGCCGGAATGTGCACCTGCACCGTGCTGTTCGGAAGCGGCGCATTGACGTCTGCACCCAGGGCCGCTTCCCACGGCGCAACCGGCAAACTGGCGTAGACCTCGCGTCCCTCGACACGAAAACGCGGATGTGGCTTGAAATGGACTTCCAGATAAAGGTCGCCGGCTTCGCCGCCATGCACGCTCGGGCCGCCCTGCCCCGACAAGCGGATCAATTGACCATCGTGAACGCCGACCGGTATGCGCACTTCCAGAGTGTGTTCGGCCAGCACCATATGGCCTTCGCTATCGAGACGGGGCATACGCAGGGATAACATGCGGCTTGCGCCGCGATAGCTGTCCTCGAGATCGAGCATGACCTTGGCGTGGTGATCTTCGCCGCGCCCGCGGGCCGGCGGTCCGCGATGGCGCCCTTCTTGTCGCATGGTTCTTCCGAACAGTTCGGAAAAGAAGTCGCTGAATTCCGCAGAATGTGCACCGCCCTGTCCATGATCGGAAAACTCGAACCCGGCGTCCCAACCAGGAGGTGGATGGAAATCCCGCCCGTCGCTGCCCGCATTGCCAAGGTTGTCGTAGGCGGCACGCTTTTCCGGATCGGACAGTACGGCATTGGCCTCGTTGATTTCCTTCATGCGTGCTTCCGCATTCGGCTCTTTCGAGACGTCAGGGTGATACTTGCGTGCAAGCTTGCGGAAGGCCTTCTTGATCTGCTCAGCCGTTGCATCGCGCTCAACACCGAGAATCTGGTAATAGTCCTTGAATTCCACCTGTTTTCCTTCCTGGGTTACGTCGGGCAACATCACAACGGTTGCCCTTGGGACTGTTCCGTTTGATCAGATCTCAAAGCTTTCGTTCAAATCGGGCATGGTGACGGCGGCCGGTTCATTCAACAGCGCGGCGAAGCTCTTCATGGTGCCTTGCTCGCCATGCACGAGGAAAGTGCGGTCCGGATTACCGCAACGTCTTTGCCAATCGAGCAATTCCTTTTGATCGGCATGCGCCGAAAATCCGTTGATGGTGCAGATCGTCGCGTGCACCGGAATGTCTTCGCCGAATATCTTGACCTCTCTCGCTCCGTCGATGATTTGCCGCGCCAGCGTGCCCTTTGCCGCAAAACCGACAAAAACAATACTGCACTCGCGGCGCCAGAGATTGTGTTTGAGGTGGTGACGCACCCTGCCGCCGGTGCACATGCCGGCGCCCGCCATGATGATCGCGCCCGCACTGATGCGGTTCAAGGCCATCGAATCGGAAGCGTCGTGCACGTAGTGCAGATTCTTCAAATGAAACGGGTCCTTGCCCTGCTCGAACATGGCGGCTGCTTCGGGCGCGTAGCAATCGGTGTGGCGTTCGAAAATTTCGGTGGCCGAAATTGCCATGGGCGAATCGAGAAATACCTGGGTTGAGGCGGGAATGGCATTACTTTCCGCGCCGACACGCAGAAAGTACAACAACTCCTGCGCGCGCTCGAGCGCAAACGTCGGAATGATCACATTGCCGCCGCGGCGAAAGGTGTCATTGATGGCTTGATACAGTTCCTTCACCGATGGTTCAAGCGGCTTGTGCAGACGGTCGCCATAGGTGGTCTCCATGACGACAACGTTGCAGTCGGAAGCGGGTCGGGCGGCACGCAGCAGTGGATGCCCCGGGCTGCCGATATCGCCGGAAAACAGCACGCGACGGCGCTTTCCGGCTTCTTCCAGTTCGAACAAAATGCTGGCCGAGCCGAGAATATGCCCGGCATCGGAAAAGGTCGCACCTACCCCCGGTGCCAACTGAAGCGGAACGTCGAACTGCGCCTTGCGTCCGAAGGCATCGAAACAGTTGAGCGTGTCCGCCACGGTGTACAGGGGTCCGGCAAATTCACGCTCCTTGCCGTGGCGCGCCGCCTTGCGCGCGCGGTACTTGGCTTCTTCCTCCTGCAAGTGCGCGGAATCCAACAAAACCAGCCGCGCCAACTCGCGCGACGCCGAAGTCGTGACAATTTCGCCGCGAAAACCACGTTTGTATAACAGAGGTATGCGACCGCAATGATCGAGATGCGCGTGCGTCAGCAACAGGAAATCGATCGATGCCGGCTCGAAGCCGAACGGTTCGGCATTTTCTTCCTCGCTCTCGCGTCCCCCCTGATAAAGCCCGCAATCGATCAAAATTTTAAGACCGTTGCATTCCAGCAGATGGCAGGAGCCGGTCACACTGCGATCAGCCCCGTGAAAAGAAATTTTCATGTTGTCCTCGCAAGTGCCTTTGTTGTCGTTGCGCTGTCGTTCGCATTGTCGTTCGCGCTGTCGTTCGCATTGTCGTTCGCGCGTTCGTTCGCAATATCGTTCGCGTTGGTGCACGCATTCCCGCACTCATATGTTGTCGACCGAGTCGGCGCGCAATGCCGCCTCGGGCAGCAGCGGTTCTCCATTGAGATCGTGCCAGGCCACAATGCCGTCCCATATCTCTTGCGCCGTTTCTGCGTACCAGAACAGATCGCGATCCTCGGCGTCGATCACGCCTTCCTCGATCATGAAGTCAAGATCGAATACGCGTTGCCAGTACTGCCTGCCGACAAGGATAATCGGCACCGGCTTGATCTTGCGCGTCTGCACCAGGGTCAGGGTTTCAAACAATTCGTCAAATGTGCCATAGCCGCCGGGGAAGGCCACAAGTGCCTTCGTGCGGAGCAGGAAGTGCAGTTTTCTCAGAGCAAAATAGTGGAACTGAAAGCACAATCCCGGCGTGATATAGGGATTGGGAAATTGCTCATGGGGCAGGCTGATGTTCAAGCCGATAGACTTGCTGCCTACATCCCACGCGCCGCGATTGGCGGCCTCCATCAGGCCCGGACCGCCGCCAGTCATGATTGCCAGTTCGCCGTCGGCCAGACGCTGGCTGGCCTTCCCGACCATTCGCGCGAAATCGCGCGCCATATCGTAAAAATGACTTTTCGCGGTGATCCGTTCGGCAATCGCAACTCGGTCCTGGAATTCGGCGTTGCCCGGCTCCAGCGCGAGTTGTTCACGCGCCTTTTGTTCGCGCGCTCGCGCCGCACCGGGCTCCGCTATGCGCGTGCTGCCGAAGACCACGATCGTGTGCTTGATGTTGTGCTGTTCGAGCAAAAGCTCGGCTTTCTGATAATCGATTTGCAGACGCACACCGCGCAGCGCGTCGGTGTTGAGGAAATTGACGTCGCGATCAGCTTGCTTGTAGCTGAAATTGTCGAGGATCAATTGCACGCGATCGGCCACCTGCGGATCTTCGTCCACCGGCTTGGGCTGGGCTGACGGCAAGCTTTCCCGCCGATGCTGCGGGTGAGGCGGCACAGGAATCTGCGGGGGTGATGCCGTGCCTGACTTTTGCTTCATCAATGCGCCTCCGGAACATGCAAGCTGCCAACCGTGGCAGTGCGGTCTGATTGCACATATATTGCTTGGGATGCGAGGAAGGAATCTTGATATGGATCAAATTCGACGGATTGAGTGTACGCGCGCAAACGGCAAGACCACCAGTTCGAAAGCTCTGGCGACGCCATACGGGAGTGCGCAAAATGGCTACTGATTGCACGCGAGCGCAACAAGTCACACAGAGCGCGATTTAACGATCCTGTTTGGGGGTGATAACGTTTTTGAGAAAGCTTTTGAGGAAGCCTTCGGGGACAATTTCCCCGAATGTTCCAGGATAAACCAAAAATCCGTCCAAGTTACTGAAAACAAAGAGAATTCTTGGTAGGCACGATTGGACTCGAACCAACGACCCCTACCATGTCAAGGTAGTGCTCTAACCAGCTGAGCTACGCGCCTAAAGAAGCGAGATTATAACGGCATTTTTTGCGCTTTGCTAGCCCCTCGGCAAAAATTTTGCATAACCGCAAGCGAGGCACGAATTACCGCCCCCTTTGCAGGCCCCTCACGGGCTCCTTACCGCCCTTCGTGCTGCTGGCTGAGCAGCCATGCGTTGATCCAGGAAAGGCCGGTCGATGTGTCACCCTTGGGGCGATATTCGCAGCCGACCCAGCCCTGATAAGCGAGATCGTCCATCAAACTGAACAGGTAGGGGTAGTTGATCTCGCCGACGTTCGGTTCGTGCCGTCCCGGCACGCCGGCAATCTGCATATGGGCGATGCCGGGCAAGTACTGCTTCAATTTGGTCGCGAGGTCGCCTTCGGCGATCTGGCAATGATAAAGATCGAATAACACCTTCAGGTTGGCCGCGCCGACCAGTTGGCAAATGCTGTGCGCTTCATCCTGCCGGCTGAGGAAATAACCTGGCATGTCGCGCTGGTTGATCGGTTCAATGACGATGGTGATGCCGTCCCTGGCGGCCAATTCTGCCGCATAGGCGAGGTTTTGCAGGTATACCACTTCGAGATGCGCCCTGTCCTGCCCCGGCTGCACCAGGCCGGCCATCACGTGCAGGCATTTGTTGCCGAGCACGCGGGCATAGCCGAGCGCGCGCTCCATGCCGCGCCGGAACTCGTCTTCGCGGCCGGGCTGGCAGGCGATGCCGCGCTCGCCGCCAGCCCAGTCGCCGGGCGGGCAATTGAACAGGGCCTGCGTCAGGCCATGCTGGTCAAGGCGCGAGCGGATGTCGCCAGCCAGGTGGCTGTAGGGAAAAAGAAATTCGACGCCTTTGAAGCCGTCTGCGGCGGCGGCGGCGAAGCGATCGAGGAAGTCGACCTCGTTATACATCATCGACAGATTGGCGGCAAATTTTGGCATGGCAATTAAATTCGGAGAGGCACGATTTCCGGTAAACTCGGTATTTATTCCCAATGGCGGCACGACGCTCTCGCGCTTGTCGTTTCTGCCCTTTACAGCGTACTGCATGCCGACCAAGACAAACCCAGAAGCAACCAATCATTTGCATGCCCACCGGGCTGGCGACGCCAAGCATCATCACGTGGTTGAAAACCGCAGCCAGAAAGTGCTCGGCTGGTCGCTGGCCCTCACGCTGGGCTTTGCCGGCGTCGAAGTCGGCGCCGGCTTCCTGTCGAATTCGCTGGCGCTGATTTCGGACGCAGGCCATATGGTAACCGATGCCATCGCATTAGGTCTGGCCCTGGCTGCGCAGATCATCGCCAAGCGGCCGCCGTCGCCCAGGCATTCCTTCGGCTTCGGCCGGGCAGAAGCCTTGGCCGCCTTCGTCAACGGCCTGGTGATGCTGGCAGTGATTGGCTGGATTGCATTCGAGGCAGTGCAGCGGCTTGCCCGACCCGAGCCGGTGCAAGGCGGCATGGTGATTGTGGTCGGCGGCATTGGCCTGCTGGTCAATGTGCTGGTGGCGTGGGTCTTGTCGCACGACCAGAAGAGCGTTAACACCAAGGCCGCCATGGTGCACGTGATGGGCGATTTGCTGGGATCGGTTGCTGCGCTGCTGGCCGGCGCTATCATCTTTTACACAGGCTGGCTGCGCGCCGATCCGATATTGTCGATATTCGTCTCGCTGTTGCTGTTGAAATCAACCAGCGGCGTGCTGCGCGAGTCGTATCACTTCCTGATGGAAGGCGTGCCGCACAGCATTGACTACCTCCAGGTTGGAGAAGAGCTGGAGAAAATTACCGGCGTGTTGTCGGTCCATGATTTGCACGTGTGGGAAATGACGCCAGGCCAGCCTGCCCTGATCGGCCACGTGGAAGTGCGCGATTTGCAGGAATGGCCGACCGTCTTGCGCGCCATCAAGGCGATGCTGCTGGCGCGCCACGGCATCGACCATGTGACGCTGCAAGCCGAATTGCCTCACATGACTGCGGAGCCCTGACTGCGGGGCCCTGACTGCGGGGCCCATGGCGGCCGGCGCAATGCCGGCAGGCATGGCCCGCATTAACAATGCCTCTAGAAGTTCTTGCCGATTTCCGCCCAGGCACGGGTCGATTTCTCCTTGCCGGCCAATTCCGGTGTCGCGCCTATCGGTGTGGCAACGAACAACTTGGCATGCCATTGATCAGTGCCGAACCAGTTCAGGCCAACGCCGGCACCGCTCAGGCTTGCATTGTTGTTGCCGGCAAGCCACGGACTCTTGTTGACGGTAATATGTTCGCTGTCGATGAAACCGAGCACCTGCCAATCGCCGGCCCATAGTTGGCCGAAGTCGTGGCGTAACTCAGCCGAACCGAAAACACCGGTGTCGCCCGACAATACGCCGACGTCGTAGGCGCGCACCGAGTTGGGCCCGCCGGCAGTCATTTTTTCCGAGGCATCAAGATTGCCGTTCGAAGACTGGCCCGACAAGCTGACAAACAGCGCGTTGCTCTGCGACAGGTTTTGCAGGTAGGCGATATTGGCATTCCATTTGCTGAAATTGCCCTGTGTTTTGGCCGTGGCGGCGTCAGATACCTGGGCCGACACATTACCGAAGTCGACCTTCCCTTCCAAGATACTGATGCCCCAGGTTCCCACGCCGCCGCCCAGCGCGGCAGTCCGCCAGTCGCCGTTGACGCTCAAGGTCCAGTTGTCGAGGTGCCGCTTGGTATCGATATTGCTGGCGCCGATCTGGTCGTCGAGTCGTTTGTTGTCGAATTGCAGTTGCGCATACAGATTCGTTTCGCGCGTGCGCACGAAGGGGTGCTTGATCCAGATACTCGCCACCTGTGCAGTGCCATGGCCGTCGAGCGCCGTGAGGGTATCGCCGAGCGTGTAATGCAGTGCGGAGTAGGCGCCACCGATGCGCGTACCAAGTCCGTTCAACAGTGTTTCGTAAGACAAACTGCCATAATTCATGTCGCTGCCGCTGGTCAATGCCGAAACAGTAAGCACGTCGCCGTGCTGCAGCGGATCGATCACACTGAGGTTGGCACCCAGGCGCGTACGGCCGGTGAAGCGGTTGCCGGAATTATCGACCGTCACGCCGGCAGCAAACGGGGCCGTGGCGTTTGCCTGAACCAGCAGGTCCGATGTGCCGGTGGTGTCACCTGGCTTCAACACCGAAGTGGCAACGACACCTGGGATATCCGATACCAGCAGCAAGGCGTGATCGAGTTGCGCCTGGCTCACCGACTGCCCCGCCTGAAGCGACGCAAGCGTTTGCTGCAGCAATGCGTCGCTTGCGCGGCTATGGTTCTCGACTTCGATTTTGCCGTAGTGCGCTTCGACCACCATCACACGCACCACGCCATCGCGAATCGATTGCGCAGGAATCACGGCGCGTGCCAACGGGAAGCCGTGGTTGTGGTAATAGTCGCTGATACGATCGACCGCTTCACCGAGCTGGGCCAGCCCGATGTCCTTGCCCTCGACATCAGCTACCAGCGCATGCAGCGTCGCCGTATCGAAACTGGTGTTTCCCGTAATTTCGATGCGCGTGACATGGAACGGCGCACTCGGCGGCGACTGAACACCTCCGGCCCGTTCGATTGTCAACCCTGTTCCGACCGACGACGGGACTGTCGGCTTGACCGGCTGCACTTGCTGCAATATTGTTCCTGCGCCGGGCGGCGTGACCTGAGCCAACGCGACGATCGGCTGGTAGCCGAGCAAAATTGCCGCAACCAGCGGCTTAGCGGTATCAAGAATCATGTTGTGTGTTTTTGTTTTCACTGGATCCTGCCTATTCATTCACGGTCACAATATTGTCTGGCAATTTGACGCCGCCGTTCACCACTTGCAGCGCGGGGCCTTTATCCCCGTCACCGCTCTGCAACGCAACGCCGGCCCTGGTCTTGTCAAAAACCGCATCAAGCGCGGTGATCACGTTGCCGACGGAAATCGGCGCAGAGCCCGGCTTCAGTGTCAAGGCGTTGGCATTGGCCGGTGCCTGTACAAAGACGTAGTTCGTTGCGCCAAGGCCGCTACCATCGATTTCATACAAGCCCGGCAAGCTGGTCGAGCCTGCCGTCGTGATCCAAACGAGGTTGCCGGTGGTGGCATTGCCGACCGAGTCGCCGCCGACGAAGCCATCGACCGTTCCGGTGAGACCCGACAGCGATTGCCCCGCGATTACGCTGGTTGGCGTCGCGACGTAGGTCAAGGTCGCCGGCGTGATGTTGGCGCTTGCCGTGGCCGTTCCGCTGACGACGTAGTTGCCGGCATCGGCGCCGCTGGCAGTGACGCCGGTGACATTGATCGTCTTGCCGGTGCCGACGTTCTTGTCAGTGAAGTTGGCCGCCGTATCGGTGAAGCTGATGCTGTCGCCGCTCAGACCGCCGGAAAGCGTTACCACGGCAGTCGTCGTGCCGTCATAGGTCTTGGTGGTGCCTGCGGCTGTCACCGTGATCGGGAGTGGCGAAATATTGGCCGTGGTAGTCAGGCCGGCACTGCCGGAGATATCGTAGTTGCCCGCGTCCGCCCCGCTGACGTTGACGCCGGTCACTGTGACGGTCTTGCCGTTGCCGACATTCTTGTTGTCGAAACTGCCGCTGGCCGTGCCGAAGGAAATTGCATCGCCGGCAATGACGCCATTGGCCGTGACTGTGACCGCATCGGCCACAGTCGCGTCGTAGACCTTATTGGTACCGGTTGCGCTCATGCTGATCGGCAACTTGTTGACCGTGTAGTCTCCGCTGATCGCGCCGAACGTGTAGTTGGCCGCATCGGCGCCGCCAATCGATCCGCTCACGCTCTGGATGCCTGGATGAACACCGGCAATGAGGTTACCGCTGCTGCTGGTGAGCCCGGCAGTGTTGACCGTGGCGCCAGGAGCAGTGACGAGGTCGCCGGCCACGACGTTGCCGAGGCTGACGGAACCTGGGACGAGCGGTGCGCCATAGGTGGAGCTGCCGGCGGAAATAGAACCACTCAAGGCGAGCGGATTGACGGTGTAATTGCCGGTGGCGCCGGCAAACGTGTAGTTGCCGGCATCTGTGCCGGTCAAGCTGCTGCCGACCGATTCGATGCCCACATGCGTTCCTGCGGTCAGGTGCCCGCTGGTGCTGGTCTGCCCGGCCGTATTGACGGTCGCCACCGGTGTCGTGACCACATCGCCGGACACAAGGTTGGTGAAATTGGCCACGCCCGGCGCAAGCGCTGCCCCATACGTCGAGGTGCCGGTCGCCACGGTTCCGGTCAGGGCCAGCTGGCTGACGCTATAGTCGCCTGTGATGCCGGCAAAGGTGTAGTTGCCGCCATCCACGCCGTTGAGGGCCGTCACGCCTTCGACCCCGGTATGCGTTCCGGCGATCAAATGGCCGCTGGTACTGGTAAGACCGGTGGTGTTGACCGTAACGGTTGCCGCTCCCAGCACGTCTCCGGTGATAGCGCCGGAGAAACTGGCCGTGCCGGGCGTCAACGTTGCGCCATAAACCGAGCTGCCGGCAGTAACGGAACCGGTCAATGCCAGTTTCGTCACCGTGTAGTTGCCCGTCGCGCCGGCAAAGCTGTAGTTGCCGGCATCGGTGCCGCTCAAGGTCGCACCAACCGACTCGATACCGCTGTGCGCACCGGCGGTCAGGTTGCCGCTGGTACTGGTCAAGCCGCTAGTATTGACGGAAACGGCTGCCGGTGTCACAGCGTCGCCGGACAAGAGATTGGTGAAGCTCGCTGCACCGGGAGCAAGTGCTGCGCCGTAGGTCGAACTACCGGTTGCAACGGTTGCATTGAGCGCCAGTTGATTGACCGTGTAATCACCCAGCACGCCGGCAAAATTGTAGTTGGCACCATCGACGCCGCTCAGTGCGCTGACAGTTTCGATGCCCGTATGCGTGCCGGCCGTCAGGTGGCCGCTGCTGCTGGTCAGGCCCGACGTATTGACCGCAACGGTGGCCGTGCCGAGCACGTCGCCACTGATGGCGCCGGTCAGGCTCACCGCGCCCGGGGCCAGAGCCGCGCCATAGGTCGAACTACCGCTCGCAATCGAACCGGTAAGGGCAAGTTGATTGACTGTGTAGTCGCCGGTGATGCCGGCAACGGTATAGTTACCTGCATCGGCGCCGGCAAGTCCGGCGACCGACTCGATACCGGTGTGATTGCCGGCAGTCAGGTGGCCGCTCGTGCTGGTTTGCCCGGTGGTTGTGACGGTGACGCTGGAGGCCGACACCACGTCGCCGCTGACGACATTGGTGAAATTGGCCGCACCGGGCGTCAATGCCGACCCGTAGGTTGAAGTACCTGTGACAATCGAACCGGTCAGGGCCAACGGCGCTACCGTGTAGTTGCCGGTGGCACCGGCAAAGGTGTAGTTGGCAGCGTCGGCACCGCCAAGCGATGTCCCGACCGATTCGATGCCGGCATGACTGCCCGCGACGAGATTGCCGCTGGTGCTGGTCAGGCCCGTTGTATTGACGCTTACCGCACCCGCAGTCACCACATCGCCAGAAACAAGATTGGTAAAGTTCACAGCACCGGGAGCAAGCGCCGCCCCGTAAGTGGAACTGCCTGTCGCGAGCGAACCGGTCAGCGCCAGTGTGTTGACCGTGTAGTCGCCGGTGATGCCGGCGAATGTATAGTTACCACCATCTGCTCCGCTCAGTGCACTGATCGATTCAATCCCGCTGTGCGAGCCCGCTATCAGGTGCCCGCTGGTGCTGGTCAGGCCAGACGTATTCACCGCAACTGTGGCGGTACCGAGCACGTCGCCGGTGACCGCATTGGTGAAGTTTGCGGCACCCGGCACGAGTGCGGCGCCATAGGTCGAGCTGCCTGCCGCAATGGAACCGGTCAGGGCCAACGGCGTAACCGTGTAGTTGCCGGTGGCACCGGCGAACGTATAGTTTGCGGCGTCGGCGCCGCCAAGGGTGCTGGCCACCGATTGGATGCCGTTGTGCGTGCCGGCCGTCAGGTTGCCGCTGGTGCTGGTCAAACCGGCCGTGTTCACCACTACCGCGCTGTTTGTGACGATATCGCCACTGACCACGTTGGTAAAGTTGAAAGCACCAGGAACAACTGCGGATCCATAGGTCGAATTGCCGGCCGCTATCGTCGCGTTCAAGGCCAGCGGATTGACCGTATAGTCGCCAACCAGACTGCCGAAGGTGTAGTTTGCCGCATCGGCGCCGCTCAATCCCGATACCGATTCGATGCCGACGTGCGTGCCTGCGGTCAGGTTACCGCTCGTGCTGGTCAGGCCGGCAGTATTGACCGTGACGGCGTTGGCGCTGACGACGTCGCCGGAAACAACGTTGGTGAAGCTGACAACGCCGGGAGTGAGCGCTGCCCCATAGGTGGATACACCCGTGGTAAGCGAACCAGTGAGGGCCAGCGTGTTGACGGTGTAGTCGCCGGCAATGCCGGCGAAAGAATAGTTGCCGCCGTCGACGCCACTCAGGCCGCTGACGGCTTCCACACCGACGTGGGTACCCGCGATCAGGTTGCCACTGGTGCTGGTCAGGCCGGCGGTATTGACGGTGACGGTGGCCGAGCCCAGGACGTCGCCGCTGATGGCGCCAGACAGAGTCGCGGCGCCGGGAGCAAGCGTTGCGCCATAGGTGGAACTGCCCGCCGCAATTGAGCCGGACAAAGGTAATTTGGCGACGGTGTAATTGCCGGTCGCACCGGCAAACGTATAGTTGCCCGCATCGGCGCCGCTCAAGCTGGCGGTGACGGACTCGATGCCGGTATGGGTGCCGGCAGTCAGGTTGCCACTGGTGCTGGTAAGACCCGATGTATTGACGGAAACGGCACTACCATTGACCACGTCGCCGCTGACTATGTTGGTGATACTCAGTGCGCCGGGAGCCAGTGCTGCGCCGTAAGTTGAACTTCCCGTCGCAATGGTCGCATTCAACGCGAGTGCGTTGACGGTGTAATCACCTGTGACGCCGGCAAATGTGTAATTTCCTGCGTCGGCACCGCTCAGTGCCGTTACGGCTTCAATCCCGCTATGCGTGCCGGCAATCAAATGGCCGCTGGTGCTGGTCAGGCCGCTGGTATTGACGGTTACGGTTGCGCTGCCGAGCACATCACCCGATACCGCATTCGTGAAATTGGCCGCACCGGGAACCAGGGCAGCGCCGTACGTGGTTGTGCCGGTTGCAACGGAGCCTGTCAATGCCAGTTGCGTCACGTTGTAATCGCCGGTTGCGCCGGCGAATGTGTAGTTGCCTGCGCTGGGGCCGCCCAACGCGGTACCGACCGATTCGATACCGACGTGGTTACCGGCAATCAAATGCCCGCTGGTGCTGGTCAGACCACTGGTGTTGACTGTCACCGTGGCAGGGGTCACGGTGTCACCTGCGACAACATTGGTGAAGGTCATGGCTCCGGGAGCGAGTGTTGCGCCGTAGGTCGAACTACCGGCTGCGAGCGTACCGGTCAGCGCCAGGGGCGTGATCGCCACGGCACCGGTACCGTAAGTGATGTAGTAGCCGCCCTGGGTGGTGGAATACAAACCGCCCGGCGTAATGGTGTAGCTGCCGACATTCTTGGATCCGGCATTCGCGTACGTGCCGCTATACGTCAAGGTTCCGGATAAAAGTCCCATGTTGGGCGCGACCGAGTAAACGGTGTTCGGCGAGCCTGAAAAAACGGTGCCGTCGTAGACTTTTGTGGCGTTGGCGCTGATGGTCAGCGGTGTCATGTCGGGGATCAGCAGGGGGTAGGTCGAACCGTCGACCATGGTCCACGTTGCACCAAAATCCCAGACCGGATTAACACTGCCGTTGGCCGAGGTGGACGACGTGAAATTGAGTTTGGTCTGCATGTCCGCTGTGGCCATGCCGGTGCCTGCTGCAGATGTCGCTTGACCCGAGGTAGTCGTATCCCAGAAGCTGTTGGTGACCGTTGCTGTCCCGCCGCCACTACCATCGCCATTGCCGTTTTGCCCAGCCAGCCCGCCTAAGTTGCTGCTGCCACTCACACTTCCGGTCGAATAGCTGTTGCTGATGGTTGCCGTGCCCTTATAGCCGTAATTGCTGCCGACCAAGCCGCCCACATAGTTCGATCCGCTGACACTGCCGGTTGCGTAGGAATTCGAAATCAGCCCCGGCACGGTGCCGTCCTGGCTCGGGCTGTTACGTCCGACTAGGCCGCCTGTATAAGTCGAGCCGTTCACATTGCCGGTTGCATAGCTATTGCTGATGGTGCCGCCCTGTCCGTATCCAACCAAACCTCCAACCAACTGGCTGGATGCTCCGCTGGCAGTGACGGTTCCCGTCGCATGACTGTCAGTGATCAGACCACCGTAGTTGAGACCGACCAATCCGCCGATGAACCGCGAGTTGTCGACTGCAGTCACGTCGGCGCTACTGTAACTGTGCGCAATCGTTCCGGCATTCTTCCCAACCAGACCGCCTACGCCGTTGCTGCCGCTGTAGCTGCCGACTGTCACTGCGGACACGGTTCCGGCAGAATAGCTGTTCCTCAGCGTGCCATAATTCAAGCCGACCAATGCGCCTGCGTAGCTCGATTGACTCACCGACACGCTTGTGCCGGTCAATCCCACGTTGCGCACCAATCCTCCTGTACCGACCGACCCGAACAAACCGACGCCATAGGGCGCATTGACGATATTCGGAGCGACATTGATCGTCAAACCGTTGACCGTATGGCCCAGGCCATCAAAAGCTCCGGAAAAACGGGAACCGCTCGGTATGGGAGTATTGTCGCTCCTGCCGCCTCCTATCGAGGAGAACCCCGCGCCGCTGTTCCACGCTGCAGTGCCTGCCGCATTGATGTTGCTCCCAAGCGCATAGTAGCCGCCCAGATTGCCCACAATGCCCTGCAGGCTACCATCGCCGCTGCTGGCCGACGTGCCGAGACTATTGATCACTGTGTAGACATGCGTATTCATCGTCAGCACGCCGCTGCCGCTGAAGTCGACGCGCCCGATAAAGGCGCTCGAACCCAGCGCCACATTGACGTTGCCGCTGCCGGGTTCCATATCAAGGCTGGCCGATCCGGAAGCTGCCAAGACTGCGTTGACATTGACGTCATTCGAGGCGGTCAGCGTCAGCTTGTGCGAACTCCAACTTACCGCGTCATCAACGTTGACGTTGCCGCTGGTTCCAGTCGCGCCGCTGGCAGACGAGATGGAGACGTTGCCGGAGCCCAGGGCTGTTTGCAATGCGGCGCCGGTCATGTCCGCACCGCTAGGCGCAATCGTGAAATCGGTTGGGTCGATCAACCAGGAACCAGCCGCACCCGATGGCGCTGCAGTCGTTACCGCCGCACTGTCGGCAACTTTGACCCTTGCTGCGCTGGTTTCAATGAATCCGCCGTTGCCGCCATTGGGCGCGCCGGCATCGAGCCTGCCGTTGACATTGACCGTGCCAGACGTCATTCCGCCGAGCAAGGTGATCGTGCCGCTGCGATTTTCAACCGTGCGCGCTTCGATGACGCCGGTGTTATTCACCACGCTGGCCAGTAGCGCATTTCTTGCGCCGGCCGTCATGACCACCCGGCCGCCATCTGCGCGAATCAGTCCGCCGTTTTCGGCGAGGCTGTTCAACACGCTTTGATCAACCTGTACCTGAACCAGGCTGTTGCCGTTAAACGAAAGCGTCACGGCATTGCCGCCGCCCAATGCGACTGTGCCGAGTTGTGCATTGATCGCGCCCTGATTGCCGACGTGATTGCCCAGCAGCGCCACATACCCGCCCCCGCTCGCGGTGATGCTGCCTTGATTGATCACGCTGCCCGTTCCGTTGCCGGCAAAACTGCGGCTTGCGCTGTTCAAACTGGCATCATTCACATCCAGCGTCGACGCCACCAGGCCGCCAACGTTCGCTTGTGCACCGGCACCGAACAGGATGCCATTCGGGTTGATCAAAAAAACCTGGCCGTTAGCGTTCAAGTGGCCGAGAATCTGCGAGCCGTTGGTGTCAAAGATGCGATTGACGGCGATAGCGCTGGCCGATGGTTGCAGGAAATTCACAGTCTCCTGCGGTGCAATATTGAATGTGGACCAGTTGAGGGACAGGTTTTGACTAGCCTGATTAATTGTCGTGGTCGCACCGGATTGGCTAATTTGGCCGGCCCCGCCCACCACTTGGCCGCCGGTCGGGCCCGCCTGTGCAGCAATTGCCGTCAGCGACAGTGCCGCAGCGACCAGCTTGCGGCGCGACGATTTGCCGCGTCCACGGGTTGTTTCCGCAACGGCGACCCAGCCGTTGGTAGCCTGGCTCCAGACGAGCCGAAATATGTGATTCATCGATCCATGGCGTTTCATCGCAGCATTCCTTATATTTCGTATCTTGTGTTGCGCGTTGTCGTTACGTGTTATCGCTTCCCGGCCCCGAAGAATTCAGCGCTTCGAGTCTGATGTTGGCTACTGCAGCTACAGCCCTTGCTTTTTTCCTGTTTACGATGAAAATCGCTCGCGACTGTTCAATTGGCTATGGAAATTGAGGTATGGGAGGATTCACGACGTATGTTCATCAACCAAGGGCCAAGCTTCGCCAAGCGCAAAAAACATGTCGGCGAACAGTCGATGAACCTGCTTTGAATTGATCCCCCTTCCATTGCATCTACAGCACGACAGGATGTACCGCTAATTGCTACGATTCGATGCCGACAGAAAAACGTGCATTTTCGACTACCATTGCGGCAGCGCCACACTATCGGGCGATCATAATTTTATTTTGACGAAATACTACACGATTACCGTCCATATAGGCGAGCCAAGCAGGAAATTTTCGCAGGCAAAACGAGGAGGAACTTGGCCCCGTTCAAGACGCACGGCACACGCCGCCGCGTTATTGACGTCTCGCGTCAACCACGCCTTCAACTTCGCGAATCACCATCAAGGCACGCTGCAATTGTGCGGTCGAACCGATTTCGGCGGTGAACGCCATGCGCGCCTGGCCTTTGGTACTTTGCGTACTGACACCAATGACATTGATTTTTTCCCGCAGGAAAATTTCGGAAATGTCGCGCAGCAAGCCCTGTCGATCATTGGCGAGCACGAAAATATCAACCGGATAGACCGTTTGTGCATTGGCGTTGCCCCATTCGGTATGAATCACGCGCTCCGGTGCCTGGGCTTGCATTTCTGCGAAATTCTTGCAACTTGCGCGGTGGATGGAAACCCCCTTGCCGCGGGTGACGAAGCCGACAATCGGGTCAGGCGGCGCCGGCTTGCAGCATTTGGCCAGCAGGGTCATCAAGCCGTCCGTACCAACCACGAGCACACCGGATTTGGCGCCCTGCACCACGCTGGACGCGCGGCTCTTGCGCGGCACGACCACGTCGGGCGCATGACTGTGCTTGTTGCCATGCTTCGGCGTTTCCTCGACATGCAGCGCCTGTTCCACGTGACGCAGGCTGAATTCGTCCTTGCCCACTGCCAGGAACAGGTCATCGGGCTTGGGAAAGCCCAGCTTGTGCGCCAATTCTTCCAGGTTGACGGCTGTTTTTCCTTCGCGCTGCAGACTCTTTTCCACCAGGGCGCGCCCGCTGTTGAGGGTTTCCTGCTGGTCGATCGCATTGAACCATGCGCGCACCTTGGAGCGCGTTCGCGGGCTCGCCGCATAGCCTGGACTCAACCAGTCACGCGACGGGCCGACGCTGCCGCTGCCGCGCGCCGTGATGATGTCGACAGTCTGGCCGTTTTTGAGCACGGTATTGAGCGGTACCATGGCACCGTCCACACGGGCACCGCGGCAACTGTGACCGAGATCGCTGTGCAAATGGTAAGCGAAATCGATAGGCGTTGCCCCGCTCGGCAGTTCGATCACGCGCGCCTGAGGCGTCAGCACATAGATGCGGTCGTCGAGCGTGGCCGATTTGATCTTTTCGACCCATTCGCGCTGCACCTCGTCTTGTCCGACGACGGTGTCGACGACTTCGCTTTTCCAGGCCAGCAATTGACGCAGCCAGGCGATCTTTTCATCATATTTCTGCGCCGAGAAATTCGAGCCGCCGCTCTCCTTGTAGCGCCAGTGGGCGGCGACACCATATTCGGCGAAATGATGCATTTCACTGGTGCGGATCTGCACCTCGAGTGCGCGTCCGTCCTCCGCAACCACGACGGTGTGCAGAGACTGATAGCCGTTCGGTTTCGGGCGCGAAATGTAGTCGTCGAACTCCTTCGGGATCGGCACCCAGATGTTGTGCACAATGCCTAACACGGTATAACAAGTCTTGATATCGGCAACGATCACGCGGAAAGCGCGTACGTCGTAGAGTTCGGAAAAGTCGATGTCCTTGCCGCGTAACTTGTTCCAGATGCTGTAGATGTGCTTGGGCCGGCCGAATACTTCCGCTGCGATGCCCGCGGCTGCCAGCTCTGCGCGCAGGTGTGCAATAGCCGTTTCGACGAATCCTTCGCGCTCCATGCGCTTCTCTTCGAGCTGTTTGGCAATGCGCTTGTAGGCGTGCGGCTCGATGAAGCGGAACGACAGGTCTTCCAGTTCCCACTTCAGTTGCCAAATGCCGAGCCGGTTGGCCAGCGGCGCATAGAGATCGAAGGTTTCGCGCGCATATTGGCGCGTGATGTCGGTTTCCAGCTTCAGTTCGGCAAAATAGCGCAGCGTGGTCAGGCGCGAGGCAAGGCGCACCAGTACCACGCGCATGTCGGTGGCCATGGCGAGCAACATTTTGCGCAGGGTTTCGAGTTGTGCCGACGCCAGTTGCGCAGCATTCTTGCCACGTGCAACTTCCTGCTGGCTGAAGGTGGTTTCATGCAGGCGCATCAGTTGGCGGATACCGCCCACCAGATCGGCAATTTCCTTGCCGTAGCGTTGCTCGATCGTTTCGGCCGTCATCGGATCGAGCACGGTCAACTCGAACAAAATCCCGGCTATGCGGCTGTCGGCATCGGTGTTGAGCGAGGCCAGCGTCATGGCTACGCCCAGGGAGAATTCGTAGGCGTCCTGCCCGGTCACAACCGGTTTGCCGGCATAGATCGGCTTGACGAATTCCAGCACGGCGAGGACGCGTTCGCTATCCTCCGCATTCAAGCCGGAAACAGGCTGCAAAGGCGCTTCGCTTTGCGTGACAGCAAGAGATACCATTAATTAATTTCGTCCGCTATTTGACGGCTGCAGTCACGACCATCTCGACCAGCCATTCCGGTTTGGCAAGCTGCGCCTGCACTGTCGCGCGCGGCGGCGTATGCCCTTGCGGCACCCATTCGTTCCACACCGCATTCATGCCGGCAAAATCCTTGATGTCTGCCAGGTAGATCTGACACATCAGGATGCGCGTCTTGTCGCTGCCGGACTCGGCCAGCAGGCGGTCGATATGGCCGAGCACTTCGCGCGTCTGGCCTTCTATATTGTGGGTTGTATCTTCGGCGATCTGGCCGGCCAGGTAGATCGTGCCGTGATGGATCGCCGTTTCAGACAGAGTCTTGCCTACGTGAAAACGCGTGATGTCCGTCATTTTTTGTCTCCAGAGTTCATGCCGACTTGTTCATGCCGAATTATCCTGCAAAAAAGCGCCGCGCAATGGCAATCTGGTCGTCGTGCACAAAAGTCGGCGCGTGGCCCACGCCGGGCAGCTCGATCAACGTCGCCCTGGGGCCGCGCTCGGTCATCGACAGCGCGACATCGCGCGTCAGCAAGTCCGATTCGGCACCGCGCACGACCAGCGTCTCGCACGTGATGGCATCGTAGGCGGCAGCCAAAATGGCCGCGTCGCGCTGGCCGCTTTCCGGCGTGACAGCCTTGAAAGGCGTCGCCATCGCGGCATCGTAATGCAATATCCATTGGCCATCTTTGTCTTGACGCAAGACATCGGCGGCGAACTTGCGCCATTCGTCGTCGGTATGCGGCCCGAAAGTGATCGAGATCGCCATCACGTATTGCGCCGCTTCATCAAATGTGGCAAAGCGGATGGGACGTCCGAGGTAATCGCCGATGCGCGCCAACGCCGCCGGATTCAATACCGGCCCCACATCGTTCAATAGCAATTTCCGTACCGGATTGCCGGGCAATGAAGCCAGGCCCATGCCGATCAGGCCACCCATCGAGGTCCCGAACCAGTGCAGCGTTTCTGCTTCCAGGCGAGCCAACAGGGTAACCATGTCACTGACATACTGCGGCACGATGTAAAAGCGCGGATCGCGCAACCAGTCGGAGCGGCCGCGGCCCACGATGTCGGGACAGATCACACGATAGGTGTCGCACAGATTGCGTGCCAATGCATCGAAATCATCGGAGACGCGCGTCAAACCGTGCACGCATACCAACACCTTGGGATTGGCGGGATCACCCCATTCCTTGTAGGCGACATTGTGGAAACCAGCCGGTGACAGGCATTGGACCGATTTGAGCTTGGGAAGTGTCATTTTGTGCGGTGCAGTAGATTGATCGGCGAGCGGCGGTGCAAGATAGCGACTGTGCGACATTTTACCGGGCATGGCGGCCCATGTCCGTCAGTCTACTCGTAAAGAGGCAATCGGCTCGCCCTATGCGGTTTTTACCATATCGACTGGCCAGGCAATGGGCAGTTCGCCGCGCTCGATGGTTTTCAGTTCCTGGCGCTGCGGCTGCAGTGCCTGAGCCGCAATATCGATCGCCAGTTCGGGCCGCGCCGTGCCGCACATGAAGGCGTCGAGCGCGGCGTAGCCATGTTCGGGCCAGGTGTGGATGCTGATGTGCGACTCGCGCAAGAGCAGAACGCCGGTCACCCCCTGCCCCGCGCCGAAATGATGAAATTTGGCGAAGATCGGCGTTGCGCCGGCGGCCAGCGCGGCGCGCGTCAATACCGACTCGATCATGGTGGCGTCGTTCAACAATTCGGCACCGACGCCGTAAAAATCGGCCAACACGTGGCGGCCCAATGCCGCCGCAGGACTATGCGTCGTCATGGGGCCTCACTTGTGGCCGCCGCCGGAAGAAAATCCGCCGGTCGAGCCGCCGCTGCCGCCCCAGTAACTGCCGCCGCCATGACTGTTCCAGCCGCTGCCGGTGCTGCTGTTCTGGTTGACATTGTTGACATTGATGACGGTACTGCCGATGAGTATCACCGCGCCGTAAAGCATGTAAAGGAATTTAGACATTGCTATCCTTGCCGAAGAAACGCACGATGATTGCCGGCACCCATAACAGCAGCAATGCCACGATGATGACGCGGAAGCTGCTCATGCCGCCGATGAAGGCCATCGGCAGGTTCAGGATCGCGATGATGATGGTGAAAATGCGCGCCACCTTGAACAGCGCCTTCGATTCTGTGCCGGGCTCGTCGGACGCCGATGCGCCGCCGAAGTTCTTGCCGAACCACTGCCCTACCTGCGAGGCCGGCACGGAGCGCCCGGCTGACCAGACCACCTCGTTGGCGTTGGACTCGGAGGTGACCGTGCGATTGCCCTTTTTGTACTCGGAAACGCGCGTGTGATCGCCGATCGAAATGCGCCAGTTGAAGGCACCCGCCGCGTACAGCACCACCGCACTGTAGTCTTCGGATTTGACGTACGTGTCGCCGGCCAGCGTGATGTTGCCGCCGCTTTGATCCGGCCATTCGTTGAGCACAGTCACGCTGTCCCAACCCTCGCTGCCTTCCACAAGCCAATGGAAGCCCTTGGCCGGATTAAACAACAGGTATTCCACCCAGGTCCAGGATTCGTCGCCGTACGAGGTCTGGCATTGCATCAGGCCGATCGTCTCGTATTTAATGCCGTTGATGTTGGCCATATCGCCCAGATCGATGCTGGTGGTGATGCGCGCCAGCTCGGCGGCTTTTTCCAGCACCAGCGCCTTGTCGGTAGAGCAGTCAACCTCGGCGTGGCAACTGGGGCAGACGATATGATAGGCCATGCCGGCCATGTATTTGATCGACGCCCCGCAACTTGGGCAATCGAAGGGCACGGTCTTGCCGCGGAACTTGGCCGCCGAATCGGCCACGCCGTCTTCGGCGCGCAGCAATTGGCAGCGCATCTGTTCCAGCGTCACCGCCTGGCCGAGATACACCTGCGGCGCTGGAGCGTCGGAATAGTCCAGTGTCAGAAAACGATGGCCGACCCGAAAATCGGCGGCACGCAATTCCCAGCCGTTGCCGACCTTGAACGGCAACTCACCTTCACCGGCGATGCAACGCGCCGTGCGCACGTCGGACGCGTAAAATGTGGCGCCGCGATAACGCAGCGGCAAGCCCGGGCGCAGATTGTCGAATGCCGGCAGCGACTCTCCCGGCGAGCTGTCGATTATCGTGAAGACGTATTGGCCGGAGGCATCCGACAGCCAGCCCGCTTCGCCGTCGTCGAACATGACATACCATTCGTTCCAGATGCCGGCGTCATAACGCAACTGAATCCGGCCCACGAGCGAGAAATTGCGCCCCTGGAACATGCCGGTGGAGGTGATCTGCAAGGGCGAATAATCTTCCAGCAGGTCCGACATCTTGCCGATGTTCTTGACGGAATCGGCATCCTTGAGCAGCGTGCTCTGACAATACTCGCAGACGGCCATGACCGATGCGGCGGAACGAAAAAGTACTTCGCCGCCGCAATTGGGACAGGATATTTTTTGCATGTAGGCGAGTCGAAGTCTATTTCACCGATGTCCGGTCGTCAAAATCAGCCTACCAATTTCTTGAGAATGTCCGCCTTCGCCGTATCGAAGTCGGCTTGCGCGATCAGACCCTGATCGAGCATGGCTTTCAATTGCGCCAGGCGCGCAACCGGATCGGCCGGACTGGCTGTGGCAACAGCAGGTGCAGCCACCACTGCTGCCGCAGGAGCGCCCGCCGCAGCCGCCGGGTTCAGGCCCTGCGCCATGGCCGAGCCGATTGCTACACCGGCGGCCATGTTGGCACCAAGTGTCGCCATGCCGCCGCCTTCGTTTTGCGCAGCCAGCGGAATCGCATTGGCGGCCTGATATTGCGTGTACTTGGACATATCGCCCATCATGCCCATCGAAATACGGGTATCGATGGCCTTCTGCAACTCCTCCGGCAGCGAAACATTTTCGACCACGAAGTTGTCCAGCGCCACGCCGTAGCGCTCAAAAGCGACGACCAGTTCTTCCTTGATTTTCTCTGCCATCAAGCCCTGATTGCCGGCCATGTCGAGGAAAGGAATCGATGAGCCGCCCAGCGTGTTGGTCATGGTGGAGACGACGATGTTGCGCAATTGCTGCTCCAGCTCGTCGCGCGTGTAGACGTCGCGCGTACCGCTGATCTCGGTGTAAAACTTGCGCGGGTCGCTGATCTTGTAGGAATACATGCCGAAAGCGCGCAGCCGTACCATGCCGAAATCCTTGTCGCGGATCGTGATCGGCTGCGGCGTGCCCCACTTGCGGCCCAGTTGCAGGCGGGTGCTGAAGAAATTGACGTCGGATTTGAACGGCGACTCGAACAGCTTGTCCCAATTCTTCAAATAGGTCAGAACCGGCAGCGTATTGGTCGTCAACTTGTACATGCCGGGGCCGAACACGTCGGCGATCTTGCCTTCGTTGACGAATACGGCTGCCTGCGATTCGCGCACCGTCAGGCTGCCGCCGTATTGAATCTCGAAATCCTGCATCGGATAACGCCAGGCCAGCACCTGATCGGAATCCTCGTTCCACTGCAGAATATCGATAAACTGTTTCTTGATGAATGATCCGAAACTCATGATTGATTCCCCTGTTGCGCTATGATAGACAAGCAGCGTTGATGATGCCGAGCGCCAGGGAAGCCGTCCCCATCAGGGCCCCCATGGCGGCGTTATTGTGTTCGATTGCACTGTTCATTTGCGGCAGCATGCGCGTGATCACCGCGTAGCCGGCGCTTTGCACGACCATGGCTCCGACACCCCATGCGAGGAACATTTCGAGGCTGTCGCTATGCAGGACACTGGAAGCCAAAGTAAGACAAAAACCTACAACAGCACCCGCCAAAGAGAGGGCTGCAGCCATATTCCCTTCACGAATCAGCGCGATTTCGTCGAACGGTGTGATCCAGGTATAGATTGCAAAAAAGATCGCCATCAGGACACAGCCCGACACGAGGTGGAGCAAATAGGCGTAGGCCGCTACCATGCAGGACTCCCCAATACGTTGCGTTACAGGACGGCACCTGGCGTTGCGTTAAGCTGAAAAAAGCCGTCGTTCATTGCGACGAAGCAACACAATTTATGCATTCACGACATTGCAGGCAGTGCCGACGTTGCCGCAAGAATATGTTACCTTCTGCCACGTCTGGATCAATAACCTCCAGTCACACAGCATCCTAACAAGCAAATGCCCGCACCACAACTGTTGAAATACAGCCCGGATTACCGAAATATATGCCAGATCGCGTCCTCGTCCTGTCCGTTTTCATCGTCGCATCATGCGGCCTGGCATATGAATTGATCGCCGGCGCGCTCACCAGCTACCTGCTTGGCGATTCCGTTCTGCAATTTTCCTCCATCATCGGCTGCTATCTGTTTGCCATGGGCGCAGGTTCGCATTTTTCCAAATATGTCAAAGATGAAGACGTTTTGACGCGTTTCATCGATATCGAATTGCTGGTCGGCTTGCTGGGCGGCATTTCCGCCGCCTTTCTGTTTGTCATCTTTGCCTGGCTGTCGACCCCGTTTCGCGCCGCCCTTTACGCCCTGGTTTTCGTCCTGGGCGCCTTGGTCGGCATGGAAATTCCGCTGGTCATGCGCGCACTGAACGAGCGCCGTGCCGAATTCCGCGAAATGGTAAGCCGCGTGCTGACCTTCGATTACCTCGGCGCACTGGCTGTATCGCTGCTGTTTCCGCTCGTGCTGGCACCCAAGTTGGGCCTGTCGCGCACCGGTTTCCTGTTCGGCATCCTCAATGCCGCCGTGGCGTTATGGACGACGCTGATGTTCCGCCATGAAGTGACGCGGCCCACCGCCAGGATGGTCAAGGCCGGCATCATCATGGGCTTGCTGGCCGGCGGCTTTGTCATATCGGATCGTCTGACATTGTGGGCCGAACACGGCATCTTCGGCGACGAAATCATCTATGCCACCACCACGCCCTACCAGCGCCTCGTCGTCACGCGCTGGAAAGACGACATGCGGCTCTACATCAACGGCAACCTGCAGTTTTCGTCGCGCGATGAGCACCGCTATCATGAGGCGCTCGTGCACCCGATTCTGGAGCCTCTGCCCTGGGCCAAGAACGTGCTGGTGCTGGGCGGCGGCGATGGTCTTGCCGTGCGCGAAATCCTCAAACACAAGAATGTGGAGCACGTCACGCTGGTCGATCTCGATCCCGCCATGACCGGCCTCTTCTCCGCCTCCGATCCGCTGGTTGCCTTGAACCAGGGCTCGTTGAAGAATCCGCTGGTGCAGGTCATCAATCAGGATGCGGCCCGCTGGCTGGAAAACAGCCAGCAAGTGTTCGACGCCATCATCGTCGATTTCCCCGATCCGTCCAACTTCGGCCTGGGCAAACTGTTTTCCGTACCCATGTACCGTCTGGTATCGAAACATCTTTCGGAACACGGTTATGCAGTGATCCAGTCGACTTCGCCCTACTTCGCGCCGAAATCATACTGGTGCATCAACGCCACACTGAAGGAAGCGGGACTCAACACCTGGCCCTACCATGCGTATGTACCTTCATTCGGCGAGTGGGGCTTTATCATCGCGGCCAAGCGCCAGGATTACACGCCACCGGAAAAATACGTCGAACCGATGCGCTTCATCGACGCCGAATCGACCCGGCTGATGTTCAAGTTCCCGGCCGACATGCAGCCTTTGAACGTCGAGCCGAACCGCCTGAACAACCAGTCACTCGTGCATTACTTCGAGGAAGACTGGCAAAACGTCATACGATGAGCCACCCGATCAATCGGCGCACGTTCATGCTCACGGCCGGCGTGGCTGCGCTGTCGGCCGGCGCAGGACTGATGTATCGCCGGTCGCAGATGCCCTTGCTTGAAACGACGCCGAAAATTTCCTATCCGGGTATGCGCGAGGGCCACCTGTTGCGCGACAAGGGTGCACTGCCCGCGCCGTCCGGCGAAATTGACATCGACGTGGCAATTCTCGGCAGCGGCGTGGCCGGCCTCAGTGCCGCGTGGCGCCTATCAAAGTCCGGTCACAAGAATTTTCTGGTTATCAGCGGCCCCGAGTTCGGCGGCAACGCCAGCAGCGGGCAATTCGGCGATTTGCACTATCCGTGCGGCGCGCACTACCTGCCGCTGCCGTCGATGGAATCGACCCACGTGCGCGAGATGCTGTTCGACTTCGGCGTCATCGAGGCCAACCCGATGGGGGAGAAACCGACATTCGACGAACGCGTCTTGCTGCACGCACCCGACGAGCGGCTTTTGATCGGCGGCACGTGGCAGGAAGGCATCGTGCCCGCGACGGGATTGCCGGCAGATGATGCCGCCCAGCACAAACGTTTCTTCCAATATGTCGAATCGCTGAAAACTGCGCGCGGCGCCGACGGGCACAAACTGTTCGCAATCCCGCTGGCGCTATCCTCTGCCGATCCGGCCTGGGTCAAACTCGATGGCATGACCGTCAAGCAGTGGCTCACGCAAAACGGTTACACGGCGCCCACCCTGCATTGGTACCTCAATTACGTTTGTCGCGATGAATACGGCACCGAATATGATCGTGTTTCCGCCTGGTGCGGCTTGCATTATTTCGCCAGCCGGGGCGGCAAGGCAGCCAATGCGTTGGATGGCGCCGTATTGACTTGGCCCGACGGTTTGCAGCCAATGGTGCAACATCTGAGCTCGGCGATCTCGCGCCAGACCGGTTCGTCCGACAGCTGGCGGCGCGCAGGATTTGCCGCACGCGTGGAAGAAACAAATGGCGGCGTCGAGGTGTTATGCGCCGACTATTCGACAGGCGGTTTACGCACTTTCACCGTCAAGGCCAAGCGCGCAGTGTGCGCCATGCCCTTGATGGTGACGGCACAAATCCTGCCGAATCTGGCATCGTACGGCTTTGATGCTGCCATCCACATGCCGGCGCACGCGCCATGGCTGGTATCCAATTTTCTGATGAATGGTTTCCCGTCTGAAGACAAAGGCGCCGCGCTGGCCTGGGACAATGTCATTTATGCGGGCAAGGGATTGGGTTATGTCGTATCGACCCACCAGGACATTCGCGTTGCAGCGCCGCCGAAGACGGTTTTTTCCGCCTACCAGGCCTTGTCGAAACGTTCTCCGCAAGAGGCCAGAAAATGGCTGCAAGCTGCCACCCCCGAGGCGCTTTACGAAGAGGCGGCATGCGACCTGAAACTGGCCTACGACTTGCGGCTGGAAAAGCATGCCGAAGCACTCGACATCACCGTGCGCGGTCATGCGATGGCTTCGCCCTCGCCCGGTTTTCTCTCGAATAACGGGTTGCATGGTCTGCGCGCAGCAGATGGCAAGATACTGTTTGCTCATGCCGATTTGTCGAGTTTTTCGGTGTTCGAGGAAGCGGCGTGGTGGGGCTGCGAGGCGGCGCAAAAAATACTGCGCTAGACGCGACGCTCGGAGTTGGTTCAAGGTATGATTTCCTCCGGAGCCGGGCATTGCCATTTTCGGCCACATCTTCGCGCGCCACCTCATTTGCTATCGCCATTGCAAAACGTCGATGAATAAATTCCTCGCCCGGTTGCTTTTTCTCTTGACTATCTCCTCCTGTGCAGCCGCAGGATCAGATAAAACCATTGCATTTGCGTCGACAGAGTTCCCACCCTTCTATGGCGCCGACTTGCCCAATCAAGGCGTGCTGACCGATATCACCGTGCGGGCATTCAAGAGAATGGGTTATCGCGTGAGTGTGCAATTTCTTCCGTTCGCGCGCACGCTGTCCTATGGAAAAGAAGGCAGCGTGGACGGTGTCATCGCACTCTGGTACTCCGAGGAGCGAGCCCAATGGTTTGTCTTTTCCGAGCCGTTGGCGCCCAATCTGGTCGGATTTTACAAACGCAAGCGCGATACAATCCACTTCAATTCGCTGCAGGACCTGACCCCGTACCGGATAGGCACGGTTAGCGGTTACGCCAACCCTCCCGCCTTCGATGCCGCGCACCTGACGGTCGACGCTGTCCCGTCTGACGAAACAAATCTGAAGAAGTTATACGCCGGGCATATTGACCTCGCGTTGATAGATCAAGTCGTGGCGCGTTACCTCATCAAGACAAAGTATCCGGAATTTGCCGATGCGCTAGAATGGATGGGGCCGGCGCTCGAAGTGCGACCGCAGTACATCGCGTTTTCCAAAAAATCGCAGAACTATCTGACATATCAAAAAGACTTCAGCGCCGGCCTGAAAAAGCTTTCTGCTTCGGGTGAGTTGCAATCGATTTTGCGGCAATACGGCATGAAGAATTGAGATAGGAGAATCAGGCATGAAGAACAGGATTTGCGAACTGCTGGGCATTGAAGTCCCGATCATTCTGGCGCCGATGGCCGTGATTTCCTCGCCGGCGCTCGTTGCCGCAGTGTCCAACGCAGGCGGGCTCGGTTCACTCGCACTGGGCGCGTGCAGTCCTGCTGAAGCCGCTGCGCTGATCGACCAAGTGAAAGCCTCGACGAACCGGCCTTATTGCGTGAACTTCTTTTGCCACGCACCTGCACAGGCGGATTCAGAGCGTGAAGCGCAGTGGCTGAACTACCTTGCGCCTTATTTTGCACAGTTCGATGCAGCGCCCCCCACCACCCTGCGCGAAATCTACAAAAGTTTCGTGGCAGACGAGGGAATGCTGCAAGTTGTGCTGGCGACGCGTCCGCCAGCCGTCAGTTTCCACTTCGGATTGCCGCCAGCTTCGACAATCGCCGCGCTGAAAAAAGCCGGCTGCGTGTTGTTGGCGACAGCAACGACAATTGAAGAAGCGCAGATCATCGAGGCAGCAGGCATCGATATCATAGTGGCGCAAGGCTATGAGGCGGGCGGCCATCGCGGCACGTTTAATCCGGAGCAAGGCGATACAGCGATCGGCACTTTCGCACTGGTACAATTGATTGCGCGCCACACTGCCCTGCCGGTGGTGGCAGCCGGCGGCATCATGGATGGGCAAGGCATTGCGGCTGCAATGGCGCTGGGGGCAGGAGCGGTACAGATGGGCACGGCATTCATACTATGCCCCGAGTCGGCGGCAAATCCGACTTACCGGCAAATGCTCAAAAGCCCTCGCGCACGCACAACCGCTGTCACCTCAGCCATTTCGGGGCGTGCTGCGCGCGGCATGACCAACCGTTACTTCACCGAAATCGATGCTGCGGATCGTCCTGCCGTGCCCAACTACCCCATCGCTTATGATGCAGCAAAATCGCTGCACGCTGCTGCGTCAAAACGCGGCAGCAATGAATTCGCTGCGAATTGGGCGGGCCAGGGCGCGGCCTTGATCCGCGAAATGCCGGCTGCCGACATGGTTCGCACCTTGCTTCAGGAATTGGAAGCGGTACGCACCTCGTCATAAATTCCGCATACAGGCCGATCAGGAGCGAGAGTTCAGCCCTCGAAATCCCGCGACCATTGCGTCAGCCGTTCATCAGGAAGATCCCATTGGAGTCGATGGGTGGTCCATATTTCGTCGCCGGGCGGAAACCGTTCGGGATGGTCGAACGAGGCCAGCGTGATGTCGATTACGTCGTTTGCCTTGACGTCCTGCCATGTCAACGAGGTGCCGCAATGCGCGCAGAAACTTCGTTCGATGCCGGGCGACGATTGAAAAACGCGCGGCGCGTCCCCGATGAATTGAAAATTCGACGATTTCGCCGTGATCCACGCTACGCGCGAGCCACCTGTGGCGCGCCGGCAAGTTGCACAATGGCAGACAAAGGAATTGGGCGGCGGATCGACCAGGCGAAAACGGATGGCGCCGCACAGGCAACCACCCGTTTCCGTAGTAGATTCGATCACGACCGGCTATAAGTCAGTGGACGGCGTCGACCTTCAAATCGGCACCGGTTTTCTCGATCAATTCCTCTTTGGATACGCCGGGTGCCAGTTCAACCAGAACCAAACCAGCCGGGGTCACGTCTATCACACCGAGATCGGTGATGATACGGTCGACCACGCCAACGCCGGTCAAAGGCAGATCGCACTTCTTCAAAATCTTGTGCGAGGTAGAGCCGTCCTTGGCCTTGGCCACGTGTTCCATCAACACCACGACACGGCCGACGCCGGCTACGAGGTCCATCGCACCGCCCATGCCCTTGACCATCTTGCCCGGGATCATCCAGTTGGCCAGGTCGCCGTGTTCCGACACCTGCATGGCGCCCAGGATGGCTATGTTGATCTTGCCGCCACGTATCATGGCGAACGAGTCGGCGGAACTGAAAAACGAGGCGCCGGGCAAAGCCGTCACGGTTTGCTTGCCGGCGTTGATCAAGTCCGCATCGACCGTCTCTTCGGTCGGGAACGGGCCGATGCCGAGCAAGCCGTTTTCCGACTGCAGCCAGACTTCGATATCGGTCGGCACATAATTGGCAACCAGGGTCGGTAAGCCGATGCCGAGGTTGACGTAAAAACCGTCCTGCAATTCCTTTGCCGCGCGTGCGGCCATTTCTTCACGTGTCCATGCCATGGCGATTCTCCGGATTACTTGGATATGGTGCGTTGTTCAATGCGCTTCTCGGGATTCGCATTGAGCACAATGCGATGCACGAAAATGCCGGGCGTATGCACCTGGTCGGGATCGATTTCACCGACTTCGACGATCTTTTCGACTTCCACGACCGTGATCTTGCCTGCCATCGCGACGTTCGGATTGAAGTTGCGCGACGTCTTGCGAAAAACCAGGTTGCCGGACTTGTCGGCCATGTAGGCCTTGACCAGCGACACGTCGGCCACCAGCGAACGTTCCATCACGTATTGCTGTCCGTCGAACTCGCGCACTTCCTTGCCGTCGGCCACGATGGTGCCGACGCCGGTGCGTGTGAAAAATGCCGGGATGCCGGCGCCACCGGCGCGCAACTTCTCGGCCAGCGTGCCCTGCGGTGTGAATTCCAGTTGCAGTTCACCGGCCAGGTATTGGCGCTCGAACTCCTTGTTTTCGCCGACGTAGGACGCGATCATTTTCTTGATCTGGCGCGTGGTCAGCAACTGGCCGAGACCGAAACCGTCGACGCCGGCGTTGTTGGAAATCGCGGTCAGGTTTTGCACGCCCGAGTCGCGCAGCGCGGCGATCAGGGCTTCAGGAATGCCGCACAAGCCGAAGCCGCCGACAGCGATGGTCTGTCCATCTTTGACGATACCGGCCAAGGCTGACTTGGCATCAGGATATACTTTCTTCATACCAACCTCGTTTATTCAAATGGGGGACGCAAGAATCTGCTCAAGATCAAACGTGGCGACAGAATACGGCGCGGCACCCCGTGGCGCAATACCGTACAACTACGCTTCCAGTTGCCATTTTAAGACTTATTGCGCACTCGCGCCGTCATCGGCGGTCATGATCGCGCCGTTGATGAAGTGCGATTCTTCCGCTGCCAGGAACAGCAACAGGCCATCGAGATCTTCCGGTTTGCCGAGGCGTTTGCGTGGCAGGGTGTTGATCAATTGCTGGCCGTGCTCGGTCTGGAAATGATCGGAATTGATTTCGGTTTCGATGTAGCCGGGGCAAATTGCATTGACGTTGATGCCGTAACGGCCCCACTCGACCGCCATCGATTTGGTCATGTGCACGACCGCAGCCTTGCTCATGCAATAAATGCCGATTTGCGGCAACACGCGCAGCCCGGCAACCGAGGCGATATTGATGATGCGGTGTTGCTTCTTGGGATCACCCTTGGCGCGCGCAATCATGCGCTTGGCGGTTTCCTGTGCAACAAAGAATGCGCCGCGCTGATTGGTGTCCATCACATAGGCGTAATCTTCCGGCGTCACGTCGATCAAACGTTGCGTGGTAGAGACACCGGAATTGTTGACCAAAATGTCGATCGGTCCCGCTTCGGTTTCCGCATGCGCGATGGCAGACTTGATGCTGGCATAGTCTGTGACATCGAGTTGCACGACATGGGCGGCGCCACCGGCTGCCTCGATTTCTGCGCGCAGCTCCTTCAGGCGCTCAACGCGCCTGGCCGCCAGCACGACTTGCGCGCCGGCCTGCGCCAGAATTTTGGCAAAACGCGCACCGAGCCCGCTCGATGCGCCGGTGATCATGGCAATTTTGCCTTCAAAATTAACTTCAATACCCACGTGATTCTCCTTGTTCGCTACCTAATGCGTCGCACTACCGGCAGAAATACGGCGATAATGCGACATGAATTTCGAGACGCACCAGACGTCCAAGCTTACAAGGTTACACGAAACAACACGGATTAGAGCGAGGCGTCTAGCATTCCCACGCAAAATCCGGGACAATTAGCACACTCGTTCGATAATAAACATACGGTGACACTCATGACGGAAAACGCCAGCTCCAGCATCCTTGAACAATACGGCCCGCGCGAAGCGATGGAATATGACGTCGTGGTGGTGGGCGGCGGCCCCGCAGGCCTTTCGGCCGCAATCAAGCTCAAGCAATTGGCCGCAGAAAAAGGTAAGGAAATTTCCGTTTGCGTGCTGGAAAAAGGCGGCGAAGTCGGTGCACACATTTTGTCCGGCGCCGTGATGGACCCAAAGGCCTTGAGCGAATTGTTTCCCAACTGGAAAGAGCTGGGTGCGCCACTGAAAACGGAAGTGACGGAAGACCGAGTATTGGTGCTGACCGAAACAAATTCCTACCGCACGCCGAACTGGATGCTGCCGGCCTGCTTTGAAAACCACGGCAATTACATCGTTTCGCTGGCTAATGTTGCGCGCTGGCTCGGGCAGCAAGCCGAAGCCTTGGGCGTCGAAATATTCCCCGGTTTTCCTGCCGCTGAAATTCTCTATAACGACGACGGCTCGGTCAAGGGTGTAGCCACCGGCAACATGGGCGTCGATCGCCACGGCCAGCCTACCGCCAACTTCCAGCTGGGTATGGAATTGCACGCCAAATACACGCTGTTTGCTGAAGGCGCGCGCGGTCACCTGGGCAAGCAATTGATGGCCAAATTCGACCTGAACAAGGGCAAGGACCCGCAATCCTACGGTATCGGCATCAAGGAATTGTGGGAGATCAAACCTGAATTGCATAAGCCTGGCCTGGTGGTCCACACGACCGGTTGGCCGATGATGAGCCAATACAGCGGTTCCTTCCTGTACCACCTCGAAGACAATCTGGTGGCCGTCGGCTACGTGGTCGGCCTGGCTTATGAAAACCCGTATATTTCGCCGTACGAAGAATTCCAGCGCTACAAGACGCACCCGTCAATCCGCCATTTCTTTGAAGGCGGCAAACGCATTTCCTACGGCGCGCGTGCCATCACGGCGGGCGGTTTGCAATCGCTGCCCAAACTGACCTTCCCAGGCGGCGCGCTGATCGGCTGCGACGCCGGCTTCCTCAACATGAGCCGCATCAAAGGCAGTCATGCGGCCATCAAGACCGGCATGCTGGCCGCGGAAGCGGCGTTCGATGCGGTCGGCGCCAACCGCCAGCACGACGAGCTGACGGCCTACTCGCAAGCCTTCGAAAAATCGTGGCTGCACGAGGAACTGCACCTGGCACGCAACGTCAAGCCATTGCTGAAAAAGGGCACCTACGGTTCGCCCTGGGTATGGTTCGACCAGGTTGTCCTGCGCGGCAAGGCACCCTGGACTTTCCATCATTCGAAAGCCGACCATGAATGCCTGAAGCCGGCCTCGCAGTTCGAACCGATCGTCTATCCGAAACCGGACAACAAGCTGACCTTCGACCGCCTGTCGTCGGTGTTCATATCCAACACCAACCACGCCGAAGACCAGCCTATCCACCTGACGCTGAAAGATGCCAGCGTCCCGGTCAACATCAACCTTGCCAATTATGCCGGTCCTGAGGCGCGCTACTGCCCTGCGGGCGTGTATGAATTCGTCAAGACCGACGAAGGAAAAGACCGGCTGCAAATCAATGCGCAAAACTGCGTGCACTGCAAGACTTGCGACATCAAGGATCCGACGCAGAACATTGTGTGGGTGACACCCGAGGGTGGTGGCGGGCCGAATTATCCGAATATGTGAGTGGAAGTTCGTCTATTTCATGGATCGAAACGCGGAGCCCCGGCGTCGGAATGACAATAAGTTCTCGGGACACCGTGCGGTGACATATGAGTAGCTATCGCTTTTTATTCGACTGCATAATCGACGGAAACATCGCCAAGATTCGACAAGCACTCGATGATGGATTTGACGCAAACGAAGCTGACAAGTTCGGTTATTTGCTACTCCATCGAGCATGCGCGAATCGTCGCCTTGAGATAGTGTCACTTCTCATCGAACGTGGGTCAAACCTGGAAACCAAGGCAAATATAGGATGGACAGCCCTCCACCTATCCGCGGTCAGCGGAGCAGTCGGCTGTCCATCCCTCCTCGTCCATGCCGGCGCGAACCCAAACGCCGGTGATAACTCTGGTTGTACTGCACTTCACCTGTCAATCTGCCCAGCATGCCCAGTCCTTATATCGGAGCTGCTTAGTATTGGTTGCACAAAAAATGTTCGCAATAATGACGGACTCACCCCTTCGGAATATGCTAGAAGCAAAGGGCAATTCGAAATTATTGAACTACTCTCTTAACACGAGCACAACCTAGTCTGCCTTGTAAACCCCAACACAAACCATCGTGTTACCGGCGCCCTGCTCGCAATAAGACTTCTTCACTTCCACCGCGCCTGAGGCAGCGTTGGGAAACTTGTAAGGGCCAAACCACCCTTTCTTCTGGGTTTTGACCATCTCGATTTCTTTCTGAATGAAAGGAATCCCTTCCACATCCTTGATCGCGATCAAATTCTTGCCGACCATTTTTGGATTGGCACCTTGGGCCAGACAAGTGCCGTCAAAATCGTAGACGAATACGTACAGGTCGCGGTCCTTGAATGCGCCGTCCGGATGGTCGGTAAATGTCTTGTAGGCCTTTTCAGGGCCCGCAGATTTGATGAGGGCGACGGCCTTTCCGACCATTGCTTCGGCTTCCTTATCGCTGCCGCGGTCGTTGGCGGCAAACACCGGTGCCGACAAAAGAATCGGCGCAAAGCATCCTGCAAATGCAATCTTGTAACCTGTTTTCATCGTCTCCTCCAGGAAAATTTATATTGCCCGCGAACTTCCATGATTTGTCAAAAGGCTGCAATCCAGCCGGCCGGTAGGCATTGTCACTCACGCAGATCTGTCGTTGATTCCAACTTAGTTTTTATTGGTATACAGATTTACTATATCGCGAAACCGCTCGAGGCCGCACCTTTTGTGCCCACAATCTTAGCCTTTTCGTCGGAATTTGCACAACATCAATAGAGATAGCAAGACTTTCAGCCGCTTCAAGGCGGCGTCGGCGCGCGCAGAAACATATCAAATCGTCATTTCAGCTCGTGCACCACATGGCCCCGCTGCGCCAGCAGTTGCCTCTCGATTATTTCACCAAGAAATCGATAGCCCTCCACGCTAAGGTGCGAGTCGTTAGGGGAATATAGGTCGACAAACCCGGGTAATTGCGCCTGGAATGGCGTCAACAAATCGATGGTATTGACCGCCTGCGCGGCAAACGCTTTCATCTCCTGCGCATATTTATTTTCCGGCTGCGCTGCGGCAAAATATGGTCCGTACACGGTCGACTTGTCAGGAATGACGACAATCAGAAAGTGCATACCTGCTTTCTCGAAACGATCTTGCAGGGACTTGAGATTTCTTGCCGTCGCCTGCAAGTGTTCTTCGGTCCAGCCATTTTTCAATTCATCGTTGCGATAAAACAGAATGCGGCCGGACTCCAGATTGGAGAATAGTTTGGCTGTCGTAAGTGGCACGTTGATGACCTTGCCCGACACTATTCGGGGTGAGTCCGGCTGCATATGGAACGAGTTGACTGCGGTACGCCAGATAAATTCCGCGTCCATGGTCGGCGGAAAATAGAATCGCTTGGGTAGCACTGTACCGCTGACCATCTCAAACGGCTTCGGCACCAATTTCGCACAAATCTCGATCGAAGCAAACCGGCTGACAAGTTCGCGTTCGACGGTCTGGACGACGATTGTATCTGTCGATGCAAATGGCTTACCCAACGCCCATTTGACCCAATTGCCTATGCAGCCTACATCGGGATAATGGTAGGACAAAACCTCGCCGGCGTCGGCGGACAAAAAAGATTGCCAGATATTTGCACGGGTGAAGGAATCGCCAAGCACCAGCACCGTCGGCGCCTTCACGTCGCGGCCATTAGCGCGGTATGGGATTGCCGGCTGTGCGTGATGCCAGCCAAAATCGCGTTCCGACCAATGTCCCAGGCGCGTCATGCCGCCCTCCACCGGCTCAAGGAATAGGGACAAGGCACCGAACGCGATCGTGAAAAGCAGCACCGGCAAGACAAATGCCAGGACGAAGGTTCTTGAGCGGCGATCGTTGCGCATCAGAATTGATAATAAAGGAAAGGGCTGACCTTGGCAAAGCGCGCAATCGCGATGCAAAGAATGCAGCCCAGTATGAAACCGCCCCAGGGAGACTTCAATATGCGCCGCGCGAGCACAATGTGCTGAGCTGATCCGTCGCCCGCATCACCGAACATTTGCTGCGCGTTCGGCATAAACCAGACGACCAGGAGTGAGAAAAATATGAACTGATCGCTGCTGACATCAAGAAACGGCAGTTCGATATCGGGCATGTAGATGAATCCCCCGCCTTGGCCGAGGCAGCCCTGAATCAATATCCAAGCAGCCGGCAACGAATCGGCGCGAAAGACAATCCATGCCAGGACGACGCAGGCGAAGGTCAATCCATGCATTGCAATGACATAAAGCAATGAACGCCGCAGAGCGGCCAGACGCGCCTCGCCGATAATCGAAAGCCATGTGTGGTTGATGACCAGATAGATTCCGTGGATGCCGCCCCAAAGCACAAAAGTCCAATTTGCACCATGCCACAGACCGCCTATCAGCATGGTTGCCATCAGGTTGATGAACCGCATGATCTGGCCCTGCCGATTTCCACCAAGCGGGATATACAGGTAATTGAGCAGGAATTGCGACAGGCTGATGTGCCAGCGACGCCAGAACTCGATGATATTTCCTGCCTTGTATGGCGAATTGAAATTGATGGGCAGTTCGATATTGAACATAAGGGATAGCCCAACTGCCATATCAGAATAGCCGGAGAAATCGAAATAGAGCTGCAAGGCATAGGCCAGCACACCGATCCAGGATGAAGTCTCACCCATCATGATGCCATGCGATGCCGCGCCAAATACCGGGTCGGCGAAAGATGCCAGCGTATCGGCAAACAACATTTTCTTCGCCATGCCCCAAGAAAATACGCTGAGGCCACGCCCCACGTTATCGAAGTCAAGGCGATAGGATTCGCGCTTGGCAAACTGCGGCATCATCTGTCCGTGATGGATGATCGGCCCTGCAATGAGGTGCGGGAAATAGGTGACGAACAACAGGTAGTGCGCAACGCTGTATTCACGCGCCAGGCCGCGATAGGAATCGATCAGGAAAGCAATCTGGGTAAAGGTAAAGAAGGAAATGCCAAGGGGCAGAACAAATGCCGGCACGGGCAAGGCTGCGCCGGTCAGGTCGTTAAGCGATGCAACAAAAAACCTGGCATATTTGAAGACAGCCAGAACCAGCAAATTCGCCACAATCGCGCCAATGAGAAAACGCCGGGAGCGCGAGTTGGGTTGGGCACGGGCAATATACCTTCCCGCGACAAAATTGAAGGTCACAGAACCAAGCAACAGAACGATAAACTGCGGCACCGCCCAACCGTAAAAGAACAGTGAGGCCAGCGCCAGCCAATATGCAGCAATCGTGATATTACGCCGGCCGAGCAGGAAGAAGCCTGCAAGCGTAATCGGCAAGAACAGGTAGACGAATTCGAAGGAGTTAAAGAGCATCGCGGCGCAAACCCTGAATTGCTTCAGTTTTGACGCGATACAGAGGTTTGCGTACCTGTCTTGCCATACGCTGATTCGGCATCACTATCGGGACGCTGGCTCGTCCTGCCAGGTGCCGGCGACAATTTTCTCGAGCCAGAATGCCCCAATCACTGTCTTGACGTCGGTCACCTTACCCTCGCGCACCCAGGACAGCATGTCTGCCAGCGGGGCCTGGATGACGTCGAGGAATTCACCGTCGTCGAGCTTGCGTTCACCGGCAGTCAGGCCACGCGCCAGGAATATGTCGAGATGCTCGTCGGAATAGGCGATGGCATTATGTATCGTGCACAGGAATTGCCATTCGCGCGCCTGATAGCCGGTTTCTTCGAGCAACTCGCGCTTGGCACAGGCGAGCGGTTCTTCTCCGGCATCGATCTTGCCGGCGGGGAATTCGATGAAGACCTGGTCGTTCGGGTAGCGATACTGGCGCTCCAGGAGCACCGAGTTGTCATCGAATAATGGCAGAATAACGACAGCCCCCGGATGACGGATGTATTCGCGCTGAGTCGGCTTACCGTCCGGCAGACGGACGGTGTCGCACTGCACTTTCAGGAATGAACCATCGTAGGCCAGCTTGCCGTCGATGCGGGTTTCCTTGAGGTGCGTATCCATGTTCAGGTCGTCAATGTTTTGGAGATGGCATTGATACAGTGCGCCATCAGCGAACTGGGCAGGATGCCGAGCAACAAGGCTGCAGCACCGTTCAGGCTCAACACAATGCGCATGTCGAGGTTGGCCACGATGGGCGATTTGTCGGCCGCCTCATCAAAGTACATGACCTTGACGATGCGCAAGTAGTAGTAGGCACCGATCAGGGACATGATCACCGCATAGACAGCCAGGCCGGTCATGTGTGCATCCACCACAGCACCCAGCACGGTCAGCTTGGCGTAGAAACCCATCAGCGGCGGGATACCCGCCAGCGAGAACATCAGCAAACCCATGACCAGCGCAAACCAGGGACTGCGTTGATTGAGACCCTTCAGGTCGTCAATGTTTTCCGCTTCGAAGCCGGCGCGCGACAACAGCATGATCACGCCGAAGGTGCCGAGCGTGGTCAAGACGTAGGTGATGGAATAGAACATTGCGGCACTGTAAGCCGAGACCGCGTAGTGCGAGTCCGTGCCGACCGAGCCGGACAACAAACCCAGCAGCATGAAGCCCATTTGCGCGATGGTCGAATAGGCCAGCATGCGTTTGAGATTGGTTTGCGCAATTGCCGTCAGATTGCCGATGGTCATGGACAACACCGCGAGCACGATCAGCATTTCCTGCCATTCGATAGCGCGCGGCATGAGACCCTCGACCAGCAGACGAATGCAGATGGCAAATGTGGCGAGCTTGGGAGCGCCGCCCAGCAGCAGGGTCACGCCGGTCGGTGCGCCTTGATAGACGTCGGGCACCCACATGTGGAAAGGCACAGCGCCGAGCTTGAAGCCCAGGCCGGCAACGATGAACACGATGCCGAAAACCAGCAGCATCGGCTTGACGGTGCCCGATTGTGCAGCACGCAACACTTCACCGATGTCGAGCGAACCGGTCGCGCCGTACAACATGGACATGCCGTAGAGCAAAAAGCCCGATGCCAGCGCGCCGAGAATGAAATACTTCATTGACGCCTCGGTTGAGGCGGTATGGTCGCGGCGCAATGCGACCAGCGCATACAGCGACAGCGACATCAGTTCCAGACCCAGATAAATAACCAGGAAGTTGTTCCCGGAAATCATGATCATCTGGCCCAGTAGCGAAAACAATGCGAGGACGTAAAACTCGCCGCCAAGGCCGGCGCTGGCGGGGCCGCCGAGCATGCCGCGATCGGTGGTGTAGCGACGCGAATAGATCAGCGTCAGGCCAATAGCCAGATAGGAGAACAGCTTCAACAAATCCGACATTGGGTCGGAAACAAACATGTTGTGGAACAGGTACGCCGTGCTTCCGGCGCTGTATTGCATGTAGCTCAGCACGCCGCAGATGACCAACGTCAGCAGCGACAGCACGTAGGTAATCACGCGCTTGCTGTCGGACAGGAACATGTCGATCAAGAGGATCGCGGAAGCCGCGAGCACCAGGAAAACTTCAGGATAGGCTTGGGTCAGATTCATCATTTTGTTTTACCGCAATCGGTCAAGGCATCGGCAATTTGGATCGCGCAACCTGATGGATCAGGTCGGAGACGGAAACCTGCATCGCGTCGGTAAATGGCGCAGGGTAAAGGCCCATCGCCAATACGGCGATTGCCAGCAGGCCGAGGACCAGGAATTCGCGTCCGTTCAAATCGAGCAATTCGGCGACGTGCTTGTTGGCCACCGCGCCCAAAATCACACGTTTGACCAGCCAAAGCGAATAGGCTGCGCCAAAAATCAGGGCTGTCGCTGCCAGCAGGCCAATCCAGAAATTCACCTGTACCGCGCCCAGGATGACCATGAACTCGCCGACGAAACCGGAAGTGGCAGGCAAGCCGCAATTGGCGAGCGAAAAGAGCACGAACAAGGCGGCAAACTTGGGCATGCGGTTGACCACCCCGCCGTAGTCGGCAATCTGGCGCGTATGCATGCGGTCATACAACACGCCGATACACAGGAACATGGCGCCGGAGACGAAGCCGTGCGAGATCATTTGCATGATGCCGCCCTGCACTGCCATGTCGTTCAAGGCAAATACTCTGTCGCTCACCCACGGCGCGCAGACGAAGAAACCGAGCGTCACAAAGCCCATGTGGGCGATCGATGAGTAGGCCACCAGCTTTTTCATGTCGGTCTGCACCAGCGCCACCAGGCCAATATAGATCACCGCGATCAGCGACAAGGTCACCATCATCGGGGAAAAGTAATGGCTGGCGTCGGGCGTGATCGGAAGGGAGAAACGCAAGAAGGCATAACCCCCGAGCTTCAACATGATGGCGGCCAGCACGACGGAACCACCGGTAGGTGCTTCGACGTGCGCGTCCGGCAACCATGTGTGCACCGGCCACATCGGCACCTTGACGGCAAAGGCCATCAGGAAAGCCAGGAACAGAAGTTTTTGCGCATCCAGCGGCAAACGCAACATCTGCCAAGCATGGATGTCGAAGCTGCCCGACTTGCTATACAGGTACAGCACTGCAATCAGAGTCAGCAGCGAACCGGCCAGGGTGTAGAGAAAGAACTTGAACGACGCATAAACGCGATTGGTGCCGCCCCACACGCCGATGATGATATACATCGGGATCAGGGTTGCTTCAAAGAAGACGTAGAACAGCAAGCCATCCTGGGCGCAGAACACGCCGACCATGATGCCCGACAGAATCAGGAAAGCACCCATGTATTGAGCAACGCGCTTTTCGATCACTTCCCAACCGGCGATCACCACCAACACCGTGATGAACGCTGTCAACGGCACGAACCACAGCGAGATTCCATCAATGCCGAGCGAATAGTTGATGTGGAAACGATCGATCCAGCTGACCGTCTCGGTGAATTGCATGCCGTGCCGCGTCTTGTCGAAGTAGTACACCAGCGGCAAGGTAATGGCAAAGCTGGCAAGCGATCCGATCAGGGCAATGGCGCGTGTCAGCGATTTGCTGTCGTCGCGGCCGATCGCCAGAATCAACAGGCCGAACGCGACGGGAAGCCAGATCGCGAGGCTCAGAAAGTGGTAGGAAGTCGTTGGTTGCATCATGGTTGCAATTTATTTTTCGTCGAATTATTTGCCGAACATTGGCCACAGCATGAAGTAGCTGAGGAAACCGGTCACGCCGAGTATCATCACCAATGCATACCAGTTCAGGTTGCCGGTCTGAAACAAGCGCGCGATGCGCGAGATTGCACCCACCACTTTTGCACTGCCGTTCACGACCAGGCCGTCGATCAAGCCCTTGTCGCCGACATTCCACAGACCGCCGCCCAACAGGCGCGCACCGCCGGCGAACACGACGTCGTTGAACTTGTCCATGTAGTACTTGTTGTCGAGCAAGGTGTAAATCGCATGGAAATGTTTGAAGAACCATTCCGGCAATTTGCGGTTGACCATGTAGCAATAGTAGGCCGAAGCGACACCCGCGAGCGCCAGCCAGAACGGCAAGGACGCAAAAGCGTGCAAGCCCATTTGCAAGGCGCCGTGGAAGTCTTCAGTCAGCTCTTCCATCACCTTGTGGTTTTCGCCGATAAAGATTGCACCCTTGAAGAAGTCGCCATGCAGCATCGGCGCAATCGTGAGCCCGCCGATGATGACCGACGGAATGGCCAGCAGAATCAGCGGCAGCGTCACTACCAGCGGCGCCTCATGCGGCTTCTCGCCAGGAGCCAGACCGTGGTGTTCTTCGTCATGGCTGTGGTCGTCATGGCTGTGGTCGCCGTGTGCATGCGCATCGGCGTGGGCATGGTCGTGACCGTGGTGGTCATGCGCCTTGCCGAAACGTTCCTCGCCGTGGAAAACCAGGAAATACATGCGGAAGGAATAGAAGGCGGTAACGAACACACCGGCCAGCACGGCAAAATAGGCAAATTTAGAACCGTACACATGCGAGGCGCCGACGGCTTCAATGATGCTGTCCTTGGAATAGAAACCCGAGAAGAACGGCGTGCCGATCAGGGCCAGCGAACCGATCAACGAGGTGATCCAGGTGATCGGCAGATACTTGCGCAATCCGCCCATGTTGCGGATGTCCTGATCGTGGTGCATGCTGATAATGACTGCACCGGCGCCGAGGAACAGCAAGGCCTTGAAGAACGCGTGCGTCATCAAGTGGAACACGGCGACCGAGTAGGCCGAAGCGCCGAGCGCGACCGTCATGTAACCAAGTTGCGACAGGGTCGAATACGCAACCACGCGCTTGATGTCGTTCTGGATCATGCCCATGAAGCCCATGAACAGGGCTGTGATGGCACCGATGATCATCACGAAGGACAAGGCGGTATCGGACAATTCGAACAACGGCGACATACGCGTCACCATGAAAATGCCGGCCGTAACCATGGTCGCTGCGTGGATCAGCGCGGAAATCGGGGTCGGGCCTTCCATCGAATCAGGCAACCACACGTGCAGCGGAAATTGCGCCGACTTGCCCATCGCGCCGATAAACAGGCAGATGCAGGCAGCCGTCAGCATCGCAACGCCGGTACCCGGCAACATGTATTGCGTCAAGGCGACCTGGCGCTCGAACAACTCGGCATAGTTCAGGGTGCCGCCGAAGCGCAGCAACAGGCCAATGCCGAGGATAAAGCCGAAGTCGCCGACACGGTTGACCAGGAAGGCCTTCATGTTGGCAAAAATTGCAGTCGGGCGGGTGTACCAGAAGCCGATCAACAGGTAAGACACCAGACCCACTGCTTCCCAGCCAAAGAACAATTGGAGGAAGTTGTTGCTCATGACGAGCATCAGCATCGAGAAGGTGAACAGCGAAATGTAGGCGAAAAAGCGGTTGTAACCGGCGTCGTCCTTCATGTACCCGATCGTGTAAATGTGCACCATCAGCGAAACGAACGTCACAACGCACATCATCATCGCGGTCAGGCTGTCGACCAGGAAGCCGACTTCCAGCTTGAGACTGCCGACCGTCATCCAGGTGTACAGCGTCTGGTTGTACGTGGCGCCGTCTGCCACCTGCATCAAGGTCATGATCGAGATGACGAAAGCGATGGCAACACCGAGTATGGTGACCGTATGCGAAACCTTGCGCCCGACAACGTTGCCGAAAAAATTCGTGCCGAGCAAACCGGCAATGGCAGCACCGGCCAACGGCGCCAGCGGAACTGCGAGAAGTAGGTTAGGGTTAAGTTGCCCCGCCATGATGATCCTTGTCGTATTTTTGTTTGAGGTAAAGGCGCTTGCCAGAATGCCTGGCGGCGTCTTTAACCCTTCAAGCTATCCAAATCTTCCACATTGATGGTGTCCAGGTTACGAAACAACACCACCAGAATCGCCAAACCAATCGCCGATTCAGCCGCTGCAACGGTCAGGATGAAGAAAACGAAAATCTGCCCTGCCGCGTCGCCGAGATAATGCGAAAACGCGATGAAATTCATGTTCACCGCCAGCAACATCAATTCGATGGCCATCAGCAGCACGATAATATTTTTGCGATTCAGGAAGATCCCCACGATGGAGATCGAGAACAGGATCGCGCCGAGAATCAGGTAATGCGAAAGCGTCAAAGTCACGGTGGGCTCCTTATTTCTTTTCTGCGACCGGCTCGGCGGCGGCAGTGGCAACTGCCGCTTCTGCCACGGGGCGTACGGACTCGGATTTCATCTTCACGATGCGCAGGCGGTCAGTCGATTTGACCTTGACCGCGTCGCCCGGTGCAAAATACTTGGTGTCCTTGCGCTTGCGCATGGTGAGCGCCACTGCTGCCACAATCGCGACCAGCAGGATCACGCCGGCAATTTCAAACGGGAAGATATATTGCGTGTACAGCACCTTGCCGAGTTCACGGGTCATGCCGACCGTGGCACCCGCAGGCGACGCCTGCGCATCCATTTCCCAGAATCCGCGCATCATGACTGCCGACATTTCAAATACGATCAGCAAGCCAACCGGAACGGCAACCCATAGGCTCTTCCAGAAGCCCTCGCGCATCTTTTCGATATTGATATCCAACATCATCACGACAAACAGGAACAACACCATGACCGCACCGACATAGACCAGCACCAGCACGATGGCGAGGAATTCAGCCTGCAGCAGCATCCACACGGAGGCGGCTGAAAAGAAAGTCAGCACCAGGTACAGGGCCGCGTGCACCGGATTGCGGTCGGTGATGACGCGCAAGGCGGCGAACACCATGATCACCGAAAACGCGTAGAACAAAATTGTTTTTTCCATAAATTCAAGCCACTAGTAAGCTGCCAACGGGATATCGGGTCACACCGAAAATGCGGCTGAAACTGCAACCGATACTGCACCTGCCATCAACGATATGCCGCATCTGCAGCACGTGCCGCTGCAATGTCTGCTTCGTAACGATCACCGACGGCCAACAACATTTCCTTGGTGAAGTACAGGTCACCGCGTTTTTCGCCGTGATATTCCAGGATCTGGGTTTCGACGATGGAATCGACCGGGCAGGATTCTTCGCAGAAGCCGCAGAAGATGCACTTGGTCAAGTCGATGTCGTAGCGCGTGGTGCGGCGGCTGCCGTCTTCGCGCTGTTCCGATTCTATGGTGATGGCCATTGCCGGGCACACTGCCTCGCACAGTTTGCAAGCGATGCAGCGCTCTTCCCCGTTCGGATAGCGGCGCAGCGCGTGGAGGCCGCGAAAACGCGGTGAGATCGGCGTCTTTTCTTCCGGGAATTGCACGGTGATCTTGCGCGCAAACATATAACGGCCTGTCAGCGCGAGCCCTTTGATGAGCTCCCGCAGCAGCAAGCTATTAAAAAAATCCTTGATGGCTTCCATTTTTCTCCAGCCTTTACTTGGGACGCTTCTTTGAAGCACCCACTTGTGTATTCGTAGGCCGGGACAAGTCCCAGCTTTCTTGCGTTACCGCATTACCGGGACATCCACCCCGGCTCTCGAACAGCGCTGGGATTGCATCCCAGCCTACAAATCAATCTCTCAATTCCAGATATTCCATGGTGCCGGCAACTGCATCCATGCTGCGACAATCAGCAGGTAAGCCAGCATCAAAGGAATGAACACTTTCCAGCCCAAACGCATGATCTGGTCGTAACGGTAGCGCGGGAACGAGGCACGCGCCCAGATGAACATGGTCACGACGACGAAGGTCTTGACGCCGAGCCAGATCCAACCCGGGATGAAATCAAGGAACGAAACCGGCGAAGCCCAGCCGCCCAGGAACAGCAACGACGCCACCAGCGAAATCAAAATCATGTTGGCGTATTCGGACAGGTAGAACATCGCAAACGACATGCCCGAATATTCGATCATGTGGCCGGCCACGATCTCCGACTCGCCTTCCACCACGTCGAACGGGTGACGATTGGTTTCGGCAATGCCGGAAACCACATAGACCACGAACACCGGCAGCAAAGGCAGCCAGTTCCACGAGAACATGGCAAAGCCGTGTGACGCAGCAAAGCCCTTCGACTGCATGGTCACGATGTCGGTCAGGTTCAGGCTGCCCGACACCAGCAGCACGATCACGAGCGCAAAACCCATGGAGATTTCATACGAAACCATCTGCGCCGAAGCACGCATCGCGCCGAGAAAGGCGTATTTCGAATTGGAGGCCCACCCGGCGATGATGATGCCGTAGACTTCCATCGACGTGATCGCCATCAGGAACAGCAGGCCTGCATTCAAGTTGGCGAGCGCCACTTCAGGGCCAAAAGGAATCACCACCCACGCCACCAGCGACGGCATGATGGTCATGACTGGCGCAATCACAAACAAGGCCTTGTTGGCGCGTGTCGGCACCACAATTTCCTTGAACAGCAGCTTCAGGCCGTCGGCGATAGGCTGGAACAAACCCAGCGGACCAACGCGATTCGGGCCGATACGGATATGCATCCAGCCGATGGCCTTGCGTTCCCACAGGGTCAGGTAAGCCACAGCACCCATCAACGGTGCAACGAGGATGATGATCTTGACCAGATTCCAGACGATAGGCCACAACAGCAGACCAAACATCGATTGACCGTAAGTGTGAATATTCAGCAGCACCTGATCCATCATGCATGCTCCACGGTGATTGCGCCGAACATGGCGCCGAGGGTCGAAGTCGAAGCGTGAGCTGCGGCAACGCGCACCACGTTGTCCGGCAATTTGCGGTCAATCGCAGCAGTCAACACGGCGGTGCCGCTACCCTGCTTGACGCGCACTTGCGCACCTTCGGCCACGCCAAGTTTCTGCGCCAAAGCGGTCGAGAGCCAGGCTTTCGGCACTTGTGCATCGGTAGTCAATTGCAGCGATTCGGCGCGGCGCACGACGCTGTCGGTGAAATAGATGGGCACGTCAGTCACACGTTCGAGTTCGCCGGATGCAGCAGTGGCGGCGTGCGGTGCCAGCGTGGCGTGATTGTTCAAATGTGAGGTGAAGTTGGCGTCGGCAGGCTTGTCGCTACCGAGGATTTCATTGCGGATCGCTTCTGAAGTCTCGTAGTCGAACCCGTCAATCGTCAACAGGTTGCCCAAAACGCGCAAGACCTTCCAGCCCGGGCGTGCATCGCCCAATGGTTTGACGGTGCCATTGAAGCTTTGTGCACGACCTTCGCAATTGACGAAGGTACCGGCGGTTTCGGTGAACGGCGTGATAGGCAACAGCACATCGGCGTAATCGGTGCCATGCTTGTACGGCGACAAAACAACCACCATATCTGCCTGGTCCAGCGCAGCGCGCGCGGCTTGCGGATTGGCGCTATCGAGTTCCGGTTCGGTGTTCAACAACACGTAGGCCTTGCGCGGTTTGGCAAACATCTGCTGCGCATTCGCGCCCTCAGCGCCCGGCGTGGCCTTGGCAAGATAACCGCCGACCGTGTTGGCAGCTTCTGTCAGGTAACCAAGCTTGGCGTCGGTATTGTGTGCGATCCATTGTGCGGCGGCGTGCAATTGAGCCGCCTGCGGATGCTGGGCTGCGGCATTGCCGAGCAACACAGCCTTGTTTTCGCCGGACAGCAGACTGGCAGCGGTTTGTTGCGCTTCGGCCGACGCTTGAACGCCTTCGAAACCGGCCGGGGCGGCAATACCCTTGGCCGCAGCCACGGCAGCAATCACTTCGCCCAAGGCCGCCAGCCATGCAGACGGCGCCTTGATCATTTTGTTGGCAATCGGCATCAACAAGTCGTCGTCGGTTGCGTGCAACACACTAACCTTGGCACCCTGCTTGACGGATTGACGCAGGCGCGCCGCCAGCAGCGGATGATCCTTGCGCAGGAAGGAACCGATAACGAAGGCGCGCTTCAAGGCGCCGAATTCGGTAATCGACATGCCGAGCCATGGCGTGACTTTGCCGTCGAGGCTGAAATCGGATTGGCGGGTGCGGAAGTCGACGTTGTTCGATCCCAGACCGCGCACCAGTTTTTGCAGCAGCGACAATTCTTCCAGCGTCGAGCTTGGCGCAGCCAGGGCGGCGATCGCGTCGGCGCCATGTTCATGCTTGATGTTGCGCAAGCCGTGCGCAATGTATTCGAGTGCAGTTTGCCAATCGGTTTCCTGCCACTTGCCGTCTTGCTTGATCATCGGCGCGGTCAGGCGGTCGGCGCTGTTGACGCCTTCGTAGGAGAAGCGATCCTTGTCGGAAATCCAGCAATCGTTGACGTCGGCATTTTCCAGCGGCAGAACGCGCATGACCTTGCCGTTCTTGACTTGCACCAGCAGGTTGCTGCCGAGGCCGTCGTGCGGGCTGACCGACTTGCGGCGTTGCAGTTCCCAGGTACGGGCACTGTAGCGGAATGGTTTGGAAGTCAGGGCACCGACCGGGCACAGGTCGATCATGTTGCCGGACAATTCCGAGTCGACGGTCTTGCCGACGAACGAAGTGATCTCGGAATGTTCACCGCGGCCGAGCATGCCGAATTCCATGACACCGGCGATTTCCTGACCGAAGCGCACGCAACGCGTGCAGTGGATGCAGCGTGTCATTTCCTTCATCGAAATCAGCGGGCCGACATCCTTCGGCACCACAACGCGCTTTTCTTCTTCATACCGCGATGCCGATCCGCCATAGCCGACCGCCAGATCCTGCAACTGGCATTCGCCGCCCTGGTCGCAGATCGGGCAATCGAGCGGGTGATTGATGAGCAGGAATTCCATCACGCTCTTCTGTGCCTTGACCGCTTTTTCGCTGTGCGAACGGACGATCATGCCGGGGCTGACCGGCGTAGCGCAGGCAGGCAGCGGCTTCGGGGCTTTTTCCACCTCGACCAGACACATGCGGCAGTTTGCCGCAATCGACAGTTTCTTGTGATAGCAAAAATGCGGGATGTAAGTGCCGAGCTTGTTGGCCGCATCCATGACCATGCTGCCCTCTTGCACTTCAACTTTCTTGCCGTCTATTTCGATTTCAACCATGGCTTTGTGCCCAAGTATTCTCTAGTTACGCTTCGATTCAATGCTACGAATTTATCATTTCAACTCCCTCTCCCGCGGGCGGGAGAGGGGTTCTTTTTACAGATACGTCGGCACCAGACAGTGCTTGTGCTCGATGTGGTATTCGAACTCTTCGCGGAAATTCTTCACGAAGGCGCGCACCGGCATCGCTGCCGCGTCACCCAGCGCGCAAATCGTGCGGCCCTGGATGTTGTCGGCAATCGAATTGAGCATGTCGAGATCGTCCGGGCGGCCCAGGCCGTGTTCGATACGATGCACCATGCGATATAACCATCCCGTGCCTTCGCGGCATGGCGTGCATTGACCGCATGACTCTTCAAAATAGAAGTAGGACAGGCGCTCGAGCGACTTGACCATGCAACGTGTCTCGTCCATCACGATGACCGCGCCGGAACCGAGCATGGAGCCCGCTTTGGCGATGGCATCGTAGTCCATGTCGGTGTTCATCATCACGTCGCCGACGATCACGGGCGCCGATGAACCACCGGGGATCACGGCCTTGATCTTCTTGCCGCCGCGCATGCCGCCGGCCAGTTCGAGCAGTTTGGCGAATGGCGTGCCGAGCGGAATTTCGTAATTGCCGGGTTTTTCCACGTCACCCGAGATCGAGAAAATCTTGGTGCCGCCATTGTTCGGCTTGCCGAGCGCGGCATAAGCCGGGCCGCCCATGGCGAAGATGAACGGGACTGCAGCGAACGTCTCGGTGTTGTTGATCGTGGTCGGCTTGCCGTACAAACCGAAGCTGGCCGGGAAAGGCGGCTTGAAGCGCGGTTGCCCTTTCTTGCCTTCGAGCGATTCGAGCAACGCGGTTTCTTCGCCGCAGATATAGGCGCCGTAGCCGTGAAAAGCATGCAACTGGAAATTGAAGCCGCTGCCGCAGATGTTATCGCCCAGGAATCCGGCGGCGCGCGCCTCTTCCAGCGCTTCTTCGAAGCGGTCGTACTCGGCCCAGATTTCACCGTGGATGTAGTTGTAACCGACCGAGATACCCATCGCGTAGGCACCGATGATCATGCCTTCGATCAGCGCATGCGGATTGTAGCGAATGATGTCGCGATCCTTGAAAGTGCCAGGTTCGCCTTCGTCGGAATTGCAGACCAGGTATTTCTGTCCCGGGAATTGGCGCGGCATGAAGCTCCACTTCAGGCCGGTCGGAAAACCCGCGCCGCCACGGCCGCGCAAGGACGATGCCTTCAGTTCGGCGACGACTTGTTCCGGCGTGATCTTGTCGCCCAGGATACGCTTCAACGAGGCGTAGCCGCCGCGCTTGACGTAGTCGGCCAGGCGCCAGTTGTTGCCGTCGAGGCCGGCTAGAATCAATGGATTGATGTGACGATCGTGCAGGCTGGTCATTTCTTCAATTCCTCCACCAGTGCATCGATCTTGTCGTTCGACATCCAACTGCACATGCGCTTGTTGTTGACCAACAGGACAGGCGCGTCGCCGCAGGCGCCCATGCACTCGCCCTCTTGCAGCGTGAACATGCCGTCGGGCGTCGTTTCGCGATAATCGATACCGAGTTTTTCTTTCAGGTGATGCGCCGCACGCTCGCCGCCGGACAAGGCGCAAGGCAAGTTGGTGCACACCGTGATCTTGAACTTGCCTATCGGCTTGAGGTTGTACATCGCGTAGAACGTCGCGACTTCCTGCACCGCCACCGCCGGCATGCCGATATAGTCGGCAAGATCCTGCATGATCTCGGGCGAGAGCCAGCCTTTTTCATCCTGGGCGATGGCAAGCGCCGACATCACGGCCGACTGTCTTTGATCGGCCGGAAACTTCGCCAGCTCGCGATCGATTTTTTTGTATGCTTGCTCTGATAACAGCATGGTTTCAACCTTTAATTACTTCGAACCTGTTCAGGATTGCGCCACACGGCCCAAGGTCGTTCCGAGAAGCGCAACCGTACGAATGGTACGGTGAGCATCGCAGGAGAGAGATTGGGTCGTTTGGCGTGATCATGGGCAGGTTTAGCGATCAATTTCACCAAACACAATATCCTGGGTACCGATAATCGTGACCGCATCGGCGATCATGTGGCCCTTGGCCATTTCGTCCAGTCCTGCCAGATGCGGATAACCGGGCGCTCGGATCTTCAAGCGGTACGGCTTGTTGGCGCCGTCGGAAATCAAGTAGATGCCGAACTCGCCCTTCGGATGTTCAACAGCGGAATATGCCTCGCCTGGCGGGACGTGGAAACCTTCAGTGAAGAGCTTGAAGTGATGGATCAAGTCTTCCATGTTGGTCTTCATGCCGACGCGCGACGGCGGCGCCACCTTGTGGTTGGTCGTCATGACCGGCCCCGCATTGTTGCGCAGCCATTCGACGCATTGCTTGATGATGCGATTCGATTGGCGCATCTCTTCCACGCGGACAAGGTAGCGGTCGTAGCAATCGCCGTTAGTGCCCACCGGGATGTCAAAGTCGAGCAGGTCATACACCTCATAGGGCTGCTTCTTGCGCAAGTCCCATTCGATGCCCGAGCCGCGCAGCATCGCGCCCGAAAAGCCCATGGCCTTGGCACGCTCCGGCGACACGACACCGATACCGACCAGACGCTGCTTCCAGATACGATTATCGGTCAGTAGCGTTTCATATTCGTCGACATAGGTCGGGAAACGATTGGTGAAGTCTTCGATGAAGTCGAGCAGCGAACCCTGGCGGTTTTCGTTGAGCTTGTTGATTTGCGCCGTGTTCTTCAGGATCGATGCCTTGTGTTTGGGCATGGCATCAGGAAGGTCGCGATAGACACCGCCAGGGCGGTAGTAGGCGGCATGCATGCGCGCACCGGACACCGCTTCGTAACAGTCCATCAAGTCTTCGCGTTCGCGGAAGGCATACAGAAATACGCCCATCGCGCCGACGTCGAGTGCATGTGCGCCGAGCCACAACAGGTGGTTCAGCAAGCGCGTGATTTCGTCGAACATGACGCGGATGTATTGCGCACGCAGCGGCACTTCAAGGCCGAGCATTTTCTCGATCGCCATGACGTAGGCGTGCTCGTTGCACATCATGGACACGTAGTCGAGACGATCCATGTACGGCACGGATTGCAGATAGGTCTTTTGTTCAGCCAGCTTTTCGGTCGCGCGATGCAGCAGGCCGATGTGCGGGTCGGCGCGCTGGATGACTTCGCCATCCAGCTCCAGCACTAGGCGCAACACGCCATGCGCAGCAGGGTGCTGCGGACCAAAGTTCAGCGTATAGTTTTTAATCTCAGCCATTGAACACCCCTACAAATCTACTGCGCGACTCAATCTCGACCCTGCGATGCTCGCCGTACAGTCGTACGGCTGCGCTTCTCGGCTCGACCTTGAGCCGCTCGCTACGATTTTTAGTGGTGTTCATTTATTTCATCCCGTACTGTTCTTCGCGAATGACTCGCGGCACGTTTTCACGCGGCTCGATGGTCACGGGCTGGTAGACGACGCGCTTTTGCTCGGCGTCATAACGCATTTCGACATAGCCGGAAACCGGGAAGTCCTTGCGGAAGGCATGGCCGATGAAGCCATAGTCGGTCAGAATGCGACGCAAGTCGTTGTGGCCGTCGAACAGGATGCCGAAGAAGTCGAATGCTTCGCGCTCGTACCAGTTGGCCGAAGACCAGATGCCCATCATGGAAGCGACCAACGGGAAATCGTCGTCAGGCGCAAAAACGCGCACGCGCAAACGCCAGTTGTGTGTCAGGGAGAGCAAGTGGGAAACCACGGCAAAACGCTTGCCTTCCCAAGTGCCGTCGCCATAGGTCGAATAATCGACGCCGCACAGGTCGATCAACTCTTCGAAGCGCAGATCGGCGTGATCGCGCAGGGTCTGCATCGCCGCGGCGTAATCGCCTGCGTCAACCACGATTGTGATTTCGCCGAGCGCAAGGGTCAGGCTCCGGAGTTGTTCGCCGAGCGCAGTGCGCAGCGCCGCTTCCAGAGTTTCAAGTTTCGTCGTCATAATGTGTGCGTTCGCCTGGTTCGCTCAGCGTGCGATCGTATTCGTGCGCTTGATCTTGTTTTGCAACTGCATGATGCCGTACAGCAGGGCTTCCGCAGTCGGGGGGCAACCCGGCACGTAGATATCGACCGGAACAATGCGGTCGCAGCCGCGCACCACGGAATACGAATAGTGGTAATAACCGCCGCCATTGGCACAGGAACCCATGGAAATAACCCAGCGCGGCTCGGCCATCTGGTCGTACACCTTGCGCAAAGCAGGCGCCATCTTGTTGCACAGGGTGCCGGCGACGATCATCACGTCGGATTGGCGCGGCGAAGCGCGGAACACAACGCCGAAGCGGTCCAGATCGTAACGCGATGCGCCGGCATGCATCATTTCCACAGCGCAGCAGGCCAGACCGAACGTCATCGGATACATCGATCCGGTACGAGCCCAATTGATCAGCTTGTCCACCTGGGTGGTGGCGAATCCTTCGCTCAAATGCCCTTCAATAGCCATAATATTTCCAATGCGTTCCCAAAGCGTTATTCCCAGTCAAGGGCGCCCTTCTTCCAGATGTACCAAAAACCGACGGCGAATTCGACGATGAACGCGAACATGGTCAGGAATCCCTGCCAGCCCAACTCGCGCATTGCAGCGCCCCACGGAAAGAAAAATGCCGTTTCCAGATCGAACAAAATAAACAGGATTGCAATCAGGTAGTAGCGCACGTCAAACTTCATGCGCGCATCTTCGAATGCCTCGAAGCCGCACTCGTAGGGAGAGAGCTTTTGCGCATCGGGTTTGTAGGGGCCGATCAAGCGACCCAGGACTTGCGGGAGGACGCCGACAGCAATGCCGACGAGAATGAAGAGTAGTACAGGTAGGTAGTTTTCGAGGTTCACGGTAAGGTGCGCATTACGCCAATGTGTTGAACGATTGCTGCTCGATCTGTTTGGGGCCGGCTCTTGCCAAGCACCCTACTCGATCACACAACAAATTTCTCGATAAAAAGCCAGCTCGGTAACCCTTTGCTGGCTTGTTTCTTTACGAGCATCCGCCAAAAAACCACCGCACGATTCGAGGGCATCACTAAGAATCTACTGCGCGTCCTGCGCGGCCCGCCCATCTCGGGGCTGCGATGCTCACCGTACAGCCGTACGGTTGCACTTCTCGACCCGACATTGCGTCGCTCGCTACAATTCTTGGAGGTGCCAACAACTCTGAACCACTTACTGCAATTTTCCGAGGTGCCCTGCTGCTTTAATCTTTGGTGCCGACGGCGAGACTCGAACTCGCACAGCTTTCGCCACTACCCCCTCAAGATAGCGTGTCTACCAATTTCACCACGTCGGCTCAAGCTCAGTATTTTAACCTGTTTTGATACCTTTGTTCAACGCACAAATTGCATTAAATCAATGAGTGCGTGAACTCGACCAGTTTCGTCGATTATTTTTCCTAATTTCGCGCGCAATTTCGATGTGGATCGCGCGTTTTATTTCTGCGATGAAGCAGGCTTGGCCGCTGCCGGCGTGCTTGCAGGCGCAGTCGCTGCCGGCGCTGCTGCAGGCGGCGTTGCAACGCTTGGTGCAGGTGCCGAAGCCGACGCTGCAGGGACTGTCGCAGGAGCAGAGGCAGGCCCAGTTGCCGGTGCCGTCACAGGCAAGGCATCGAGCGCGCCGCCGGAAACGGTGCGCTGCGCAGAGCCGAGATATGCCAGTGCCAGAGTTGAGGCAAAGAAGATTGCCGCTGCAACGCCGGTCGACTTGGAGAGGAAGTTCGACGAACCGCTCGCGCCGAACAAGCTGCCCGATGCGCCAGAACCGAAGGCCGCACCCATATCCGCGCCTTTACCGTGCTGCATCAGCACCAGACCAACGATGACCAGGGCAGACACAACCTGGATCAGCATGACTAAATTGACGATCATTGTATTCCTTCAGTATTTTCCCATTGCTGGGCATTAATCAATTGCCAGGGCATGCCCTGTTGCTTCGTTACCGCCAAACTCACTTCGATTCGCCACTGCCCGAATGCTTTCCTTGCTAACCCTTCACTGCTTGCGCAGCCTGCGCGATGGCGAGGAAATCTTCAGACTTCAGCGCAGCACCGCCGATCAAGCCGCCATCGATGTCGGGCATCGCCATCAATTGGGCTGCATTGTCTGGTTTCATGCTGCCGCCGTACAAAATTCTGACTTGCTGCGCCGCCTCTTGGTTCCTCGATGCGATCATGGAACGCAGTACCTCGTGGACGGTCTGGGCCATCTTCGGCGTCGCCGTGATTCCCGTGCCGATGGCCCACAATGGCTCGTAGGCCACCACGATGCGCGCCACGTCGGCGAGCTCGAGCGCCTGCAAAACCACATCCAACTGCTGACCGACCACAACGTCAGTGCGCCCAGCCTGACGCTCCGACAGCGTCTCGCCGACGCAGATAATGGGCGTCATGCCCGCTTGCAAGGTGCGCAGAACTTTTTTCGCGACCAGGGCATTGGTTTCACCCTGATAGGTGCGGCGCTCCGAGTGGCCAAGAATCACATGCGTGCAGCCGAATTCCACCAGCATTGCCGCCGAAACTTCGCCCGTGTAAGCGCCAGATTCATGTTCCGACACATTTTGCGCACCCCAGAACACGGTACTGCCCTGCAGTTCCTGGCTGCACTGCGCCAAATAGGGCGAAGGCGCACATACCAGCAATTCGCAAGCGGCAACCTGCGCCACACCCACTTTGATCCCGTCCAGCAACGCCTTGTTGGCGTGCAGGCTGCCATTCATTTTCCAGTTACCGGCGACTAGTGTGCGGCGCATAGTGACCTAATTTTCAATAACCCGCTATTTTAACGTGTCGCCGCAGTAGAGGTCAAACTAAGCCCATTGAACATCGGCGCAATATGTATTGCAAAAAAGTGTTGCCGAAAAATATTGCCAAAAAAATATTTCTATTTGTCCCGATGCCGATAAGCCCGCGAAGCTAGCTGTGTTCAAATCACTTGCAACATGATCTTGCCCACATGCTGACTCGATTCCATCAAGAGATGCGCCTGCACCGCCTGCTCCAGCGGAAACGTTTTAAAAATCACCGGCTTGATTTTGCCCGATTCCAGCAACGGCCACACACGTTCAATCAGCTTGGCAACGATCGCCGCCTTGAATTCGCGTGATCGCGGACGCAGCGTCGAGCCGGTTACCGTCAGCCGCCGGCGCAGCAGTTGTGCCAGGTCGAGCGTGCCCTTGATGCCGCCCAGCAGTGCGATCACGGCCAATCTTCCATCGTCGGCCAGGCAGCCGATTTCACGCGCCAGGTAATCGCCGGCCACCATGTCCAGGATCACGTCGACACCTTTGCCGACGGTCAATTCCTTGACGACGGCTGCAAAATCTTCCGTGCGGTAGTTGATGCCGCGTTCGGCGCCCAGTTCTTCGCACTTGCGGCACTTCTCGTCCGAACCTGCGGTCGCAAACACGCGATGCCCGAAAGCTGTCGCCAACTGGATCGCGGTAACGCCTATGCCGGAGGTACCGCCCTGCACCAGCAAGGTTTCGCTTCCGTGCAAGCCGACCCGGTCAAACACATTGCTCCAAACGGTAAAAAAAGTCTCGGGCAGCGATGCCGCCTCGATGGCGGTCAGGCCTTTGGGAATCGGCAGGCACTGCTGCAGCGGTGCAGCGCAGTACTCGGCGTAACCGCCGCCCTGCACCAGCGCGCACACCATGTCGCCCTTGGCAAAGGCGCTCCCGGCAAGGTTGCCATCGACGATTTCGCCCGCGACTTCCAGACCCGGCAGGTCGGACGCGCCGGGCGGCACGGGGTAGTGGCCGGTGCGTTGGACGACATCGGGGCGGTTCACGCCGGCGGCATGAACCTTGATGAGTACTTCGCCATCCTTCAAGACCGGCATGGGCCGCTCGCACAGGCGCAGCACATCGGCCGGGCCCGGCTCGGTAATTTCAATTGCACGCATGATCATCCTTGATGAACCAACAACAGCCGCATTGTACGCCTGTAAAACAAAACCGCCCGGAGCTCTCGCACCGGGCGGTTTTGCTTCGCTTACGCGATTTATTGCTGGGCGTTACCGCAGATTGCTTACTGTTGCTGAGCCGGCGCTTCGCCTTCGTCAGCAGCCGCAGCCTTCATCGACAGTTTCAGACGGCCGCGGTCGTCGGTTTCGAGAACCTTGACGCGCACTTGCTGGCCTTCTTTCAGATAATCGGCCACGGCGTTGACGCGCTCGTTGGCGATCTGACTGATGTGCAGCAAGCCGTCCTTGCCCGGCATCACTTGCACAATGGCGCCGAAGTCGAGCAGCTTCAATACCGTGCCTTCGTAGACCTTGCCGACTTCAACCGAAGCGGTCAGTTCTTCGATGCGACGCTTGGCTTCCTGGCCTGCGGCTGCGTCGACCGAAGCGATCGTCACGATACCTTCGTCGGTGATGTCGATCTGTGTACCGGTTTCTTCGGTCAGCGCGCGAATCACGGCGCCGCCCTTGCCGATCACGTCACGGATCTTTTCCGGATTGATCTTGATGGTGATCAGGCGCGGCGCAAAGTCGGACAACTCGCTCTTGCCTTGTGGTACGGCTTCCTGCATCTTGGCCAGGATATGCGTACGGCCTTCCTTGGCTTGCGCCAACGCGACCTGCATGATTTCCTTGGTGATGCCCTGAATCTTGATGTCCATCTGCAGTGCGGTCACGCCATTGGCGGTACCGGCAACCTTGAAGTCCATGTCGCCCAGGTGATCTTCATCGCCCAGGATGTCGGTCAGCACGGCAAACTTGTTGCCGTCCTTGATCAGGCCCATGGCGATACCGGCCACGTGCGCAGTCATCGGCACGCCGGCGTCCATCAATGCGAGGCAGCCGCCGCACACCGAAGCCATCGACGAGGAGCCGTTCGATTCAGTGATTTCCGAAACCAGACGCACCGAGTAGCTGAACTCTTCCGGCGCCGGCAAAGCAGCAACCAGAGCACGCTTGGCCAGACGGCCGTGGCCGATTTCACGGCGCTTCGGCGTACCGACGCGGCCGGTTTCGCCGGTAGCGAACGGTGGCATGTTGTAGTGGAGCATGAAGCGATCACTGTACTCGCCCATCAAGGCATCAATCTTTTGTTCGTCGCGTGCGGTGCCCAGCGTGGCAATGACCAGCGCCTGGGTTTCGCCGCGGGTGAACAGCGCCGAACCGTGGGTACGCGGCAATACGCCGGTACGGATCGTGATTGGACGCACAGTAGTTGTGTCGCGGCCGTCGATACGCGGTTCGCCTTCGAGAATCTGCGAACGCACGATCTTGGCTTCGAGATCGAACAGAATGGTGTTGACTTCAGCCGAATCCGGCACTGCGCCGCCGACCGATGCTGCTTCAGCAGCCAATTCGCTTGAAACGGAAGCATAGATGTCGCGCAGTTCGGTGGTACGTGCCTGTTTGTCGCGTGTTTGATACGCTTGACGCAGTTTGGCTTCGGCAAAATGGGCAACGCGGCCGATCAGCGCTTCGTTCTTCGGCGCCGGGCTCCATTGCACTTCAGGTTTGCCACCGTCGCGCACCAATTCATGGATCGCATCGATGACGGCCTTCATTTGTTCATGGCCGTATACAACGGCGCCGAGCATGATTTCTTCCGACAATTGCTTGGCTTCCGATTCCACCATCAACACGGCGGACTCAGTACCGGCCACGACCAGGTCGAGCTCCGAGGTCTTCAATTGCGAAGTGGTCGGGTTCAGGACATATTGACCGCCGATATAACCGACGCGCGCAGCGCCTAACGGACCGGCGAACGGGATGCCTGCAACCGAGATCGCGGCGGATGCGCCGATCATGGCGGCGATGTCCGGATCGATTTCCGGGTTGACCGACAGGACGTGAATGATGACTTGCACTTCATTCAGGTAGCCTTCTGGAAACAGCGGGCGGATCGGACGATCGATCAGACGCGAGGTCAGTGTTTCCTTTTCCGAAGGACGGCCTTCGCGCTTGAAGAAGCCACCGGGGATGCGGCCTGCGGCGTAAGTTTTTTCGACATAGTCGACAGTCAGCGGGAAGAAGTCTTGACCTGGCTTGGCGTCTTTACGCGCCACAACGGTAGCAAGCACAACGGTATCTTCGATCGACACCATCACGGCGCCGGAAGCCTGGCGGGCGATTTCGCCTGTCTCCAGGGTGACTTGATGCTGGCCGTACTGGAATGTCTTGGTGACTTTATTAAACACGGTGTTTCCTTTCTAGTTTTGCCGACAGATTTTCAGGCGCTGTCGTTCACCTCACCACGGACGACAAGTTGTCGTCTTGCCTTGTTTGATTTCTACTACGCTTCTTGCAACTTCTTCAAAGACAAAATGCCCGCATCAGCGAGCTGATGCGGGCATTTCGACTTGTTCGGACCCGACAAAGGATTACTTACGCAGACCGAGTTTGGCGATCAGGTCGCGATAACGGGTTGCATCCTTGTCTTTCAGGTAGGAGAGCAGGCTCTTGCGACGGTTAACCATCTTGATCAAGCCACGGCGGGAGTGGTGGTCCTTGGTGTGCTCTTTGAAGTGGCCGTTCAATTCGTTGATGCGTGCAGTCAACAAAGCAACTTGCACTTCCGGCGAACCGGTGTCATTTTGGCCGCGCGCGTTGTCGGCGATAATTGCAGCCTTGCTGGCTTTTTCCATTGTCATGCTAAATACCTTTCACAGGCGGTGCGCGGAGTCTTGCAACATAACCCCATAACACCGTGATAACGATTAATTAATAAAGAAACAACTAGGCCATATCGACCAGAGCGAGAGTATAGCGGAAAAGTCCAAGCGATTCAAATACTTACCCGCCACCTTGAGAGATTTGCTATCCCGCACAGAATTCTCGATTGAAAATTGTAGGATTTACATGTCATTTAGATAATCTTTTAAGCAATAAACCGATCTGCGGGATCGGGGACTGCCGTCACTGCCCTGGCGCAAACACGCTGTCCCATCCTACTTTCGGGTCTCTAAGCGAGGGTGAATTGCAGGCTTGGCAAGCCTTCGATTTCGCCCGTCACAACACCAGCCCCCTGGGAAAAATGCGCGCCGACATAGGTGCCGGTAGTCAACACGCTACCCGCAGGCAAGGCCAAATTCCGCGCGATGCAATGCCTGACCACCCATGGCAGCAGGCGCCGCGGGTCGCCGGCAGGATTGGTGCCCTGCCCTTCAAACAACGTTTTGCCGGCAATGGAAAACCGTACCGCCGGCGCGACAAAGGGAAAGTTTCCGTCGTATGCGATGGGGGCACCAACCACCAGCGCGCCATGATTCTGCAAATCGGCGAGCTGCACCAGTTGTGGTATGTGCGGCCAGCCGGCGACACGGCTGGACACAATTTCGCTGGATGTACGCATGGATTGCAGGCAAGCAAGGATTTGCGCGTCGCTCAGCGCGGCATCGGCAGGGCTGAATCCGCGGGTGAAGGAAAACGCGATTTCCAGTTCCAGCCCGAGCACGGCAAAATCGGCGCATTTAAGATTTGCACCGTTGGCGTGAATGCCGCGCGACGGCAGGGGCGCGCCCTGTATCGGGCCATCGGCGGACCTTGCGCCAAGCTTCCAGCCGCCGGCCTCGTCGCCGATTGCCTGAAGCAATCCGGCTTGCGCCAAATAGGCAGCGTCGGAATCGGCCGGGTCCAACCCCGCGGGGATAGCAACCGTGCCGTGCGCTTTCCAGGCTTGGCCAAGCAACTGAGACAACTCAATCATGGACGCTCATCCTTCATTTGGTTTTACGGCATGGTACCGAGAACTGCAAATCCCCGCTCGGAATTCGCGTTAGAATTCCAGCCATGAAAATTGCAAACCGCAGGTTCCCGCGCCGTTCTGCCGATTTGCGGCGGCCCGCGCCAAACCGGCAGGATTCGACGTCCTGATGTCGCCAGAAGAAGATTACACGCGTCGGCCCGTATTCATCATCACGGCCGGCACGGCCGGCGACATCTATCCCCTGTTGCGAATCGCGCTTGCCCTGCAGCGCCGCGGCCACGCCGTGCACTTCCTCGGGCCCGAGATTCACGCCGTGCACGTGCAGCGCGCAGGACTTGCATTCACTTCGATCATTTCGACAGCCGACTACCAACAGATCATGAACAACCCCGATGTGTGGCATCCACGCAAAGGAGTCGGCGTAATACTGCGCGGCATCAGGCATAGTGCCGGCAGCCTGCCCGCCATCATTGCCATGCTGCCAAAGGACGAGCCCTGCGTGATGCTGACCCATCCGCTGGCGGTGCCGGCTGCAGCGATCGCGCGCGCCATGCGCCCGGCCCTGCGCATCGTGACCTTTTATCTTGCGCCTTCCAATCTGCGCAGCGTGCACGACCCTCTGACATTGGGGCCGCTGCACATTCCGCGTTGGCTGCCGCACGGTGTCAGACGCTGGCTATGGCGCCGTGTGGACGCGGCCATGGTCGACCCTATCGCCCTGCCGGACCTCAATGCCGCGCGCGGATCGGCCGGCTTGCCTGGTGTAGCGCATTTTTTCGAACACATCTACGGCACGGCCGACCAATCTGTGACGCTTTTTCCGGACTGGTTCACGGCAACGCCGCCGGATTGGCCACAGCCGTTGCACTCCGCGCATTTTCAGCTTTACGATCCGCAGCAGGGGCAGATCTTGCCTGCGGAACTGCAAGCCTTCCTGGCCGACGGCGAGGCACCGCTTGTCTTCACGCCGGGCAGCGGCAATCGCCATGCGCAGGCGTATTTCACCCAAGCGCTGAAAGCAGCGCAGGCGCTGGGGCGGCGCGCAATCTTCCTCACGCCATACCGCGAGCAGATTGCGACCGTTCTCCCGCCTTCAGTGTTCTGGCAAAGTTATGTGCCTCTCAGCGCCCTACTGCCGCATGTGGCAGTGCTGATCCACCATGGCGGTATCGGCACGACTGCCGAAGCATTGCGCGCCGGTACGCCGCAACTGGTGGTGCCGCTGGCGTTTGATCAATTCGACAACGCCGCGCGTGTATGCCGGCTGGGCGCCGGTGCCACGCTTTCGCTCGGTGCCGTGCGACGTGGCCGGCTGACGGTTGCGTTGCGAGCGCTGCTAGCCGCGCCCGGCTTACAGGCGCAATGCCGTTCGCTCGCCACCCAATTCGATGCCGACGACGATGAAGATGCCTTGTGCCGGGCGATCGCGCCGGGCGAGATCCGCGTATCTGCAATGAATAATCCCCAGGAACAATAAACAGGATAGCTGTCAGAATTGACAGGTTGAATTGTCGAAATAGCCATGCCAACATCTAAAGCTTCAAGTCGACTTTGACCACCGCTCCGCATCCGCGCGGGCAATCACAGACCGAATAAAAATAGACAAGCTTGTTGCCGGCAACGTTGCAACGACGCTCACACGGCTGCAAATCCGGCATCAGGGGGATGCGATATGAAATTGGCGCAATCGGTGCAATTGGTGCGACCAGTGCGACCAGTGCGTTTGGTGCTGTCTCTGGTGCTGTGCCTTCAATTGGCTTGCTGCGCTGTCGTGCCGCCCGAAGGCGCAAGACTGTCTGCCTCGGTAGGCCAGCAACTGGCCGAAATCAGGAAAAGCCACCTGGCCTATATCGACCGGACCTACGCCTTGCTGGAAGCGGAAGCGACACGCGCGGTCGACAACATCTACGGACCTAAACTCATCGCAGCAGCGCTCAACGGCGCGTCTGGCGCAACGCTGATGAACAAGCTCGCTGCCGGCAGGAACGGCGGCGAGGATGCCAAAACGGCGGTGCGCTACGTCGGAGAATTCCTGACGGTGGTGCGGAAAAAGATTGAGGCCGAGAGAGCGCGCGTGGTACAGCCCATCATCGCGCAACGCGCGCAGGCGCTGGCCAACGCCAACGCCGCCTGGACGCAGGTCATCCAGGGCAATATCACGCTGACCGTGTACCTAGAATCGCTGTCCAAGATACGCGACGCCCAGGATCAACTTCTTGCCAAGGCGGGCCTGGAGAACATTCAGGACAAGACTGCTGCCGCGCTGACCGACATCTCCGATGAACTCAACAACCTCACCATCGAAGCCAACGAGCGAGAAGCCGATCTGGGCAAACTGGAAAACCAATTGCAGACCATCGTCGACAAACTGAAACCGAAACAGGAACTGCCATGAGCATTCAAGGAAATTCCGGCACGCCGGATGGCGAGTTGAGCGACTTTGCCAAGCAAATGGAAAACGATTTTGCCGCAGTGGAAAGCTCGACCGGGGAATACGCCCGCGCGGTGCGGGAATTGGTGAAGCTGTCCGAGCAAGCCAACGCCGCCGGCATGATTGCCGGGGTCGATGAAGCAACTTATGCGCAACTGGTGGCCGCAGTCGAGGCGGCGTCGGCATCGAACCTGTCGCAAGCGGAATTGAAGAACAGAATCGTCGGCCTCGGGGAAGCCGCAGTCGGGATAGCGAAACGGATCAAAGGGCTGGCATCGATCTTCTAGAACGGCTTCCAAACTTCGGCGGAAGCAACGCCGACATCGCCAATTTGCCTCAAACGCTCAAAATGAAACGTCCACCATTCCAGGCCATCAGACAAACCTTGAGATTGCTGCCCCCGGCGATAGCATTCGTCACACTGATGGCAAACGTCACGACGGCACGGGCACAGACGCAAGAACTGCTGACGGTCGATAGAGCCGTGCTGGCCGATGCGGTCGACAACGCGACGCGCCGGTTCGTGCACGCGGTTGCATCGCCGCTGACGCGCAAGAAAGTGTATTTCTGGATGCAATTGCGCGGGACGCCCGAGCTACTGGAAAAGCTCAAATCCTCCGACGGCAAAATCACCATCCATCATGTGTGGCGCCGCTATGTCTTCAACCGGGTGGAAACGGCATTCGACAAGTCGTTGCAGATCGGGCGTGCGGAGGATATTTCCAAGCTTGATGAACAAGTCGCGGAAACCGGTTATTTCACCTGGCGCATTTGGAGCGACAAACTGAACCTCACGTCGGGCAATTGGCGCGTCGATCTGGAACTCAACGGGCACGAACCCGTCATGTGCCAAAACGGCGACGAGGAACCGCAGCAGTGTTCCTATCCATTCGAGGTCGAATAGGTCTTGTCCATCGCATGAAACCATTGCATATTCCATTTTACCGACTTTGCCGGCAACCCGGCGCCAACCCATGAACCCAAGACTTACCGAGAGCATAGAAGACGCCCAGCTACTGCTCGCCTACGCGGCAAGAAATGGCATCACCATAGACCCCGCCACCATCAACACGGTCGTTTCCGTCGGCAATGCGGTTGGTAGCGGCAAAGTCAGCGATCAGGACGAAGCGGCCTTCTGGCAAGCGCTGGGAGATCTGGCGATCAAGGTCAGCCCTGTCACGGTATTGAGTCTGAACGCGATCATGGATGTGCGCGCAAAGAACGTGCCGAAATTCGCGCTCCGGCTGTTTGGCGGCCGCTTCAGCAAATGGTCGGTCGCGCGCCGTGCCGTGCTGTGGTACACCAGCCTTGCCGTAGTATCGCTGGCGCTGCTCCTGGTCATGCAGATCTACTGGCTGTTCGGCGTCTCCATCACCACCGATATCGAGGAAGACCGGGTTGCCTATGACAAGGTCGTTGTAGCCATGGTCAATGCCAAGCCGGAAGAACAAAATAAACTCGACGACCAGCGCAACAATCTGGCGCTGGAGAGCCAGTCCGATTTCAAGCTCCTCCAACGATGGAGTTCGCCGTGGGAGCAAAATTGCGAGACAAAAAAGGACAGTTGCAGTTGCGCCTCGCGCGACCCCGGCGCCTACGAGGCTTGCATGAATATCGCGCGCGAGGGTTCCACCAAGGTCGTGCTCAACGTCCTGCATCGTTATATCCTGCCGCTGCTCTATGGCCTGCTCGGTGCCTCGGTCTACATTCTTCGCACGCTGTCGAGCCAGATTCGTGCACGCACCTATTCGGAGGCAAGCAACATCGACTTCCGCATCCGCCTCTATCTTGGCACCCTGGGCGGCATGGTCTCGGCATGGTTCATCAACCCTGAGGTGGCCGGCGGCTTTGTCAAGTCGTTATCGCCCTTTGCCATTGCCTTTCTCGCCGGCTACAGTGTGGAGTTGCTGTTTGCCGTGATGGACAAGGTCATTGCCGCATTCAGCAAGCAGGAATAGCAGCGCCATTGCCCTTCATTTCATTGCAGTCGCACGACATCGCCGGATGACCGGCGATGGGAAGTGCCCGCTACGCTCGGCCGCCAGGTCGAGTGCGCCACGCGTGGTCGCTGTTGGATTGTCACACGCAGCGCCGCAATGCGTCACAATAGCGGCATTGCATATCAAGGAAGCGCCATGGATTCCCCGCATGCCAGCCTCGCAGCCGAACCCGGCACAGCAAACCCCACGATAAAGCCATCGCCCCTGCGCGCGGTGTCAGACCTTCCCGGACCGCGTCCTTGGCCGCTGTTCGGTAACCTGCTGCAAATGAAATCGACCCGCGTCCATCACGACGTGGAAGCCTGGAGCCGCCGCTTTGGCCCTCTGTTTCGCATCATGTTCGGGCGCGTGCCGATTCTCGTTGTGGCACAGCATGAATTGGTCAACGCTATCCTGCGCGACCGGCCGGAAGGTTTTCGCCGGCCATCCGTCACGCAAAAGATTTCGGATGAAATGGGCGGCATTCCCGGCGTGTTCCTGGCGGAGGGCAAGGCCTGGCGCGACCAGCGTCGCATGGTCATGGCTGGCTTTGCACCGCATGCCATCAAAGCCTATCTCCCGGCCCTCGTGAAAGTCGCACTGCGCTTGCGCGAGCGCTGGATTGTCGCAGCGCGCAATGACCGCGCCATCGAACTCGATGACGACCTGAAGCGCTACACGGTCGACATCATCGCAGGCCTGGCATTCGGCACCGAGGTCAACACCATTGACGGCGGCGAAGACGTCATCCAGCGCCAGATGGACGTGATCCTGCCCGCCGTCGCGCGGCGCAGCATCGCTGCCTTCCCCTATTGGCGCTATTTCAAGCTGCCGCAAGACCGCAAGCTCGACCGCAGCATCAAGTTCATGCGCAACGCCATCGACGACCTGATCGCAAAGGCACGCGAACGCATGGCGGCCGAACCTTCGCGCCGGCAAAAGCCGCACAACCTGCTTGAAGCGATGATTGCAGCGGCCGACGAAGGCGATAGCGGCGTGGACGACATTGCAGTGGCAGGCAATGTCTCCACCATGCTTTTGGCCGGCGAAGACACCACGGCCAACACCATTGCCTGGTTGCTGTACCTGCTCAGGCGCCACCCGGCCATGCTTGCGAAGGCCAAGGGCGAAGTCAACCACGTCGCACCTGACCCGGCGCGCTTCAACGTCGAACAAATGGACCGGCTCGAATTCCTGGACGCCTGCATACAAGAAGCGATGCGCCTCAAGCCAGTCGCACCATTCATGCCGCTGGAAGCGCTGCGCGACACGGCGGTGGGCGACGTGCGCCTGCCCAAAGGCGCGTTCGTCTGGTGCGTGTTGCGCCATGACAGCGTCTCGGAAGGACACTTCCCGCGCCCGCTCGATTTCGAGCCGGAACGCTGGCTGCGCGATGGTAACGACGCCGCGGACAAGCGCATCCCCCTGCCTTTCGGCGCCGGTGCACGCACCTGCCCGGGGCGTTACCTGGCGCTGCTTGAGATCAAGATCGCCGTGGCAATGACATTGGCCTCCTTCGAGATCACAACAATCGACACGCCGGACGGCAGGGAAGCCCAGGAATTGATGGGGTTCGTGATGTCGCCGGTTGGATTGAGCATGCGCCTTGCGCAGGTTGCGGTTCAAGCAAATTAGTCGCGAACGGGCACAAGGTTGGAGCGCCCTGCCGACGCAAAAACGACCCCACATGGGGTCGCTGCCGCAACTTTTCAAGATGCCAATTTATTTAATAAATTCAATGACATACCCTTGAATTGCGCTTCATCCCGCCCTATCTACTGGTCGTCGGAGCGACGTGCTCCACTTTTACCAGGAGAGCAAAGATGAGCATCGTTTTACGCAATCACCGTGGCTATACCACCCCATTTTCCTTCCGCCGCGTTCCCGTCGGCGGTATTGATAGCCTGTTCGACAATCTGGTCGAAGACTATTTTGCACCGGCTGGTGCCGCGGCTTCGCGTGCTCATGTTTCGCCGCGTATCGATGTCACCGAGAGCGCAAGCGCCTATGTGGTCGAAGCCGAATTGCCCGGCGTGACCAAGGAGAACGTCAAGATCTCCGTGGAAGGCAAGGTGGTGACGCTGGAAGCCGAAATCAAGCGCGCTACGGAACGCAAGGAAGGCGAAACGGTTGTGTTTGCCGAGCGCACGACGGAAAAATTCTCGCGTAGCTTCAAGCTGGCGGCCGATGTCGACGATGCACGCAGTGTCGCCAAGCTGGAGAACGGCATCCTGACCTTGACACTGCCGAAGAAGGAAGACCTGCGGCCGAAGCAGATTCAAGTGCAGTAATTTCAGGGCAGTCTGCAGGAAGCGCAAAAGCCGCCGCATCAATGATGCGGCGGCTTTTTTATGCGCGGCTTAGAGCGGTTGCCACAACTCGATGGGGTTGCCTTCCGGGTCATGCAGGCGTCCAAAATGCCCGTAGGAATGCGATTCTCTCTTGACATCAATCCCTGCGGCGTTCAACTGGGCCACCATCGCGTCCATGTTGTCAACGCGAAAATTGATCATCCATGCCTGCTCGGGCCGGCCGAAATAATCGGTATCCTGGGCAAACGGGGAAAACACCGTGGGGCCGGCTGACTGTTGCCACGGTTCATAGCCTTCCCCTCCAACGCCGAGCGTGTCGAGATACCATTTGGCGAGCGCCTTGGGGTCCTTGGCCCGGAAAAAAATGCCGCCTATGCCGCTTACCTTTTCCATAAGTCCTCCCGTCACGCCGCGTATGCGGCAACCGGCGAATCTTACCTCAATCAAGCGGCCAATTCATTCTCCGAAGATTTTTGCGGATTGAGTTTTTCGATCTTCGAATGCAACCTCGTCAACGCCGACAAATAAGCTTTCGCCGAAGCCACCATGATGTCGAGATCGGCGCCCATGCCGTTAACGATACGGCCGGCTTTGGACAGGCGCATCGTCACTTCACCTTGCGCCTGCGTGCCGGTCGTGATGGCATTGACCGAGAACAACAATAACTCCGCGCCGCTGTCGGCCACGGTTTCGATGGCATTGACGATGGCGTCAACCGGACCGTTGCCGCTCGCTTCACAGGAAACTTCCTTGCCGCCCATCGAGAACACCACCTTGGCCTTCGGTTTCTCGCCGGTTTCCGATTGCTGGGCCAGCGACACGAAGCGGTAGTATTCGTTGTCATGCGAATGCTGTTCGTCAGAGACGAGCGCCATGATGTCTTCATCGAAAATGTCCGATTTCTGGTCAGCCAATTCCTTGAAGCGACCAAACGCCGCGTTGACTTCGGCTTCCGAATCGAGCGTGATGGACAATTGTTCAAGGCGTTGCTTGAACGCATTGCGGCCGGACAACTTGCCGAGCACAATTTTGTTGGCCGACCAGCCGACGTCTTCTGCACGCATGATTTCGTAGGTGTCGCGCGCTTTGAGCACGCCATCCTGATGGATGCCCGACGCATGGGCAAACGCATTGGCACCGACCACGGCCTTGTTCGGCTGCACCGCAAAACCGGTGATTTGCGATACCAATTTGGATGCCGGGACGATTTGCGTGGTGTCGATCCCGATGTCAAGATTGAAGTGGTCGCGCCGGGTGCGCACCGCCATCACGATTTCTTCGAGCGCCGTATTACCGGCGCGTTCGCCGAGGCCATTGATGGTGCACTCGACCTGGCGGGCGCCGCCGATCATGACGCCGGCCAGCGAGTTGGCGACCGCCATGCCGAGGTCGTTATGGCAGTGCACCGACCAGACGGCCTTGTCGGAATTGGGGATGCGCTCGCGCAAGGTGCGCAGCATCTTGCCGTATAGCTCGGGAACGCCGTAGCCGACGGTATCGGCAAAGTTGATCGTGGTTGCGCCTTCCTTGATGACGGCTTCGATGACGCGGCACAGGAAATCGATGTCGGAACGGCTGCCGTCTTCCGGGCTGAATTCGATGTCGTCAGTGAATTTGCGGGCGAAACGCACGGCCAGCTTGGCTTGCTCGAACACTTGGTCGGGCGTCATGCGCAGCTTCTTTTCCATGTGCAAGGGCGAGGTTGCGATGAAGGTGTGAATGCGCTTGCGCTCGGCCGGCGCGAGGGCTTCCGCTGCACGCGCGATATCGCGGTCGTTGGCGCGCGACAGCGAGCAAACCGTCGAATCCTTGATCAGGCCGGCAATGGCCTTGATGGACTCGAAATCGCCTTCGGAAGCCGCCGCAAAGCCCGCTTCGATGACGTCGACGCGCATGCGCTCCAATTGCTTGGCGATGCGGATCTTTTCATCCTTGGTCATCGACGCCCCCGGCGACTGTTCGCCATCGCGCAAGGTGGTGTCGAATATGATCAATTTGTCGCTCATGCTGTGCTCCCTGGGTGGATTCGGTAAGAAATCTTGGTTGGTGTTCGGATTCTGGTTCGCCGACGCCTGCACAAGCGGCGCAGGCGGCATTTGCGCGGCGTCGAACAAGTCGGGGCGCGCAATTTTCAAATACATGAGGCGCGACTTCGGGATGCCTTCCTTGCGCCACTCCGAAACCGAGGCTGCGGCGATGCCGAACAGACGAGCGGTTTCCGACGTGCCACCCAAGGCATCGATGATTTGGTCGGTGGTGAATTCTTTATCCATGCGGCGATTCTAGGTTTTCCTAAACAAACGCGCAAGTCATTTTCCAATATTATTAGGAAAAAGTTTGTTTTATTAGGATTTCCTAATTAATTGACGAAAAAATAACCGCATGGCCGAAGCGATGCGGTTTGGATGCGAGCCAAGGTAGGTTGTCAGGGCAAATTCTTGTCTTCCAGGCTGTCGATGTCGGTTTGCACGATGCTGACCGGCTTGCCCTTGGCAAAGCGCCAGACCAGGGCGCCATAACCCGATAATCCATAAAGCACAAACAATCCGAACAGAATCACGGGTGGATCAAGGGAAATCAGGACAAAGATCAGGACAATGACGAAAATGGAGATGAACGGCACGACCTTGCGGAAATTGACGTCCTTGAAACTATAAAACGGTACGTTGCTGACCATGGTCAGCCCGGCAAAGACGGTAATGATCCAGCTGGTCCAGCTCAGGTTGATCCAGCTTATGTCGATGCCTCTGGAGCGCAAATCCTCGATGGTCCAGATCAGACCGGCAACCAAGGCCGCTGCTGCCGGGCTGGGCAAGCCCTGGAAAAACCGTTTGTCGACGACGGTGATATTGGTATTGAAGCGTGCCAGCCGCAAAGCCGCACCGGCACAATAGACAAAAGCCGCCAGCCAGCCCATTTTGTCGAGGCCGCGCAGCGACCATTCATAGATGACCAGCGAAGGCGCGGCGCCGAACGACACCATGTCGGACAGGCTGTCGTACTGCGCACCGAACTCGCTTTGCGTATTGGTCAGGCGTGCCACCCGGCCGTCGATGCCATCGAGAATCATGGCGGCAAAGATAGCGATGGCGGATTGCTCGTAACGCCCGTTCATGGCCATGACGATGGCATAGAAACCGCAAAACAAGGCCGCCGTGGTGAAGGCATTCGGCAGTAAATACACGCCCCGGCGGCGCAACGACTGCTGCTGCGGCACAGTGGGATCGTCAAACTGCGCCTGCTTGCCCTGCTTATGAATGCGCAGCTTGGGGAAAGCGATCTTTGCCTTGGGCTTACGGCGATTGAAACTGGGCATGAGTGTGCGCTTGGCCGGTCAGGAGTGAGACGTCAGGAGATCAGAACTCGGCCAAAATGGTTTCGGTGGCCGACACCTTGTCGCCCACCATGACCTTGGGCGTGGCACTGAGCGGCAGATACACGTCTACGCGCGAACCGAAGCGGATGAAACCGTAGCGCTGCCCGCGCGTCAACATGTCGCCTGCTTTGACGTAGCACAGGATGCGGCGCGCGATCAGGCCGGCTACCTGCACGCAGGTCACAAGCTCGCCTGTGGTGGTGGTGATTGTCAGCGCATTGCGCTCGTTCTCGATCGATGCCTTGTCCAGGTCGGCATTGACGAACTTGCCGGGATAATATTGAACCTTGTCGATCTTGCCGTCGACCGGCGAGCGGTTTGAGTGTACGTTGAAGACATTCATGAACACGCTGATTTTCAGCGATTCGCGTCCGGCGTATGGATCCTGCGCTTTCTCCACGACGACAATACGTCCATCGGCCGGCGACAGAACCGCGTTGGCTTTTTGCGGAATGACACGCGCCGGATCGCGGAAAAATTGCAGCACGAACAGGGCAATGATCCACAGCGGGGTTGACCAGATACCGCAGAAATAGCTCGCCACTGCGGCCACGACGATGGCTATCGTCAGGAAGGGCCAGCCTTCGCGGGCAATGATGGGATGAGGGTAATTATTCAATGCAACTCCGATTGTTTTGACGAATGTTCGCCATGGGCCGGCGGCAAAACCATGCCGCATGGAAAAAGTGCCGCTATTTTAGCGCGGAAGTCCGGCAATTTCGCATATTCCCCAATCGGCAGCCGAATTTAGCGCAGCATGAGCATCAGCAGCACAATCATGGCTTGCCGGCGCGACCCACAATGGCTACTTGGTCGCTTCGTCGACCTGTTTCCGCTGTTCCTCGACCGCCTTTTGCGTTGCATCATTGACTGCCTTGGCTTTTTGCAAATCTTCGCGCTGCGTTTTGATGATATCGGGCGGTGGCCCCGAAGGCTGGCAAGAGGCCAGGCCAAACGCCAGCAAGAGGCTGCAGGCTGCTGCCAAACGTGTTTTTGTCGCCATGTTGGTCTCCTCTATGTATAGACCCCGTCGCAAGATTGCGCAGTTCATTTTTTTGCCACGCGGATGCGTGCGGAAATAGTGTACGCTCCATTTTTGTCGCAGCGCAACTATCATACGAAAAATGGCGCATGAGCGATCCACCCAGGATGTCCGTCGGCGTTCTGTGCCCAAGTCGCAATACGCCGTCAAAATAAATGACCGAGGACGCCCAAGCAATGCAATCAAGCAATCGCGTAGTTGTGGTGGGGGCCGGCGTATTCGGGTGCGCAGCAGCCTACTATCTCGCCAAGCGGGGCGCCGCCGTCACGGTCATTGAACGCGATGACTTCAGCGCACACGCATCGAGCAACAACCCAGGAAATTTGAACCCGATCCATGGTGCGCCAACTGCATTGCTGCCTCTGTCGCTGACATCGTTCGAGCTGCACCGGGAATTGGCCGACAACCTGGCCGATCTTGGGTGCCCCTCTTACGAACGCCAACCGGTCAGTCGCGTCCTTGTCGCATTTGACGAACAGGACAGCTTGCATCTGCACGAGGCGGAGCAGGCCTTTGTGGGCATGGAGGGATTTTCATGCTCCCGGCTCGAAGGCAATGCGGTCCGGCACCTCGATCCACGCATATCCCACAAAGTTCGCACGGCGTTGCTGATTAGCGGGAACATGTCCATCAACAGTGCGCTGTTCCATCAGGCCCTCGCCGATGGCGCCGCCGGACTGGGTGCAAGATTCGTGCGTGATGAAGTCACGGCGCTTGAGCGCGACAACAATGTGATCACGGCGGCAAGAACGCGAGACAGGCTTTTCCCATGCGACCAACTCGTCCTGGCAACCGGGCCGTGGATCAGTCAGGCGGAAAAGTGGCTCGGTGTTGTGCAGGAGGTCAAGCCCGTCAAGGGAGAAATGTTGCGCATTGCGCTCCCGGGTGCGCCGCTGACCTATGATTTCACGCGCGGGATGATATCGCTGTATCGGCGCGGATTGAACGAATGCTGGATCGGGGTGACCAAAGACCAGGTGGGCTTCGACGAAACGCCAAGCACCGGCGGCAGGCGCCACTTGCTGCAAGCGGCGATGGAGATCATGCCGTGCGTTGCGGATGCACAAGTACTGGATCATCGCGCCGCGTTGCGCCCGATGACGCCGGATGGCTTACCCCTGGCTGGCCGCGTGCCGGGATGGCGTAATTGCTACCTCGCCAATGGCGGCGGCATCAAGGGCATGTTGCTTTGCAGTGGCATTGGCACAGCGATCGCCGACCTGATCTTCGATGGCGAGACCGCCATTCCGATGCCGATGCCCATTTCACTCCAATAAGATATGAAACAATTTTGCACTGCTTGCGGCAAACCACCGAGCCTGGAATACCAGCCCTTTTGCGAGTGCGGCGGCATGATGGACGTGAGCTACGATCTGGATCGGGCCACGCTGCATGAATCGCCCAATCCCTACGTGCGCTTTGCCGATCTGTTGCCGATACGGGAATCCCACGCCAGGCTGCCGGCAGACGCAAGGTATACGCCCATGGTCCACGCCGTGCGTCTCGGAAAACATCTCGGCATGCCTAACCTGTACCTGAAAAACGATACGACACTACCGACCTGCTCCACCAAAGATCGCATGGCCGCAGTTTCGCTGGCCTTTCTGTGGGAAAGCGGCGTGCGCTCCTTTTGTACCTCTTCAACTGGAAACAGTTCGACGTCGTACGCTTATGCGATCAAGGCCTATCCAGCGATGCAACTGCATCTGTTCACGGCCGCGAGTTTTCTGCCGCGCCTGCACTACGCCGATCACGCGCAGGTCAGCAATTTCGTGATGCGCGACGCCAGTTTCGTCGATGCATTCAATTTTGCGGGTGTCTATGCAAACCGGCATGGCCTGGTTTCAGAACGCGGCTTTTTCAACCTGGGGCGGCGCGAAGGTTTGAAGTTGACGTTTCTCGAAGCCAGCGAGCAGATCGAACAGCCTATCGACTGGTATGTGCAGGCTGTGTCGAGTGCCATGGGCGTCTACGGCAACTACAAGGCGGCGCGCGAACTCTACGGCATGAAGCGGATACGACGCTTGCCAAAGACGCTCTGTGTACAGCAAGAAAGTTGCGCACCCATGGCGCGCGCATTTGCCGAAAACTGCGACAACATCGAGCCGCGCCATATCGTGGCCCGTCCTGCAGGGATTGCCGAGGCCATCCTGCGCGGCGATCCCACACGCGCCTATCCGCCCATCCGCGCCATCACCATGGAAAGCGGCGGCAACATTGTATCGGTCAGCGAGGCACAGATACGCGAGGCGCGACGCATGATTGAAGAACTTGAAGGACTGCAGGTATGCTTCTCTTCGGCGACCGCCGTGGCAGGCATCATCAGTCAGGTGCGCGAACAGGCGTTTCCCGTCAAGGAGACTGTCATGATCAATCTCACCGGCGCGGACCGGCCGGCAGCCCCAACGCCGGCCAACGTGCGATGGCTGGAGCGTGACGGCGCGCAATGGCGCCTGCTTTAGTCCGCCGTGCCCTGATGCTCCTCGGGCTCCGCTGGCGGGGCATCTCGGCGCCGCAATAGTTCTTCCTTGCGCACCCGTTCCGCCAGGTTCGTCACCTCGGCGCGCAAGATTTTACCGCTCACATTGCGTGGGAACTCCGGCACAAGGAACAATGCTTTGGGACGCGCCCAACCTATCTGCTCCTTCGCATAATCCGCTATCTGCTTCATATCGACGTCACGCCCGCGAGCCATGATCGCCGCAGCCATGAACGGCGCACCCGTATCGTCCGACAAGGCAAAGGCGACCGCTTCTGCAACCTGCGGATGCCGTCCCAGGATTTCTTCGACCCAGGTAAGGTTGACCTTGGGCCCGCCGAGGTTGATCACATCGTCCAGGCGACTTTCGATAAACAGCAAGCCGTCTTCGTCAACGCGGCCAAGGTCGCCGGTGTAGAACCAGCCATCGCGAAATTTCTTGCGGGTCGCCTCTTCGTCGCCATGATAGGCGGTCGGAATACCTTCGATCTGTACGCGTAGTTCACCCACAGCGCCCTGCGGCACGGCGACACCGGCCTCATCGACCACTTCCAGCCGCACCCAAGGCAATATTTTTCCCGAGCTGCGCGGATGTGCGCGCAAGATCTCGGGCGTCGCCATGGCCACCGGGCCCAACTCTGTCAGACCATAGCTGAGGAAGATGTTCGGCGTCAGCCGCTCGCGCAATTCGGCCAGCAGGTTCGCCGTTGGTGCGCCACCGACGATGCGCAAATGGCGCAGCAACGGATACGCGATATCCTCCCCTTTGTGCTGGGCAATCAAATCGCGCGCCATCACGGGCGAAACAAACACGTGAGAAACCTCATGCAGCGCCATGGCGCTCGCCATATCCGATGCCTCGTAGTCATTCGAAAAGACCAATGTTCCCCCCAGGCTCAAGACGCCCAGAGCGATCGTCAATCCCATTGGATGGTGCAGCGTGAAGGGCATGACACGCGACTCGCGCCCGCAGTCATGCAAGGTTTGGGAGATCCGGTCGATCTGATAGCCGTGAGTAAGCAATTCGCCCTTGGGTTCGCCAGTCTTGCCCGAGGTCAGACTCATGCGATACGGCGTCGCTGCTTCGGGAACAAAATCGGTGAAACTAAAATCTCTCAGATTCCCTTCCAGCGGCAGCTTCGCCAGTCTGACAAGGGGAAAACCTTCGATGCCGCTGTCTTCGTTGAAAGTCAAGATAGTGCTCACGCCGAAGCGCTCGATGATATTGTGCTTTTTCTGCAAACCCAGGTTAGACGCCATGGGCACCGAAATTGCACCGAGCCGCGCCAGCGCCAATACAGTTATGCAATGAAGCGGATCGTAACCGAGGCTTACCGCAACGGTGTCGCCCGGCTTGATGCCGTATACGTGCAAACCTTTCGCGAAGCTGCACAAAAATTGGTAAAAATCACGGTAACTGGTCGAATTTCCTCGATAGATGAAGGCCGTTGCATCCGGATTAGCAGTCACGGCTTTGCCGATCACATCGATCAAGTTCATTCGTCTTCCTGGGAACACACTTACGGGCATCTATAAAAATCGTGGCGAGCGACTCAAGGTCTGACCGAGAAGCGCAGCCGTACGACTGTACGGTGAGCATCGCAGGTCCGAGATGGCCGGGCCGCGTAGGCCGCGCAGCAGATTTTTAGAGATGCGCTTACGTTGTTGTTTTTTTGTGGTGATGGACCAAGACAATATCATGGAATGACGAACGAAAACGGCGTTGGCATCGATCGTTCCCGATTGTTCTGACTAACTGCCTCAGGAAACGCCAATTTTGGCAAGATGGCTTCAAGCATGCCGGGTCAAGCCGCTACAAGTGCCAGTGAACGTCGGGATGAATCTTGATCTTGCGAGAATATGCCAGCCGTAGTGAATGGTGCACCTCGACAGAACGCACGGATCGAGACAAGGCGACAGAGTGATTTTCCGTAATCTGAACAAAAAGCAATGAGGGCGTTACGCTCCTGCCGCTGGTGATTTTTCCTGTTCGGCGTCGGGGCGATAAGGGCCTTTGGTTTCGCCCCACCCCCAGGCCGGCATCGGCGCACCGGGGCCGACAGGATTGTCGTCGAGCGCCGAGTTGATCACTGCCAATCGGGAACCCCATTCCAGATACGCCACCAGCGCAGAACGAAATTCCGGGTCGTCCGGCATGTTCAATTCGTCGGCGGTATCGAGCAACAAAGCCACCCAGCTCTTGCGTTGCTCGTTGCTCAGGTGGCGGGAAAGATGCTGGGCGATCATTGTGGCATGCGTGTGTTTGCCGTCGCCGCTATAGAGCTTCGGTCCTCCGAGTACCTCCGCAACGAATTGCGCAACCGTTCTGAAATGATGCGGCGCCATGCCGGCAAACACCGGCGCAAGAATCGCATCGGCAGGCACACGTTCGTAAAACCGCTTGAACAATGCTTCAAGCGGCTCGAAGCCGCCGATCCATTCATAGAGTGTCGGAACATTGGTTTCCATAATGGAACTTTCCCGTAATCGTTGTGCATTGGGTTGCCTGTCCAATCATGTTGGGCGCATTCCCGCGCCGGAGTGCCGGCAGGCAGCCTGGGTCTTGAACACAGTATTGTGGGCAATCGGCAAGCGAAAATCCAGTAGGCACTTTTTGGTAACCGATCCGGCGCGATGCACAGCCGGCAGTCACATAATTGTGCGTACTGGTCGGGTGCAGGGAAATAATCTAGATTCTCACACTCAACCAATAACGCCAGCCTCGGCGACCGATAAAAGGATACCCATGATCGTTGAATACATTCGTTACGGCATGCCAGACGAAGAAACCTGCCTCGCGTTCGAGCAAGCCTATCTTGCGGCGCAAACGGCCCTTGTGCGATCGGAACATTTCATAGCGATCGAGGTAGCCCGGTGCGAGGAAGACCGCATGAATTACATCGTACGCATTGAATGGGATAGTACGCGCGGACATATCGAAGGATTCAGGAAATCTCCCGAGTTCGGCCCATTCTTTAACCTGGTTCGGCCATTTTTCGAGAGAATCCTGGAAATGCGGCATTATCAGGTCAAAATGCAGCGAAGGAGCCTGACGGATCATTAATAGGCGTGCGCCAATGCACGACCGGTTTCTTCATCGCCGGTTCAACGTCTGGCACGGCGTCCCTTGACGATTCCGGTTGCCGAATCTGTCATCGCCTCACCATTGCATTGTTGGCAGTATAATTTCGACAATGTGGCAATGCCTCGTCGTGAGTCTACTGGAGAACCCCATGCCGACTTTGCGCCAACCCATGCGTTTGGAAGATTGCACGGTCAAGACCACGGCCGACGCCATCTCGGGCAAGTGGAAGACTCTGATCCTCTACCATCTGAAGGATGGTCCGGTGCGCTTCGGCGAATTGCAGCGCCTGACTGCCGATGCTTCGCACAAGGTGCTCACCGAGCAATTACGCGAACTGGAAACGGACGGCATTGTCATCCGTATCGAACATCCGGGTAAGCCTTTGAAAGTGGAGTACACCTTGTCGGAGCACGGCTTGACGTTGAAACCGATACTGGCAATGATGGCCGACTGGGGCACGTCACTGCGCGCCAGAAGGGAAAAACAGCAACGGGCGGCTACCGGCAATACAGCCGATGAAACGAACCACGAGCAGGTAGAAAATATGGCGGACAATGCCGCCGATGCGCTGCAGGAATGAGCTAACGCTTCGTTCAAAAAGTGCCAGACGCATCGGGCAGGCGGCGTCGCCCAAAGCAGGTAATATCACAAAAAGGGGAGCCATTACGATGCAACATTCGCCGCAGCATCAAAAGAAATCCATTTTTGCCGTCCATCGAGTCGAAGCATTCAGTGATGCGGTCTTTGCCTTTGCCGTCACGTTGCTTGTCGTATCGCTGGAAGTGCCGAAGTCTGCACATGACCTCTTTCATATCATGCACGGCTTCGTCGCTTTCGGCATCTGTTTCTTTTTTCTGGTGGCGGTCTGGATCGATCACGCCAAATACTTTTCTCACTATGCAGTCAGCGACAACGTCACACTGACGCTCAGCATGCTGCTTTTGTTCATCGTTCTGTTGTACGTGTACCCGATGAAGTTCCTGTTTTCTGTCCTGATTGATGAACTGATCTGGAACGAAGGCGATAGCCAGGTACAAAATGTAGTCGAGTTGCGCACCCTGCTGCGCATCTACGGCGGCGGATTTTTGGCACTCTCGCTCACCTTCCTGGCCATGTACTGGCGCTCGCTAAAGCACCGAACCCGCATCGCCCTCGATCATGCCGGTGTTGAGCATGTCAAGGGTGCCGTGCGACGTCATGCCATCAACGCCTCTGCCGCTCTCGCTTCGCTGCTCGTGACACTGTTCGACAGTGCATACCTGGGCCTCATCTGGGGCATTTGCTATATGACGCTGGCGCCGCTTCAAACGGCCAACGGCGTCGTTACCGGCAAGCGAGTACGTCGCGCGATGCAATGAGGGAGTTGGCGTAGGTAGTTCGCGTTCCTAAATCGGATAGGGCCGGCATCAAACGATTGACCCATCAGCAAAAAAACGTATTCAGCCGGGATCGCGCAAAACACCGGTGGCCGACGTTGCCGCATTGTCGGCTGTCGGCGTCGCCGGCTCCGGTGCGGGTTCCTTGAGGAGCGGCACCAGCAATTTGTTGAGCGCTTCCAAACTGAAGCCGCCGGCTCTCGCATAGCGCACGACGCCGGCGCGGTCGATAATATAATTGGTCGGCACACCATTCAATACCCCATACCGCCCCTTGTATTTGCGCACCATCGGGAAAGAAACGACACGTGCCAGAGGTTCCAGCTGCCCTGCCGACAGCGAATCTTCCGTCGTCACGGCGATGATGCGTAATCCGGCCTTTTGTTGGATCCTGTAGTAGCTGTCAAGCAGGGGCAATTCTTTCTTGCAGGGTTCACACCACGTGGCCCAGAAGTTCACGATCAACACCTGATTCTTGAAATCGGCCAACGTGACGCGATTGCCGTCAAACGTGGTCGCCTCGAAATCCGGCGCAACGTCACCGACCTTCGGGGGCGACGCATAGGCGTTCATCGCCGTGCACAACGCGGCCGCAACGGTGATTGCGGCAATGCTCTTTTGGATTCGCATGGAACGGCCCTATGGTGATTTCGACGGAGCGTCGTTTTGCAAGCGTATCAGAAATTAAAAAAGCTGCACCTGCGTGCAGCTTTTAGCCCGAGGGCGGTGTACGCTTACCAACGAATGGCCGCCCCGCGCGACCGCATGATGCCCACTGGCTACATTCGCAAAACCTTAGTTCTTCGATTGATCAACGAGCTTGTTTTTGGCAATCCAAGGCACGGGAAGGCGTAAAAAAAGCTGCACCTGCGTGCAGCTTTTAGCCTGAGCGCGGTGTGCGCCTGCAAGCGCACGCCGCATGATGCCCACTGGCTGCCTCAATAAGACATCAGTTCTTCGATTGATCGACTAACTTGTTCTTGGCAATCCAGGGCACGTTTGAGCGTTAAAAAAGCCGCACCTGCGTGCTAATGCCGTTCAGTTAAGGTGATTTCTTGATGACGCGAACGGCATAACGCTTTGGTTTGGCCTTGACGGCCCGGTCGTAAGAACGACCGGGCCGTTCTTCATTCAGGAGGCTAACCAGCCTTTCGCGCAAATGCTTCATCG
>DATBQE010000139.1:0-9679 GCA_036561005.1 Burkholderiaceae bacterium | reverse complement strand
AACGGTATCTGGCCGGTTGTGAACGCCAAACCTGCCAAGGGCACTTTCGAGCTGGCCGGCTCAATCGGCAACGGCGCGTATACGTCGGGCGGCATCTGGAGCGATGCTGCGGTGGTGAAGGACGTCAGCGTGCACCACAGTTACAACAAGTGCTTCACCGTGCACGGTTCGACCAATGCCGACTTCTATAATAACGTGTGCGTGCGTACGGTCGGTCAGGGTTTCTATCTGGAAGACGGCACCAACATCACGGGCAACCAGTTCATGCACAATCTGGTGGCCGGCACCATGGCCGCGACATCGACCTATTCCTATCCGCAGCAAAATGGCAGCCAGTATTGGGACGGCGACTACCTGCAGCAAGCCCAGACCACGCAACCGAACTGGTACACCATCAACAATATTCCCGATACGTCCAACACCGGGCGCAATGGGTCGGGCGGGCTCGACACCGGTTTCCCCAACGGTTTCTGGATCACCAACCTCGGCAACACCTTCGTCAACAATTCCGTGGCCGGCTGCCAGGCGCAGGGCCGCGCCTACTGGATGCTGGGGCAAGACCCGACCCAAAACAGCGCCTATCCGGAATTTACCGGCAACCGCGCGCATGGCTGCTACAACGGCATCGACACCAATGACGACACGGTGGCTGCCATCAATCCTGCGCCGATACTGCCCAATCCCACTTACGACATCGAGAAGGCGCACAATTCAGCGATCAGCATCAGCAGCGCACTTATCCCCGCTGCAAGCAGCGTGGTGACCATCAACGGCACCAACCTGCCCACGCCGGGCCCATGGAAGGTCACGAATACCGGCGCAACATCGTTTGACATCAGTTATGGCGGTGTTACCCCCACTTCGCCTTATTCCGGCAGCGGCGGAAGCTGGCAGCCGCTGGCGGTCAATGTCATCAAGATCGACAAAGCGCCAGGCAAGGACATCATCGTCACTGTTGCCGGCGGCATTCCCCCGCCTGCAGACAATGCGCAAATCGTGATCAGCGGCACCGGCACCGCCGCCGACAATACCGCCGCCGCGCCGTGGACAGTCAAGCACGTGAAATCGGGGATGCCCTCCAGCCTTTCCACTTTTATGCTTCAAGGAACGACCAACGCAAGCGCAACCGGTTTTCCCTCGACCAGCGGGCAATGGCAATTGCAGCCGCAGGCGATCACGGCGGTTGCCGTCGCACCCATCGTCGTCAAGTCGACCACGGTCCCGGCCAACGGAGCGCAGGTGCAAATTACCGGCGTGCAAGGCAATACCGCCGCCAACGGTATCTGGAGCGTCACAACGCCGGCCGCGGGCGGCGCAACCGATACGTTCTCGCTCAACGGCTCCGTCGGCAACGGCGCTTACACGAGCGGCGGGCAATGGCAGCTCGCGCCGCAGCCGCCGGTACTGGTCTTGAACGACAACACCGTGACGCGTTCGCGCCAGCGCGGCTTCTGGGGACGCGGCATTTTCACGACCCTGCACAATGACCGCTTCGCCACCAACCCCTATGGCTTCTCGCTGCTCGGCGGCGGCGGCCCGGAAGGCAACGTGCCCGGCTTCTGGGGGCTGGTGCACGACAACGTGATTGCCGGCATGACCAGGAACAACGTCGAGCGCTATCCCGGCTGCAGCAAAGCCAATAACAACTTCGCGCAGGAATGCACCGACGTCGTGCTGAGTTCGACCAGCGGCTGGGGCAACTATCCGACGCCCAATGCCGGCGGGGAAATGAATATTCAGGGCTACAGTTATTACGACGGCCCGGCCCGTATCGAACACAATCGCTTCGTCAATTTCCGTTTCGACCCCACGGGCCTGCACCCCAACGATCCTGCTGCCAGGCTGGTAACCAAAACAGACATCGCATTGATGGCAAACAATCTCAACGGCCAGTTGCACGGCACGCCCGAGATCGTCACAACGGGGAAAAACGGCAAGCCCAAACTCGCGCCCACAAGTCTCTATAACGGTTACGCCGGCGACCCGGCCATGGGCTGGATCCAGACCAATGCGCAAACCGTGCCGCCGACGCAATACATGGAAAACAATATCTGGGATAACGTCGACTTCAAGCATCAGGTCTACACTGAAGCCGTCAACCTCGGCAGCTTCGACGATGGCGACAAGTCCACCGTCATTCTCGACCGCGACAGCCAGTTGTCCGGCCTGCGCGTGGTCGATGCAAACAACAATCCCGCCAAAGACGTGTTCCCCGTCTCGCTCAATAATCTCGACTACTTCGCCACCGACTTCACCGTCGATGAAGCGCATTCGCGCGGCCCCAACGATTTCCGCTCGACTTCGCTCATGAGTCCGCACAAATACACCACGCTCAACATCGAATCGGCCAATGACCCGATGGTGGCGCAAGGCAAGGCGCCGACTTTTTTCCACGTGCAGATACAGCGCGACATGGCGGCCTACCACGCGGCAGATTACCCGAGCCTGTTCCTCAACGGGCGCGGGCAAAACCCGATCTATGAACCGTTCGTGATGGACCGCATGGGCTACACCGTATTCGGCAAGTCCGGCACGGAAAACTACACCAACCAGAACAACCAATCGTTCAATGACCGCCTGCTGTTCAGCTACACCGACCCCGCGGTGAAACGGCCCAAGGAATTCTTCATTAACCGCATCGCCGTCTACCAGCCCGTCACCAATCCATCGGCGATCAAGGTCTATCGCATCCGCAGGCAATGGGGGCAGCAATATACCGGCGCACAATGGCCCAATAATTTCAATCCGCCGGGGCCCGCTGCCAGCACCTGCGACGGCACCTTCTTCGCCTCATACCTCGCCAACCCGGCCGACATCCCCGTGCGCTGGAACGACTGCCTGGCGCGCGCCAACAATGCAGCACCACCAACCCCCTACCCCGGCTCACCGGCGCTCTATAGCGGCGGCATGGTGCTGCCTGCCGCAGCGGGAAGCACGGCGGCCGTTCAATGGACCAACTTCGAACTGCCGTTCAAGACCCTGATGGCAATAGCAAAGCCCACCGAGGCCGACATCGCGCAATTCATCGCCGGCCAATCCTATTATTACGACACGACCGCCAACCTGCTGTACTTCTACATGATCGAGGATGCCCCCGTGCAGCGCCTGCATGCACCCTACGGCACCTGCGGTGGCGGCGCCACGCAATACGGCGCCAACGTCGCGCAGTTGCAGCAACTGAAGAACTACAGCGACCAGGCCAGCGTAAAGGCCGCACTTGACGCTTCCTGCTCGGTCACCGGCGGCGCCCCGCAACCTACCGAGCTCGTGACCTGCGGCCCCAACGGTTGTGCCGCCTACATGGTCGATTTCGGTGGCGCGCCGAACCTGAACGCGCCGCCGGCCTGCACGCCCGGCCAGCCCTGCACGCCTGCCCCGGCCCACCCGATCGCTCGTAGCGAATACAAAAGCTGGAACCAATACACGCTGGTATACGGCACGCCCGCACAACCCAACGGCCTGCCGGCCGTTGCCAACGGCAGCAATGGCAATAGCACGGCGCCAACCGATGGCGGCACTTTGGCCGGACCAACAATCCCCACGGCCACCGGCAACCAGGTGACGTACACCTTCTCTGCGTTGACTCTGAATGCCATTCCTGCGCCGCCGGCGAACTTTCCGGTCGAGCAAAACTTCGACTATCGCTGCCTCACCACTGCGCCCTGGTCGCCGGTCAATGCGCGCGGCACGTATCCGACGGGCGGCGGCTCCACCTATCCGCTGGCCCCGCTGGTTTGCGCGCCATGACGATTCGTACGCACAGGCCGGCACGCAACTGAACGCATGCCGTTTTTGGAAAAACCGTCATCGCAGGCCGCCGGATAAATCAGCCGGCGGCCTGCGACTCGCCGCAACAGCGCATCCGCTTTCAGGGAGCGCTTGCGCTCGCCGCGATTGGGCTACAATCGACACTCCCTAAACTTCGGCACCTGTTCACGAATGCACGCTGACAATTTTTCCCTGCAAGACTATTTCGACCGTATCGGCTATCGCGGCGATGCCAAACCGGACGTCTCCACCCTCGCCGCGCTGATGCGCTGCCAGCTTTTTAGTGTACCGTTCGAAAATCTCGACGTGCAGGCAGGCAAGGTGGTGTCGCTGGTCACCGAAGAAATCTTCGAGAAAATCGTCCATCGCAAACGCGGCGGCTACTGCTATGAAGTCAACGGCGTATTTTCCATGGCCTTGGAAGCATTGGACATACCCTACCAATTCGTCGCCGCAAGGCCGATGTTTTATCCGGCAAAGCGACCGAAAACCCACATGGCAATCGTCGCCACCATCGACGGCCAGCAGTGGCTGTGCGACCTCGGCTTCGGCAGCTACGGCATCCGCGCGCCGATGCGCCTGGACGTACTCGACACCGACGTGGCGCAGGACGGCGACACCTTCATGCTCAGCAAAACGAACGCGCGTGATATCGTCCTCAAGGCAAAGGTCGATGGCGATTGGGTCAACCAATACGGCTTCGACATGTCGCCGCAGGAATGGATCGATTTTGTCCCCGCGAACTACCTCAATTCAACGCATCCCGATGCGATTTTCGTGAAGCAGTACCTGGTTGTATTGCACAATCCGGGAGGCAGGAAAATTCTGTCCGGCGACACGCTCAAGATAGTGGAAGACGGGGACACGGTGAAGCAGACGGTGACGCCTGAAGAACGCAGGGCGGTGCTGGCGGCGCATTTTGGTTTGCTGGTTTAAACGCTTGCGACGCCGATAAAAGGCGCTGCTCATGCAAACGAACGTTGCAAAGAAATTTGATCGAGGCAGATTTTTATCTGCGAATCACCACCGCCTCGCATCTATCAAGCAGATTTCTAAGCTTCGTTCAAACCGCGCACCACACCGATAGCCATCAGGGTTCTCGGCGCAGTTGCACCACGCCTTTGATGTAATCAGGTACATTCGCCAGATGCGGGACCGCCTTGTAGCCGCGCAATCCTGCACCTTCTGAATGTCGATACCGTATTCCTCTTGCCCCAACCTAAAGACAGGAAATTCCAACCCTTCCGGGTTGGGGCCTCGCCGGCTTTTGCCGGAGCCATGAATGCACTCATGCCGCATCGTTTGCTCATCGATCACGACCGTTCGGTGAGCGCGACCTCAAACCGACCCGGCTATCAGCCAACTGATTGCAAACACATCCGCCCGTTCAGGACAGCTAAAAAATATGCCGACGCATCGTCGCCGATCCGAGCCGGAGAAGCGATTTGAAAGTTGTTTTATTGATACGAATTCCGATAGTATTTCACCTTATTTAACACTTACCCTTAAAATATAAAGCATATAATTTACTCATGGAAATAAATTCGCCAATTTGATGCTTGCTTGCTCGTTTCCGACTACGATGAAACTTGGAAACGCCATAGGAAGTCAGGCCAAATGAAATTTGAGTTACCGGTTCATTTGATGCTCAAATCTCTGCGCATGGGATGTTATCTTTCGAGGTGCTTGTGGATGGACAATCCGCATGTCGTATTGGCGGTGATAGGACCTGGTTTTTATACGTAAAAAATATAGCTAATTCTACCGAAAGTAACGGCTGAAAAGTTCCAGTCAAAACCGGGGGAGACGATGGCCGATCAACGACGCATCAGCATGGCCGATATTGTCGTCGGTGAGCCGATGCTGTGGGACGCCTACGGCGTCGATGGCAAGCTTTTGCTGCGCAAAGGGTATGTCGTCGAAAACGAACGCCAGGTCGAAGGTCTGATCGAGCGCGGCCTCTACATCACTGCAAGCCATGCGGACAGCCTGCACAAGCCGGAACCGGTCAAGAAGCTGGAAGTCCCCTCTGTCCTGCGCTTGCTCAATCTCGCGAACAAGCGCCTGGAAAAACTTCTCTACGGGCTTGGCGGAGAAACCGACGCAGAGGCCAAATTCCTCGAAGTCGTCAAGGCGATTTCATATGCAACCGATTTGAACCGCGACATCGCGCTCGGATGCCTGCAATTGAATCAATCGGCCGGAAACTATTCGGTGCGGCATTGCGTCGACACGGCGGTATTGTCCTTGCTGGTGATGCGGGCCATGCACAAAACACCCGAAGAAATCACGACAGTCATGGCCGCCGCGCTGACGATGAATGTCGGCATGTTGCGCGCTCACGATCAATTGGAAAGCAAGACCGAGCCGCTCACAGCCGCGGAAATCGAGGTGATCAAAAACCATCCCCAGGTCGGCGTCAAGATATTGCAGCAGGCCGGTATCACGAACGAAGATTGGCTCGCGCATGTGCTGTATCATCACGAGAACGCCGATGGCAGCGGCTACCCGCATGGGAAAACTGCATCTGATATCGGGCAAAACTCGCGGATTCTCGCCCTGGCAGATCACTACTGTGCCGCCGTGTCGCACCGAAATTACCGCAAAACATTACCGCATGCTGCGGCCTTGCGCGATGTTCTGATGAAGTCGGGGAAAGCCGACGAGCCCATGCTGGCCGCCTACTTCATCAAGGAACTGGGCACCTATCCACCTGGCACGTTTGTGCGCCTGGACGACGGTGAAGTTGGCGTGGTGACGGAAAGGGGTTCGGCGCAGATGACGCCGATCGTCCATGCGCTGGTAGGACCACGCGGTGCGCCGCTGTCGTTTCCGATCCGCCGCGACACGGCAAAGCCGAGGCACGGCATACGGGAAGTGATCGCGCATGATCAAGCAACGTTGCGCTTCAGCTTGCATCAATTGTGGGGCGATGAGGCGAATCTCTGATTCAGGCGATGGCTTTTTCTGTCAGGATCGCCAGTTTCGCCTGCGAATTGTCTTCAATTTCCTGAAGCGCGCCGCGCCATAGCTTCAACTAGCAACATACGCCTGACAGGCTGCGTTCTTAGGCCCACACTGTCAGGACGCGACGCTAGTAGCAGGCCAAATATTCAATTTCTTTGGCAATATCGGCCGAAAGGCGGCCAAATCGGCCGTCGCTTGCGTGACGTTGTTCATCAAGTACCGTGAGAGCGAGCAGCGGTCAACTCTGTATCAATTGCCGCAACCGTTCGACGCCGACCGGTTCTTGGGCCAGCAGCGGCACAACCGCATAGCGTTTCGCATAATGCTTTGCCACAGCATTGATCTGCGTGACCTCATTGAAGGCGCGTTGACGCAACAACATGGACCGCAGGTCGGCGGCAACCAAGCTGTTGTTGACGATCCACGCCCAAGGCTCGATGCCGGCCCGGCGCAGGTCGGCCTGCAGATTGGCGGCTTCCAGCACCGGAGTTGTTTCGGCCAGGGTGACGATCAACACTTTGGTCTGGGTTGAATCCTGCAATTGCATCATCGGTGTGGTGAAATGCGCGTGTGAGTCCGTCATCATGCGCGCCACTTCGCGGTGATACGCGCCGGTGGCATCAAGCAGAAGCAAGGTATGACCGGTCGGCGCCGTATCCATGACGACAAATTTCTTTCCCGCTTCGCGGATGATGCGCGAAAATGCCTGAAATACCGCAATCTCTTCCGTGCATGGGGAGCGCAAATCCTCTTCCAGCAATGCGCGGCCGGCAGCATCAAGATCCTTGCCCTTGGTCTCCAGTACATGCCGTCGATAACGCTCGGTTTCCGCAATGGGATCGATTCTGCTCACGGTGAGATTCTCAAGACCGCCTTCCAGCGTCTCGGCCAGGCGGCCGGCTGGATCGGACGTTGTCAGGTGAACCGGATAACCGCGATCGGCTAATGCCACGGCAACCGCGGCGGCCAGCGTGGTCTTGCCGACGCCGCCTTTGCCCATCAACATGACCAGGCCGTGGCCGTCCTTTGCAATGTCATCGACCAGAATGTCCAGCGCCGGCGTATCGATAGCCGGCAAGGGGAGCGCCGGTGAGGCTGCGGGAAGATCGTCAGGCATCAGCAATTTACGCAGTGCGCCCAGGCCAACCAGATTAAAAGCCTTGAGCGGAACGCGGTCAACCGGCAGTACGCGCAAGTTCGAGGGCATATCTGCCAGCGCCCTGCTCTCGCGCGAAACCACAGCGGCAGCGAGCGCGTCGTGATCGGCCTCACCAAGCGGCAGAATGCCGTTGATGACGAGGTATTGTTGCGTCAGTCCGATCGCGGCCAATTCTTCGTGCGTGCGTGCCGCTTCACGCAAGGTGGCGGGTTGGGCACGGGCCACCAGAATCAGGCGGGTGCGTTTGGGATCGGACAGCGCTGCAACTGCTGCATGATAGCGCTCGCGCTGCTTGCTCAAACCGGCCAGCGGGCCGAGACAAGAAGCGTCGCCTTTGCCGTCCTGCAGAAATTCATCCCACGCACCGGGCAATTGCAGCAGGCGAATCGTGTGGCCGGTCGGCGCTGTATCGAAAACGATATGATCGTAGTCGCTGATCAATTGCGAATCGGTCAGCAGCTCGGTGAATTCGTCAAATGCCGCGATCTCGGTCGTGCACGCGCCCGAGAGTTGCTCTTCGATGCTTTTGACCACGGCCTCCGGCAGCACGCCGCGCACGGGGCCCATGATCTTGTCGCGATACGATTGCGCCGCAGCTTGCGGATCGATCTCCAGCGCAGACAGTCCGGGCACCGCCGTCACAGCTTTAATGCGATTGCCGATCGTGATGCCGAAAACCTGGCCGACATTGGAAGCGGGATCCGTGCTGACCAGCAATACACGCTTGCCGAGATCGGCAAGCAACACCGCATTTGCACAGGCAAGAGAAGTCTTGCCGACGCCGCCCTTGCCGGTAAAGAACAGGAATGGGGGCGGATTCCTGAGAAAGAGGAATGACGGCGAGACGGCGTCCATGGCCATCAGCACTGGCCATTGCAGCAACAGGCGGCGCTGTCGGGCTTTGCCTCACCGACAGTCGTCGCAGGCGAGATTGCCGTCCAGCGCGCCAGCTCGGCGCGATTCGGGTAGCGTCCTGCCAGTGCGATTTCGCCATCGACAAGGATCAAAGGCAGCGCATCGGCTCCCGAACGTTCGAGGAAGCGCTTGACCACCACGTTCTCCGCAAAGGCCATTGGCTGCTGTGCGAGATTGAAGCGCGCAATCTGCGTTCCGTTCTTTTGCGCCCAATCGACGTCGGCCGAAAACGCGACCAAGGCTTGATCAATTGTCACACCGCATACGCCGGTGCTGCAACAAAGTGCTGGATCAAAGACCTGAATAGTTGGCATATGACACCTCAAGATGAAAAATTTACTTGCGACGCATGAACATCGAGCAACTTGGATCGTGTCGATCTTGTGTCGCTCGAATTCGTGGGAACTGCTTCAGTTTCGCACCAATTTGATTGTCCCGGCCTTGACTCAGATCAAAGCCGGGTTGAATGCAAGCGTCCATTTGCAGGGTGCCATTGAGCACCGCCTCGAAACCAAGGGGAATTTTCAATTCCGACGGAGAATTGCGTCTCGATCAGAAGTCCACAGTGATGCACGCCACGTATGCAGGAACCTACGGCACTGATAACGTCACGGATTTCCGATGATCCAGATCCAGACTTCGAAGATAAGTGGCTTGATATTTATTTGGATGATTTATCTGCGCAGTTACTTACTGATAGCTTGGCGGTCAAGAGCCGGACTCAATGATGACGAAGCCGACATTGGGACATCCGGCGTGCTGGCCTCGATTCGCAGCTTTTGGTATCGATTTGGTCGCTTTTCGCGAATTCGCGAGTGCAATAAGATTCTCATTGCGCCGTTGACCATGGCGAGTCAAGATAGGTGCGTG
>DATBQE010000138.1:0-8317 GCA_036561005.1 Burkholderiaceae bacterium | reverse complement strand
GCACCATCGACGCGCGGGATGCCATCGTCGAGCTGGTCGGGTCGAGCTACACCTTTGCCCATGTTTCAACGATCAACGGCGGCATGCTGCATTTGTAGGATTTGTGTCTCGGTTCTCGTTTAAGTATAGTGCGACCGGCCTTGCGAATCGGGGCCCACCAAGAACAGCCAAGCGCGCCATCGAGATCGCCAGATCGCGTTCATGCACATCGATGCTTCCTACCGGGAGGTCGGAAAAGCGCAGGCGGCGTAGCAGGTAACACGGATCGCATGCGATACGCCTGCGCCGCGGTGACGGCATGGAAGCCGTCGCTCCTTGCAATCAAGAGGTTCTATTCATTGCCTTCCGACGTATGTGCGTCCCTATTTCATACGTCGGATAACGTCTTCGACTCATCCGACCTACGGCTCTTGATCAGCGTAGTCTTAAGGCATTGCTTACAAAATCAGCAGGCACCATCCCAATTCCAGGAACCAAATTAGTTTATGCTGCTCCCAATGCGTGCAATGCATTCACCGCAAGGACAACACTCAGCCCGAAGCCATATTCGAAGCTTCCAGCGCGTTAATTTCACGAGCTGCGAAGTGAGTTCCGCTCTTCTCTTCCTTCAGGAATTGAAATCCACGTGCATAGTAGTTTCCCAGAGAAGATGGATGATCCAGGGTGCACGTGTGCAGCCAAATTCCAAGGGGATATTCATGAATGAGCTGCCTAACCGTGATCGTCAACGCCGCTCCACCCAAGCCGAAGCCGATATAGCTTGGCCTTAAACCAAAATAGACAATTTCCACCGCCGACTTATTGTGGCTATCGGTTTCGAGGTAGCCAACAGGTGTGCCATCTGCCATGCAGATAAAAAATGCCTTCACACTCTGGCGCCGAAGCCGCCTCTGCCAGGCTACCGTACGCCAATCGGCGCGATCAAGATTCCAGGAATAATGCTTACCCACCTCGTCAAACATGTTCCGCACCGCATCCGGGCAGAGGATTCGTTGCAATTTCAATTCGACCTGAGAATTTTTTGCCGGGCGCAATTCCGAAATTTTTCTTAAACTCAAGAAAGTGGTAGTTATCATATTCTCTTGCGCCAAAATATTTCGTATTGAGGTTCGATTACCGCATTGGCATTGCGTGGCGAACGGTGACTATGCAAGGCGATTCGAAAGTCCGACAGGATTGGGGTACCAGTTGTTACGCAACTGAACAATTTCCAATCAATGTCAGGATGAGTGAATTGGTAATGGTGAAGGTTCCAATCTGCCGCAAAAGAGGGGAGCTGAAGTTATTTTCAGAAATATCGCCGCGCTTTTTCCTGATGAACAGGTTCCCGCCGACCGCGACCAAAGAACCGAGCTGATATACGCAATGAGCACAGATGAAAATGGCGAATTCGAGGAATTGACCGAGGAGAACGATCCGTTTTACCAGTTGACCGATGACTTTTACAAAAATGTGGAAAATTACAAAGCCGGTCTCGTCGCCCTGGTAAATCGCAATCTGGATGACTTCCCAAGCCTTGGCCGAATTAAGGATACACGGCGGCAAGGCGCAGTGCCCTGCGCGGCGACGGCGTCGTCGCCGCGCGCAACCTTATAGAACTGCCGGATGTACCCTAACGAAACACAAATGCGGGATAATCATTTGATCGGAGAATAGACTACCGCCTGGACCATAGCGGCGCGGGCATCGCCCATGGCATCCACAAGGTACCTGGGCGTTGTTCACCGGCGAGGCAGGCTACCAGGGCGGGTGCAAAACGGCGCATTTTTCGGCATAACGATATTGGAGACCATCACCAATGAGCATAATCAATACCAAGGTCGTCAACGTCGACGACCTGAAGTTCGAACACTTCGAAAAGGGCGATAAGTTCGAGAGCCGATCCGCGCGTATCGGCCCGCTGCTGGGCGCCAAGGACCTCGGCTATTCCTATGACGTGGTGCCGCCCGGTAAATGTTCCTGCCCGTTCCACAGTCATCGCGGCGAAGAGGAGATGTTCTTTATCGTCAAAGGCAGCGGCACGCTGCGCTACGGCAGCGAGACACGCAAGATACGCGCGGGCGACGTCATCTGCTGCCCAACCGGCGGCCCGGAAACGGCGCACCAGATCGTCAACGATTCCGACGCCGAACTGGCCTATCTTTCCGTCAGCACCATGATGCCGGCCGAAGTATGCGAATACCCCGACTCGAAGAAAATCGGTGCGTTCGGCGGCGGCTTGCGCCATATGACGCATGAGGAACACAGCGTGGATTACTGGAAGGATGAGTTGCCGTAAGCGCGGGCAGGGCTACGGCAAGGAAGCCTTGCGTCGATATGAAGAAAGAAAACCAGTGTGCCAGGGCATGAAATTGTGCGTCAAATAAAAATCAGGATTCGCAGACTTGAGCAATGAAGGCGAATTTTCTGCCTGCATCCCGTGGTAGCATGCGCATGCTGACCGGCGCGAGGAAACGATGCATTTCCGTTGGCTTCGCCCCGCGGTCGTATATGAATCCTGTGATTTAACAAAAACCGTCACCCGGACAAGATGCGGCAACATTGCGTTTCAAAATACATTTCACTTTACCTTCTTATCCTGATTGGACGCCACTCGTGAAGAAAATTGCCGCTCTCCTGTCCCTGCTTCTCCTTTCCATCGCCGCACAGGCTGCCAAGCCCACCGAAGAGTCGATCAACAAACTGCTGACCGTCACGCAGGCCGACAAGATCATGGATGCGGTCAGGCCGCAGATCAACAACATGATGAAAAACGTCGAGCAGCAAGCCGCCCAGGGGCAAACGCCGAGCCCTGCCGATCAAAAAGTGATCGACAAGTTTCACGCCAAGGCCACCAGCATCATGAGTTCGAACCTCACGATGGCGAAACTGAAGCCGATGTATATCCGCGTTTATTCCGACAGTTTCACCCAGGAAGAGATCAACAGCCTGATCGCCTTCTACGAGAGCCCGACCGGTAAAATGTTTACCGCAAAAATGCCTGCCGTCATGCAGTCACTGATGGCCGAAATGCCCAAGGCCATGGCGCCGATGATGCAGGAAATGCAGGCGGCGGCCAAGGAAATGAGTGAAGAAATGGCGGCGTTGCACAAGCAGGGTGCGAAATAGGGCGCAAGAATTTCATTGGCAGCGCGCGCCGCATTGATTGCGGCGCATCGTTGCTCAAAAAAGCGCCGGCGTCTTTGCCACACTTTTAGGCGATCAAGGGAAGGGCGGGCAGGCCGATTGATTTGTCTGCCCGGCTATTACGTAACCTGCTTTCGATGGGGCGCAGAGGATTAATGATGCGGTTCAATCACTGGAAATTCATCACAACAACGCTGCTCTGGCTGCTTCCGTTTTTCGCATCTGCTGCTGCGGCTCCATACAAGCCTGACGTTGGCGATCTGACGCAGGAATTGCAGCAAGTGGAGCAGAAAGACGGCTTGGCCATCGTATGGTGGCTGCCCGATGAGTTCTGGATCGCCAGTTCGCAAAGACCGGGCGATATGGATGCCACGCTCAAGGCGCTGGATCCCTACGTACTTGTGGTCGTGCTTGACGGAAAAATAGACAGCGCCGGCGGCTTGGACTTCAAGTCGGAAGAAGAAGTGCGCGGCAAGGTGCGGATTCTCGATAGCGCCGGCAACGCGTACAAACCGCTTCCTTTCGAGACGATAACCGACGAAGCCAAAGCTCTCATTGAGCGGCTCAAGCCGAGGATGTCGAAAAGCCTCGGGCAAGTCGGCGAAGGCGCCGTGTTTGTGGTCTTTTCGAAATATGACAATAACCGCAAACCGATCGTATTGCCGCGCGCTGCCGGCCGTTTTCACATCGTGAACGGCACGCACGATTTCAGCTTCCGTCTGCCGCTGAGCGCGCTTTCGCCCAAGGTTAAATGCAAGAGCGATCCCGAGCTGTTTCCGAGCAATTACAAGTATTGCCCTTTCGACGGCACGCCTACGGTGCCGCAGGCCGGCAGCGGCAGCGCCAAGTAAGGCCAGGCGTCGCAAGCGGGCTCTCGGGGCCTGCCTGCCGCAGCGGGAGGCCTTTGCCGCACCGCTTCTCAGTCAAATTCCAAGTCCACGATGGCCTTGACCGCGAAGCCGGGCGAATAGCTGTTGGTGCCGTGTCCGAGCCCGAAGTTGACGGTGCTCTTGCCGATCTGGGTGTCCAGCACAAGGAAGGCCAGTTCATTGCGTTTTTGCCCCGGGAGCATGGCGTTCAAGCGGCCTGCTTCAGAAAAATACTCCACACCTAGCGACGTTTTCTGTGCGATCTGGTAGGCAAGCTTGCCGCTGGGCTCGAATATCACCGCGCCGCGCTGGTCGCCCGCCGACGCGATCGATACGCCCGGGTTCAGGGTGAGGTTCCATTGCTCGAAACGATACCCGACGACAGGAACGATCTCGGTACTCCATTGCTGCCTTTCTTCCAGGCCCGTAAAGTAGCCGGCTTCGATTTCCACGCCCCAATACCAGCCTGATTTCTCATGCGGCGCAACGCATTTGAACTCGCCAAGCAGGCTCTTGCCCAGCCACGCGCCATCGGCATAGGCAACCGGAATTTTCACGCCGATTTCGCAACTGTCGCTCAAACCGTACGAAAGTTCGCCGATGGCCTGAAAGGCCGCCCGGTCTCCATCGTCGCTGTGGCGCGGCCCGCGCATGGCGTTGGCGGCGAAATCGAAGTTCAGTTCGCCTTTGTCGGCAACCTCGGCCTGATAGACTTCCAGTTCGGTCGTGTCGGCGTGGGCATGGGAACTGATCGCGGCGGCGAGCGAGAGCGCGAGAAGGCAGCGCAGTGGTATTTTGGTGGCAGGGAGCAAGGCAGGCCTTTGGATAGATGCGAGGATAGGTCGCAGGGACATAAATCAACCCGGCATGCTATCTCAATACACTTAGCGCAAGCTTAGCACGGCGGGTAATACCCGCCACGGAGGGCAAGGCCGGCGCCCGCGCCCGCGTCCGCATGCAGAGGCCGGCCGATGCGTCGCGTCGCGCCGGCCTTCCGGCTCATTTATCTGCCCTGCGCCGCCGGGCTTGTAGTCTGTGCAGGCTGGCTCTGCGTTGGAATATTGAACAACATGCCGCTGCCGCTGTTAGCCATCACGCCCGGCATGGCGCCGTTCCATTTGGTGATTGCATCCTTCTGCAATTTGAGGCGTTCCCACTCCAGCAGTTTCGGCTCGATCGAGGCGACCAGCGCCCGGTTCGCTGCGGCTTCGCCTTCGGCAATGGCCACGCGCTTCTTGGCTTCGGCCTGGGCCGAGCGCACTTCGTTCTCGGTCCGGATCGAATCCTGGATGGCCTTGGTCTTGGCGGCGACGGCTTCAAGCAAGGCTTGTGGCGGGCGCAGGGAACCAATCAGCCCGAATTGCTGGATGCCGATGCCGTATACGCTCACCTTCGCGTCGAGCTTCTTGGCGATGTTGTCGAGGAATTCTTCCTTCTTCGGGCCGTTCACGTCGTCGAATGTATATTCGGAACCGACGGCCACAACCACATTGCGTGCCGTGTCGCGCAGGAAGCCGTGCGTGAAGGTCTCGATATGGTCGGCGCGAAATTTCGTGTAAAACTCCGGTACGCGTTCTGCCGCGAGCGCGTAGCTCACCGCCACGTCAAGCGTCACCGGCACCGAATCCTTGGTGTTGAAGGTCAATTCTTCATTGGCCGGGTTGCCTTCGTTGAGGTCATGCGTCCACACCACGCGTTGCACAAATGTGGGGTAGACGATCAACTGCGTCTGCACCGGGTTATAGAAGACGAACCCGGTAGCGATGTTTTCATGCGTGATGCCTCTGTCCACCAAACGATTGACCTTCACGCCGGTATAGCCGGGCGGAATGATCTTCCAGTTGAACAGGAATGTGGAGGCCAAAAACAGCACGGCCAGCAGTGCCACGGCGGACAGGATGAGTTTTCTTAATGCGCGATTCATGATTGTTCCAATATGCAAACGGTTGCCGCCCAAGTGACCTCGTGCGCGAAACAGAGAACGAAAGCGCAACACGAAGGGCGATGCTTGCAGGGTATCGGGAAACGCATAAAGCGTTCGTAAAGATTCGCGGCGGGGGTGTAAACAAGATGTAAACAAGCGTCGAACACAGGGCAGGGCGAAGGGGGCAAGCGACGCATGACGCCTGCCCCCGCCGACCGCAGTTGGTCCATGGTTTCGGATCAGGTCGTATTTATTTGAAGGGTGCGCCTGGCAACTATCCGCACCTTTCATGCGCGATGCGGATCGCGCAAAGCGTCTTTACGTCGTTAATTCAGATCGCAAAGTGAACAAACCCTTGCGCAAATTTCACGGGCTATGTATTGCCGAGGGGAGGAGCCCACCAATGATTTGAACAGCGCTCACTCGATGATCAACGTCGAGCGCTTTGCGACCATGAACATGGAAACGATAACGCCGACCAATGCCACGCCAATTATGCGTACAGGCCAAAAGAAACCATCCACAAAAAATTCTGTCGGCGCCTTGCTGCTGACTGACCATAGGTGAACGGAGTAAAAACAACCAAGGCCAAGGACAAGAACGGCGAACCCGTAGAAAGTTCGTTTGCGCGTCAATGACATGCGCGCCCAGCGTGCCAGCCTATCGTAAGCACGCCACTGTGGGACGAGCAGCAATGCCCAAAGAATATACTGCGCGACAAACCGAACCTCGTCATTTTGCAGGTGCATGTAAAAGGACGCCAAATCTGCTAAAAGTCCTGACGGACCATTGATCGCCAGTGCGCACCAAAAGAGATAGTCATAGGTCCACGGACGATGTCCGACCGCCCGCAAGGTCGGCTCGTCAGTGAATAAGCCAAACAGGCCCACACCAGTGATGAGAGCAACATTCAACCAAATGAAACGACGGAAAGACATACTCGTATTTTTCCTTAAATTTGGATCTGCGCGCAACTTCGAAGTCAAGCAATCAGAAAATGTAAGATTCCGCGGATTTCAAGCATATTTTCAGAGACCGTGTTGCCGGTCAGCGTCATTCGGAAAATTTTGACGAGCGACCGCATCGCACATATTACCCGTGCCTCGGCAAGGAAACCACGAAGGCGACCTCCATCCGCTGCAGCCAATTAGAGCGGCAGTGCGGTGAGTGTCGGATAGTTGATTCCGTCACTGTTTTTAAGCAAATCTTTCGCCCATTCCAATTCATCCATGGTCCAGACACATGACCTGTGAAGGCGTTCCAACAAGCCAGTCTCCGGGGAATGGAAGCTTCCGTCTCGGTCAACGGGAATTGAGAATATGAAATCCTTACCCTCGAGTGTTTTTCTTGCCAAATCGCTGTTGAACGACTCAATCGCGTCGCCGATGATCGTTAGTTTCCCTTGATGACGGGACTTCAAGTCCCGCTCGTCATTGCTGGCGATATAGTTAATGGAAACGATGGCAGGTTTATCGTTCGGGAAAATATCCCATTTTTCCATGTGGCTCAGCGTGGCCCCTAATCGACGGGTGACTTCGATTTCGAGAATAGCAAATCCAGAACCCCAAAGCCGGTTCTTGCCTATCAATCCCACATTGGCGTGATGAATGACGATTTTTCTCACGCGAGCAATCGCGACGAACGGGTAATTCCTGAAAATCTGCTCATCGGATGCTGGGGTCATGGTTACAAGCTAAATCTGTGTAGGTGATGTTATATCGTCAAAAAGTGGCGCGGAATATGAAACAGGGCAATCGCGCGGAAGACCTTTGTCGGACGATGCAGAAAATCCGACAAATGCATCCGGCCGTTCGGGTTGCGGAAAAATCTTGCAGACCGACCGCATTGCGCATCTTACGCGACCACCGACAAGAAAACCATTGAGACACCTGTCGACCCTTTGCGACCTCCGGTGGTTCCAGATAGCGGACACCCAGTGCACCCAAAAAGTACAAGTTCGTTACCGCTGATCCACTGGATGACCTGAGCGTTCTTCGTACGTGTTTGGCATTTCCAGTCGCAAATCCTCAATTGCGTGAATCGATGACTTGAGCAGTTGGTTTGTCGCTTCGGCGCTTCCAAATGCATGAAAGCAATACGATTCCTTGCCAAGTACGACGATATACATGACTCCAGTGGAGGGAATTCCACGGAGGTGACCGGTCCACTTGGCGCTAGCGGCCATGTATCCGCCAAGTCGAATTGGCTCAACTGATGAACGGGACCAGTCTGTTACGCCATTTTCCCTGAAGATTTGCAAGAACCCGTCAAGAAAGTCAGATGCAGCGCCATATCTATCGTCCTCACTGAGGTTGGACCTTGCCCAAGGAATAATCACACGTTCCACTTCAATCATAGTCGGAGGAAGTTCCTCGCTCGAAACATAAACATTCAACTC
>DATBQE010000137.1:0-21344 GCA_036561005.1 Burkholderiaceae bacterium | reverse complement strand
CGCCACATACCGGTCATTCAATACGCAGCATATTTGAGGGGGGGGTAGTCATCAATATCCTCGAAGCCGCCGTTGTCGGCATCATCTTGGCAGCAACATAGATTTGATATTTGACCGATCGCTGCTCCCGGTGCCGACAGGATCTACCAGCGCTCGGGAATCACCGAGCCTGCCTATGCCCAGCATTCAAGGCGTCTAACAATGGGGTTGCGGCGTTCGCCAAGCACTGGCGCAGGGTGAATTGAGTGGACCAATTCTGCGCGCAAACTAACACTGACAAGCCAAGAGCGAATCTCTGCTCAAGTCCCATGCAACCATTCCCGGTTTTATTTTGGGGGCATTTCTTGCCCTTTACAGAGCAAGGAATGCCAACAGGCAAGAGGTGATAACGAAGCGCATTTTTTCCAAAAGGAAATTTCGATTTTTTCACGCTGCCTGTCAAAAATGACAGGTGTGGACGATTTATCATTATGATAAATTCATCCTTTTTTAAGATCTCGACTATTTAAATGTCAAGGATTTGCAGAGCAATGTCGGGGGCATCGCCCTTTGCATCTCTCAAGACTATGTCGTCCTTGATATACGGAATTTACTTGCATGTCGAATGCAAGTTTCGAGAATAATCCCGTGAAGTAGAAGAAGACTGCCCAATTTGCAAATGGAGGCTGGCATACGCATGATCTGCGGTTGCCGGCGTTCCCTGGTCGTGCCATCGCGTGGCCGGGGCAGTCGTTTGCGTGCTTTATCTTTTTGATCAAAAGTATAGGCATAGTCCATGACAGATAATCTTATCTCGCGTCTGTTCGCTTCGGCGGCGAGCCACCCAGGCAAGATCGCGTTCCGATACCTTGAGCGCGGCGAGCAGGTCGGCCAGGAGTTGAGCTACCAGGAATTGGCCGCACGCGTGACCGCAATCGGCCGCAGTCTGGCAGCCGAAAGCTACCGGCACCAGCGCGCGGTGCTGCTGTTCGCTCAGCCTCTGGATTTCATTCAGGCCTTCCTGGGTTGCCTTGCCGCCGGCGTCACGGCGGTGCCGCTTGCGGTTTCCTCGCTGAAAAACCTCGATACGCTGGCCGGCATCTGCCGCGATGCCGATGCAGCCTGCGTCATCGCCGGGACGCAGGAAAGACAGCAATTGCAGGCGGCTCTCGACGCCAGGACCGGTCCATTACCTTGGCACTCGCTCGAAGAACTACTGGCAGGCGCGAGTGCGCAGGTTGATCCGGATTCGGGAGCAGCCGGCGCCCGCATCGCCTTCCTGCAATATACGTCCGGCTCGACCGGCGCACCCAAGGGGGTGATGGTGACCCACGCCAATCTGCTCGCCAACGGCGCCGCCATTTGCCGAGGTATGCGCATGAGCCGCGATTCGGTGTTCGTCAGTTGGTTGCCCCATTATCACGACATGGGTCTAATCGGCAATTTACTGCAGCCGATCTATCTCGGCGCTTCCAGCACCCTGATGCGGCCAATCGACTTCATTCAGAAACCGATACGCTGGCTGCGAGCCGTATCCGATTTCGGCGCTACCATCAGCGGCGGGCCGAACTTCGCCTTTGATCTGTGCGTCGACAAGATCACCGAAGAACAACGTGCCGGGCTCGACCTGGCCAAATGGGAAGTTGCTTTCACGGGCGCGGAGCCGGTGAAGGCCGCGACGGTGGCGCGTTTCGCGCAGGCGTTTGCCCGCTGCGGTTTGCGGGCGGGCGCAATCTACCCTTGCTACGGTATGGCCGAGAGCACCCTGTTCATTACCGGCGGCCATGTGGGCACGGCGGCGCCGATAAAGCATTTCAAGGCCGATTCGCTCACCATCGGCAAGTCGGTTGCGGAATCGGAACCAGACCTGCCGGAATCGCTGCCCTTTGTCTCTTGCGGACAGCCGCACGGCGGTGAGCAATTGCGAATCGTCCATCCTGACACCCATCTGTCGCTACTCGCCGGCTACGTTGGTGAAATCTGGCTGCGCGGAGAAAGCAATGCGGTGGGTTACCACGGCCACGCCGATGCCAGCGAGCGCAGCTTCGGCGCCAGGGTGATCGGGGACTCCGGCGGCGCATTTTTACGCACTGGAGATCTCGGCACGATCGAGGATGGCCATCTGTACATTCTGGGCCGTCTGAAAGACGTATTGATCGTGCGCGGCCGCAACTACTACCCGCAGGATATCGAATCCGCGGCGCAGGCTGCGCATTACGCGCTCGCGCCCAATGGCGGCGCTGTGTTCCAGCGCGCCGTGCCGCATGACGAACAATTGGTGCTGGTGCATGAATTGACGCGTCAGGGAATGCGCGACGCCAACCTGGAACAAATCGGCGAAGCCGTACGCGGCGCGGTGATTGCCGAGCATGGCATTGCGCTGGCGAAGATCGTGCTCATCAAGCCGGGGCAATTGCCGCGCACCACGAGCGGCAAAGTGCGGCGTAACCTGTGCCGGGAGATGTTCGAACGGCAGGAATTGCTCGATGTCGGCAGTCCCGAAGCGGAGGAGATCGAGCCATGAACTCTCCATTGCGCGAAAATGATCACGCCCGAACGGGCCCCGCCGAGGCGTCGGGTATGCATGAAGATGCAGCCATTCTGCCTTTCATGCCGCGAGACCGCGCGCCTGCGCATGCCACGGTGGCGCCCTCGCGAAAGGCCAGGGTGGTCCAGATTCTGCATGCGAGCGCCATCCTGGTATTGCCGGCACTGGCTGTGCCGCTGGCGGCATGGATGGTATTCGAGGGTGGCGTGCGTCCCTGGCATGTGGTGACGCTCCTGGTGATGTATGTCGTCACCGTCCTCGGCATTGGGGTGGGCTACCACCGCTACCTGACACATCGCTCGTTCCAGGCCGGCAGTGCGGTCAAGGCAGCGCTGACGATTGCCGCCTGCATGGCAGCTCAGGGGCCGCCGCTGTATTGGGTCGGAAATCACCGCCGCCATCACCGTTACGTCGACCATGACGGCGATCCGCACTCGCCGAACTGGGGCCGCAGCCGCCAGCTCGGCGCTTGGGAAGGTTTTTGGCATGCTCATGTGGGCTGGACGCTCAAGCATGAGCTGTCCAACGCCATGGAGCACTGCCCCGACCTGCTGCGCGACGCCACTGTGCGCTGGGTGGCTCGCCACTATTTCACGTGGATCGTGCTGGGCTTGCTGTTGCCGGCCGCAGCGGGGCTGGCCATAACGCAATCTTGGGCAGGCTTTTTCCAGGGATTGCTGTGGGGCGGCTTTCTGCGTCTGTTTTTCAGCTACCACATGGTCAACGGCATCAATTCCCTGGGGCACAACCATCGTTGGGGCTACCGCCGCTTCGACAGCAGCGACAGCAGCCGTAACATCTGGTTCCTCGGCGTGTTTTCGCTCGGAGAAGGCTGGCACAACAACCACCATGCAGACGGCTCGGTGGCAATATTTTCGCGCGCCTGGCACGAGTTCGACGTCGGAGGCATGTTCATCGTGGGGCTTGAGAAGCTCGGCCTGGCGCACCAGGTCCGCCGCTCGCGCAGCAAGCAGGAAGCGTCCTGACGCGGCACATACTTATCCTAGCAGAGACAACATATGAGCCAGCTTGACATCGCCGAACCGATTGGAGGCACCGACTTCGCGCCGTCAGAAGTACAGGGCCGTCGTCTGACTGTCGACGACCCGCGCTTGAAGCGCATGCAACGCTTCCACGCACTCATGGTAGCGGGAGCGGGCTGGTCGGGGCTGATCCTGGCCACCTGGCTCGCCTGCAACGGCCACCCGGTGTCGCGGCTCGCGCTGGCGCTATTTGCCGTGTTCTACTTATTGGCAGGGTGCGGCATCACGGTCGGCTACCATCGTTACTTTACGCATCGATCTTTCCGCGCGCCCGCACTGCTCAAGGCGCTGCTCGCCATATTCGGCGCAATGAACGGTCAGGGGCCGGTCGTGTACTGGGTGTCGGTGCATCGCATGCACCATATGTTCTCGGATCGCAAGGGCGATCCGCATTCGCCGAATCTGCATGGCGACGGAGCCTGGAACCGCTTGCGCGGCGCGGCACATGCCTATGCAGGCTGGACCGTGGCGCATGACGTTCCCAATGCCAGCGTATTCAGCCGCGACCTGCTGTCCGACAAGACAGTCATATGGGTCAACAGGCGCTATTACCTTTGGCTGCTGCTGGGCTGGCTGTTGCCGGCCGTTTTGGGTGGTGTCATCAGCGGCACCGTTTATGGCGCATTGGAAGGTTTGCTGTGGGGCGGCCTGGTCCGCATGCTGGCGTCAAGCAGCGCGATGTATGCGATTAGCGTATTTTGCCATTCGCCGGGCGTGGGCGACCGCGCCTGGAACACCGAAGACTACAGCCGCAACAACGCGTGGCTTGCCATCCCCACGCTGGGCGACGCCTGGCACAACAACCACCACGCCTTTCCGCGCGCCGCCGTGCATGGCTTGCGCTGGTGGCAACTCGATATCAGCGGAATGGCGATCGTGTTGTTGGGCAAACTCGGTATCGTCTCCGACATCTGCCGGCCCGGCGAAGCGGAAATCCGGCGCCATGGTCTGCCTTAGCTGGTCTAACCCTTTTTATCACGTGAGAAACAGATCAAAATGACTACCCAAATTTCGACTCCGAACGTCGCCGCTCCCCAATCGACCCAATTGGACGAAGATCGCATCGCGCACTGGCTGCGCCAATATGTCGCCAAGGTGCTGGCGCTGCCGGAAAATGACATCAATCCCACCACTTCGTTCCATTACCTGGGGCTGGATTCGTCTTCGGCTGTGGCCATGACCGGCGACCTCGCCGACTGGCTTGGCTGCGCAATCGACGCCTCGGCGGCCTACGACCACCCCAACATCGTCAGGCTGAGCAAGGCGGTTGCCGCCCTGCCGCAGCGAGCACGGCAAGCGGCCTGAAGGGCGGAACAATCGTGACGCAACGTCCCATCGCCATCTTGGGTCTGGCTTGCCGCGTACCGCAAGCCGACGACACTGAGGCTTTCTGGCAAAACCTGCTGCAAGGGCGCGATTGCGTCGGCCGCGTACTGCCCGAACGCTGGGATTGGCAGGCACTGCCGGCCGACGCGCCCGACAGCGCCGCACCGGCCTGGCGTGACGCGGCGGGCATGATCGAGGATGGCGACTGTTACGACGCGGCTTTCTTCGACATAAAGCCGGAAGAAGCGCTGCGCGTCGATCCCCAGCAGGGCATGATGCTGGAAATGGCCTGGCATGCCTGCGAAGACGCCGGTATTGCGCCGGACACGCTGGCCGGACGCGAGGTGGGCGTCTACATCGGTATCAGCACACGCGACTTCGACCGCAGGACAGCCAACGTCTGGGCCGAGCTGGCGTTCCAGACCGCCACCGGCAGTTGCGCCGCCATGGCCGCCAATCGCCTGTCTTACGTGTTCGGATTGACGGGGCCGAGCGTGTGCATCGATACCGCCTGCGCTTCGTCGCTGACGGCGTTGCACCAGGCATGCCGCGCGCTCCACGATGGCGAGTGCGAAATGGCGCTGGTAGGCGGCGTGCAACTGATGCTCTCGCCGACCAATATCCTGGCGTTTTCACGCGACAAGGTATTGTCTAAAACGGGCAGCTGCAAGCCTTTCGCAGCCCAAGCCGACGGTTACGTGTTCAGTGACGGTGGCGGCATGGTGCTGCTCAAGCCGCTCGACGTAGCTCTGGCCGACGGCGACAAGATCCGCGCCGTGATCCGCGGCAGTGCCGTCAACCACAATGGCCGCAGCAACGGTTTGACGGCGCCGTACGGAGCCGCGTTGCAGCAAGTCATGCGCAAGGCGCTGCAACGCGCCGGCGTCAATGCACAGCAAGTCGGCTATGTTGAGGCGCATGCTGTAGGAACACCTATCGGCGACGCCATCGAAATGCAAGCCATCGGCAGCGTCTACGCTACCGGGCGCGACAAACCCTGCCTGGTCGGTTCGGTAAAGGGCAACATTGGCCACCTGGAAGCAGCTTCCGGCATCGCCGCACTGGTCAAGATCACACTTGCCCTGGAACGCGGGAAATTGCCCGCAACCGTGCACTGCATGCCGCGAAGCCCCTTGCTGCGTCTTGATCCGCAGGCATTGCGAATATGTGAAACCACAGAAAACTGGGACGACGACAGAGCGCGCATCGCCGCATTGAGCGCCTTTGGCTTTGGCGGCGCAAATGCCCATGTCATCCTCGAGCAGGCGCCGGTTGTAACATGCGAGGCAGGGCACAATCGTGCCGAAGGGCCGTGGGTATTGATGGTATCTGCCCGTACAGTGGCCGCATTCCGCATGCTGTGTCAGCGCTATGCGCGCCATTTGAGCACAGTACGACAGAGCGGCGCGCCGCTGACTGCGTTGCGTGATTTTTGTCGGGCCACCATGCTTACGCGCCAGCATCATGTATTGCGCCGCGCCATTCCGGTGCTCGATTGGTTTGATGCCATAGATGGACTGGCAACGGCACAACCCGCATCCGCCCCCACCCGTTCGTGCCGCATCGGTATCGAATGCGGCAACGGGCTGGAAGATTGCAACTATCTGATGCCGCCTGCCGACGAAACCGACAGCCTGCGCAATGTTTGCAGTCAATTGGGTATCACGCGCTTTTACGTCGATGCAATCACAAGCGAAGAAGAGCGGGCCGTGCTCACCAATCATGCAATGCGTGAAGGCATGCCGTTGGCGATATTCGACTCGAACGCGCCACCGTTCGGCGATTGCCTGATCCTCACAGACGCCGGTCGGCCCGATCACCTGTCCGACTTGCGCTGGGACACCCGTCATGCCTGGCAAGCACAACGGTCAGCATTGGTAGCCCAACTGTATGAGCATGGCTTCACGCTGGCCAACAAGGGGCTCGACGCGCTATTCCCCGGAGCGCCGCATGCACTGCCCAATTACCCCTTCGAGCGGCGCCGCAACCACGTTCTGCACGACGCACTGGTTCCCGCAGCCGCGCAGGCCAGCGCCAGGCAGGCGGGCAACATCACTTCACTTGGCTCGACAACACAGGAAACGAAAATCTCATGAACACTGCAACCGCCGCATCAAGCAAGACAGATATCCAGAACTGGCTGGTCAGCCGCTTCGCCGAATTGTCTCAAATTGACCCCCGGCAAATCGATGTCGACCGCCCGTTCGCCGACTACCAGCTCGATTCCGCCGTGGCCGTCACAGTGAGCCACGAATTAGGCGAACGACTTGAGCGCGAATTGTCGATCACGCTGTTCTGGGATTACCCCACCATACGCGACCTGTCCGAAGCTCTGGGCCGGTCGTAAAAAATCAGCGAAACGTAGCCATGACAAATACGAGCCTCGCAAGCGCAGGTGCATCGCAGAAAGCCGACGCTGTATTCGTGTTCAATCCGCGCGACCCCGACTTTCACAGGATGCCCTATCCGCATTACGCCCGACTGCGCGACATCGACCCGATCCATCGTGGCCATTGGGGTGTGTGGTGGGTGGCAAAATACCAGCACGTGCGTGCCATCCTCAAGGACAAGCGTTTTCTGGTGCAAGACATACCGGCGAAGCTGCGGCGCAGAAACCAGATGCTCAAGACGCAGCGCGTATCGGCAAACCAGCCGGAAAATATCGATGCCCTGATCGAAAACACCGAGAACTGGTTTTCCTTTCTCGACGAATCGGCCCATGGCAGGCTGCGCAAACTTGTATCGGCCGCGTTCCAGAAACGTCAGATAGACCGCATGCGCGAGCATATCCGCAACTGTGCCGAAGGCCTGCTCGATCAACTCGAAGGCCGCACTGAATTCGATCTGATGCAAGACTTTGCCAGGAAATTACCGCCACGCGTGATCGGGCAGTTTCTCGGCGTGCCGGAACAGGATATCGAGCGCTGCACACAATGGGCGCATATGGTGTCGCGTATCCTCGATCCCATGCTGTCGCTTGACGAATATGCGGGCATGGACCGGGCATCGCAGGATTTCATGGTCTACTTGCGCGAACTGGTCCAACAACGTCGCCTCGTGCCGCAGGATGATTTGATTTCGGCGCTGATCAGCGCCCGCGATAATGACGACCGTCTGAGCGAAGCCGAAATCATCTCCACTTTGACATTCACCTTCGTGGCCGGCGAGGAAACTGCCACGGCCTTGATCGGCAACACCGCGCTGGCCTTGATGCGCAATCCGGATCAACGCAAGCTGATGGTTGGCGACATGAACCTGGTGGCGCATGCGGTGGAAGAGACATTGCGCTACGACTCGCCGTTCCAGATGACATCGCGCACCGCGCTTGAAGACGTGGAAATCGAAGGCAGGCAGATCCGCAAAGGCGAACAGATTTATTTGTTCATGGCTTCGGCCAATCGCGATCCGGAACAGTTTCCCGACCCCGATCGATTTGACTTGGGGCGCGAGCGTTCGCACCACATCGCGTTTTCGGACGGCGCGCACTTTTGTGTCGGTGCCTTGCTGGCAAGGATCGAAGTGCAGGAGTCGATCGCCGCCCTGTTTAGCCGCTTCCCCGCATTGCGGCTGGCCAGCGAAGAGCTGCGTTATTGCGATAACGCCGTGCTGCGCTGCCTTGCCTCGATGCTCGTCAGCCCGCAATAGACCACGTACCGCGAGACCCGAAATGCCGCAATTCATCCATCCATCAGCAACGCGCTTAGACACCGAAAAGTGGCACCCGCTTTCGTCTGCGCAATTGAGCCGCTGGTTCCTGATCCAGCTTGACCCGCAAAGCAGCGGTTTGCATAACATCACCTTCTTTGCCCATGCATTGGGCCCGGTGTCGGCCGAGGCGCTGGTCGAAGCGCTTGGGGTGGTGATGGCCCGCCACCCAATGCTGCGAACCAAGTTCCGGATGCACCAGGGCCGTCCCGAACAATGCACGGTTGCGCCGCCTCCGGTCACGGTCGCGCACTTTGATGCGCGCGACATGGATGAAAACACACTACGTGCGCGGCTGCTGGAAATGTGCCATACGCCATTCGATCTTGAGCAGGCGCCATTGGTGCGGCCCGTCATGTACCAACTGCCGGGAGGGAATACGGGCATTGCCATCGTGTTTCATCATCTGGTAATGGACGGATGGTCTTACTGGAAGCTGGTCGACGAACTCGGCGCCGTACTGGGCGAAGGCAAGCGGGCGGTCGACGAGCCGGTTGTCGACGAACGCGCCTACTTCGACTATGTTGACTGGCAACGCAACTGGCTGGCAAGTCCGGCTTGCGAAGCGCGATGGAATTACTGGAAACAATACCTCGGCACCGATCTGCCGACGCTGCAATTGCCGACCGACCATCCGCGCACGCCCGGCCTGGCGCGGCGTTCGCAAACGCTCACGCGCGTCGTCACGGCCGAGTTGTTCGCGCGCCTTAGTGCGTTGGCGCAGAAGCACGCAAGCACGCTGTATACCGTCATGCTGTCGGCTTATCAGATCCTGTTGCATCGCCACGCCGGGCAAGACACCGTGGTGGTCGGCTGTCCCGTTCCAGGTCGCACCAGGAGCGCCTGGTTTCCGGTGGTGGGCGAGTTCGTCAATCCGCTGCCCTTGGTGGCACGCTTCACCGCGGATATGCGCCTGCCCGAATTACTCAAGGAAACGCGCAATGCGTTGTTTCGCGGCCTGGACAACCAGGACTTTCCTTTCAGCGAAATGGTCGAGCGACTCCAATTGTCGCGTGCCGGTGGCGAAGATCCCGTTTTCCAGACTACCTTCGTGTTTCAGAAATTGCGTAGCGACGGCAGCACGTCGTTGCTGCTTGACCCCCGGCCAGGACAGCCGCCGGTCAAGTGGGGCAAGCTCGATATCCTGCCCGGCGCAGTCAGGAAGAGCAATGCGGCACGCGGCCTGGTGGAATTGTCTGTCGAGATCACCGAAATGGACGAGCAATTGCATTGCGACTTCTGGTACGACGAGAACCTGTTCGAGCGCGCCTCCGTGGCCCGCATGGCAGAACATTTCTTCACCCTACTGCACTCCATGACGGAAGACGACGCGCAAGTGGTCGACCGCATCCCGCTGCTGTCTCAGGCCGAGCGTGATTTGCTGGCACAGTTCAATGCCACGGCAAGAAATTATCCGGGCGAGCTATTGATCCACCAATTGTTCCAAGCCCAGGCGACAAATACGCCTGATGCCCTCGCCCTGCATTGCGACGGCCATACGCTGTCCTATGCCGAACTGAACCTGCGTGCCAACCAGTTGGCCCACCGCTTGATTGCGCTCGGTGTCAAGCCCGACTTGCGTGTGGGCATTTTTGCTGAACGCGGCATCGACATGGTGATAGCCCTGCTGGGCACACTCAAGGCCGGAGGCGCCTACGTGCCGCTCGATCCGGCCTACCCCGCCGACCGTCTGGCCGCCATGCTTGAAGACAGCGCCCCCATGGTGTTGTTGCTGCAGGCAGCTTTGCGACCCGCGCTGCCCACGCCGCCGGCAGCGACGCAGGTGCTGGTGCTCGACGACGAATCCGAATGCACCCTGCTGGCCGCACAAGCAACGCACAATCCCGATGCCATCGCGCTGGGCCATACGTCGCGTCAGCTGGCCTATATCATCTACACTTCCGGCTCGACCGGCCGGCCCAAAGGCGTCATGGTCGAACATACCAGCGTGGTCAATCTCATTTGCTGGCACTGCAGGACATTTGGTCTGGCCCCGGGCAAGCGCAGCTCAAGCATGGCAGGGGTCGCTTTCGACGCCTGCGCCTGGGAGATCTGGCCCCCCCTCTGTATTGGCGCCAGCCTGATCATGCCACCGCAAGCCGCGGCCCGTAATCCCGAGCAAATGCTTGCCTGGTGGAGGCTGGAAACGCTCCACACGAGCTTCCTGGTCACCCCTCTGGCGGAAGCAGCGCTCGCGCATCAGTCCGCACATCCGCATCTCGAACAAATGCTCATCGGCGGCGACCGGTTGCGGCGCCGCCCCGAAACCTGGCCCGCGTTCGATCTCGTCAACAACTACGGCCCGACCGAAACTACCGTCGTTGCCACCTCGGGATACCTGTCCGCCGACGAAACCGTCCTGCACATCGGCCGCCCGATCGACAATACGCAGGTCTACATTCTCGACGCCCTACTCCAGCAGGTGCCGATCGGCGTCGCCGGTGAAATCTACATCGGAGGCACCGGCGTCGCGCGCGGCTACCTCAACCAACCGGCGATGACCGAGGAGAAATTCATACTCAATCCGCATGGAGAAGCAGGGGGCTCGCGTCTGTACAAGACGGGAGACCTGGCACGCTACCGGCAAGACGGCACAATCGAATATCTGGGCAGAAACGACCACCAGGTCAAGATACGCGGCTTCCGCATCGAACTGGGCGAAATCGAAGCCAGGCTGATCGCCTTGGAAGGCGTACGCGAAGCGGTGGTTGCGGCGCGCGAAGAGCCGGGAGGAAGCAAGACCTTGGTTGCCTACCTGGTCGCGCAAGCGGGCCATGCAATCGACACTGCAGCGATCAGAGCAATGCTATCGAAGCAACTCCCCGACTACATGCTCCCCAGCGCTTACGTGTTACTGAACGCGCTGCCGCTCACGTCAAATGGGAAACTAGACCGCAAGGCGCTCCCTGCGCCGGAGGAACAAGCGTACGCAAGACGCGGCTACGAAGTGCCACAGGGAGAAACGGAGCGAGTCGTCGCCGCGATCTGGAGCGAAGTCTTGCAATGCGACAGAGTCGGCCGACACGATGACTTCTTTGAACTGGGCGGACACTCGCTCTTGGCCATGCAACTGGTGGCGCGGTTGCGCGACGCCTTCACTGTGCAACTGCCGCTGACCAAAGTGTTCGAGGGCCCGACTCTGACGGCGATGGCGGACAACGTGATGTTGGCAAGGCTGGCGCAATTCGATGCCGCCGATGTGAACCGCTTGTTGCAAGACCTGGACGGCATGTCCGACCAGGAAGTCGAAGCGCTACTGGCCCAGGAACAACTGGCCAACTAAACCCACATCAACATCGATGGCGGAAAAACCAAACAATATGGATACCAGCAACCTGAGCGAGCGCAAGCGCGAATTGCTGCTATTGCGGCTGAAGAACGGTGCGGTCAAAGCGGCATCATCGGGGCAACCGGCACCGGCCATGCTACCTTGCGCCGACCGCAACAAGCCGCATCCGCTCTCCTGGGCCCAGCAGCGCCTGTGGTTCCTGAGCCGGCTCGATGCCGCCGCCACTGCGGCGTATCATCTGCCCGGCGCCTTTCGCCTGCGCGGCAAGTTCGACAAGGTCGCGTTTAGTGCGGCATTGAACCGCATTGCGGCCCGCCATGAATCTTTGCGCACCCATATCGGCATGCACAACGGCGAGCCGGTCCAAATCGTAAGCAACGGCGACCGAGGTATCGCACTCAAGGAAACCGACCTGCGAAATCTGACGCATGAGGAGCGCGAGCAGGCTCTCGAACAGGCGATCGCGGCCGAAGCCGTCGCGCCATTCGATCTTTCACTCGGACCGCTGATGCGGGTAACCGTGTTGCAACTTGCCGGGAACGAACATGCGCTGTTAGTGACCCAGCATCACATCATTTCTGACGGTTGGTCGCTGGCGGTGCTGGTCCGGGAGTTGGCTTGCCTGTACCGCGCTTTCGTGCGCGGCGAGCCCGATCCACTGCCGCCGGTACCGCTGCAATATGGCGACTATGCAGCCTGGCAACGTCAACATCTGCAAGGCGACACGCTCAAGCGCCAACTGGATTTTTGGCGCACACATCTGCAAGGTGCACCGCACCTGCTGGAGCTGCCGTTGGACCGGCCGCGCCCGGCCGTGCAAAGCTATGCCGGCGCGGGCCTGGCGTTCACCATTTCCGAGCCGTTGAGTATGACATTGCGGGCGCTGTGCAAGCGTCATGGCATTACGCTGTTCATGCTGGCGCTGGCTGGCTGGAGCACCTTGCTTGCGCGCCTCTCCGGTCAGGACGATGTCGTCGTCGGCACACCGGTATCAAACCGCCGGCGCACTGAGTTCGAGCCATTGATGGGGCTTTTCGTCAACACGCTGGCCTTGCGCGTTCAACTCCACGACGACCCTGACGTGGCCACCTTGCTCGCACGCGTGCGCACGGCCACGCTGGCGGCATACGAGCACCAGGACTTACCGTTCGAACAAGTGGTGGAAGCGCTGCAACCGCCGCGCAGCATGAGTCATAGTCCGGTATTCCAAGCCATGCTTGCCATGAACAACACTAGTCGCGCCGAACTGGCACTGGATGGCGTGCAAATCGAGGATATCTCACCGGCACGCCATGCAGCTCACTTCGATCTCTCGCTTGCACTCGCGGAGTCGGAGAGCGGCATCGAAGCGACGCTGGAATACGCGAGCGATCTATTCAATGAAGAGACGGCGAGCCGTATGGCCTCGCAGTTTCAATGTCTGCTCACCGGCATGGCGGCTTGCGACGGCACCCGCGTCAGCGCCTTGCCGATCCTGACGGCGGCCGACCGCGCACGCGTGCTGGAAGAATTCAACGCCACCGATATCGCCCATCCAGTGGGCTTGATCCACGAATTGTTCGAGCGCCAGGCGGCGCAGCGGCCCAATGCGATTGCCGTGCTCCACGAGGGGCACGCCGTCGGCTACGACGAACTGAACCGGCACGCCAACCGGTTGGCGCACCACTTGCTCTTGCTCGGCGTGCGGCCAGACGACCGCGTCGCGCTATGCCTGCGGCGCGGCCCGGCGATGGTTGCCGCCTTGCTGGGCATTCTGAAGGCCGGTGCGGCATATGTGCCCCTGGATCCCGACTATCCGCCGGAACGCCTGGCTTACATGATCAAAGACAGCGCGCCGGTAGCCTTGCTGTCGCAAAACATGCAGCCAGGCGGATTTGCCGCCGGGCTGCGTGTGGTCGACGTTGACGATGCCGGCATTGATGCCTGCCCCGATGTCAATCCGGACCCGACCGCATTGGGTCTGCGGGCGCAACACCTGGCCTATGTCATTTACACCTCGGGTTCGACCGGCACACCCAAGGGGGTGTTGATCGAACATGGCAACGTGGTCAATTTCGTTCACAACCACGTTGCCCTATGTGGCCTGGCCGAAGGCGATCGCGTGCTGCAATTCGCCTCTTTGGCGTTCGACAGCTCCGTCGCCGAGATTTTCCCCACGTTGGGCAGCGGCGCCACCCTGGTATTGCGTCCGGACGACCTGCGTTTTCCCGACGCCGCGTTTGTCGCCTTCCTACGCGATCAGCAGGTCAGCGTGGCCGATCTGCCGACCGCATTCTGGCAACAATGGGCGCAAACTGCGGCCGAGCCGGCCATGCGGCCCGGACCAGCGCTACGACTGGTGATCGTGAGCGGCGAAAAGGCCGAGCCGCGACACTTGACAAGCTGGCTAGCCGACCCCGTCCTGGCTCGCGTGCGCTGGCTGAACAATTACGGACCGACCGAAAGCACGGTCAACGCCAGTGCGATCGGCTACGGCGCCGGAGCGGCGTTACCGGAACAGGTATTACCGATCGGCCGTCCGCTGGGCAATACGCGGCTGTACATTCTGGACCGCCGCCTGCAACCGGTGCCGATCGGCGTGACCGGAGAAATCCACGTCGGCGGCTCGGGCATTGCGCGCGGTTACCTGAACCAGCCCGAGCTGACAGGGGAACGTTTCACCCCCGACCCGTTTTCCCGACGGACCGGAGCGCGCCTTTACAAGAGCGGCGATCTCGGCCGCTGGCTGCCTGACGGCACGATCGAATATATCGGGCGCAACGACTTCCAGATCAAGTTGCGCGGCTTCCGCATCGAGCCCGGTGAAATCGAAGCGCGGCTTGTCTCATGGCCTGGAATTCGTGAAGCAGTGGTGCTGGCACGCGAAGACCAGCCCGGCGACAAGCGCTTGGTAGCCTATCTGTGCGCCGAGGACGGTGCAGCGCTACCGCTAGCCGACTTGCGCGCTCACCTGGCGGGGCATCTTGCGCCATACATGGTGCCGCAAGCTTTCGTCGTACTGCCCGCACTGCCCCTGACCGGCAACGGCAAGCTCGACCGCCACGCATTGCCGGCACCTGGGGCAGATGCACTTGCCGGCCAAACATACGTCGCACCGGAAGGACGCCTGGAACAAGGTATCGCCGCAATCTGGCAGGATCTGTTGGGTCTGGAGCGGGTAGGGCGCGACGACAACTTCTTCGAACGAGGCGGGCATTCGTTGATGGCGGTCCAGGTGGTGGTGCGTATCGGGCGGACCCTTGGCATTGCCACCGCGGTGCGCGAATTATTCGTCCACCCCGTGTTGCACGAGTTAGCGGCTGCACTGGCCTCCAACCGTGCCCAAGTGTGTAGCGTCGGCAACCTGGTTCCCATTCGCCGCGGCGGTACGCAAGAAGCGCTGTTCCTGATTCATCCCGGCGAAGGTGAAGTAGGCTACGTGCGCGACCTGCTGCCCCATTTGCCGACCGATTTGCCGTTATACGGCCTTGCCGCCGACGGTTTCCTTCCCGGCGAAAAGCCGCTGCGCGACATCAGGCAAATGGCGGTACGCTACATGCAGGCCATCCGCCAGTCGCAGCCGCACGGCCCTTACCGCCTCGCCGGCTGGTCGGCCGGCGGCACCATTGCCTATGAAATTGCATGCCAGCTTGAAGCTGTCGGCGAATCGGTTTCCTTCCTCGGCATGATCGACACGCACTTTGGCCAAAGCGAGTTCTCAGACAACCTGCATGCCGCGGAGATCGAGCCTTCCACACAAGACTTGATTCGCGCGCTGGCCGCCGCCGTACCGCAAACGCTCGATGCCCGCGCACAGGCGCGACTTGCCACCATTGCAGCCAGCGCCGATCTCGATGCCATGCTGACCGCCTGCCAGCAGGTGGGCATGTTCCCACCCGAAGTCGACATGGCCACGTTGCACCGCCACCTTGGGGTGCGTTACGCCATCTATGCCGCGCTGTGCCGCTATGCGCCGACCACCGTGCCCACTACGCCGCGGGCAATCACGCTGTTTGCGGCAACTGACGATTGCAGCGGCGACCTTTCTCTCGGCTGGCGCCACTTCATCGGCGAACGCTTGCATGTGGTGCCCGTGCCGGGCGGCCATTATACTGTCATGCAGGCAACTCACATCGCCCGTCTGGGAGTGGCACTGCAGCGTGCGCTCGAAGGCCGCGCCATGGCAACGACTGTCGACGTGGCCGAGCAAAGCGCAACATGCTGAAAAACAAGCGCGGCGACGTTTCGCTGCCTTCCACGCCGGCGCCGCGCTGGCGTTTCTCCCTGTCACCGGACGACTTGTTGCGCGACATGGTTTACCGCAGGCTGTGGATATCGATTCTCACCAGCTCGTTCGGCGCCTCGGTCATGGTATTGGCGCTGCCGTTGACTTCGGCATTGCTGCTGCACGCCACGCCGCAGCAGATGGGTTACATGACATTTGCCGAAATCCTGCCTCTCTTGCTGTTCTCGCTGCCGGCCGGGGTCTGGCTCGACCGAATGCCCAAGCTACCGGTATACATTGCCGGCGAAACCGCCATGGCGTCGGCAATGCTGAGCGTGCCCTTGGCATGGTGGGGCGGGTGGCTATCGATGACGTGGATGTACTTGGCAGGTTTCATGGTCGGCACCATCCAATGCACGGCGGGCGCTGCGTCCCAGGTCGTACTGACACAAGTGGTGGACCGTTCGCGCCTGGTTGAAGCCCATTCGCGTAATTCACTGGCCATGTCTGCTGCAGAAGTTTGCGGCCCGAGTCTGGCCGGCGCCTTGATCGGCCTGGTAGGCGCCCCATTGGCGCTCGTGCTGGATGCGATGCTGATGCTGTCTTCAGCGTTGATATTGGGCGGCATGCGCATACGCGAGAGCTTGCCCGAACGGCGTGCATCACGGTTCTTGTACGATTTGAAGGAGGGCTTGCACTTCGTCACCCGGCATCGCATGCTGTTTTCGCTCTCACTATGCGTGAGCTTGTGGCAGTTGTGCTATAGCGTGGCGGTGGTGGTGCATATCCTGTTTGCCACGCGTGTGCTGGGCTTGAGCGCACAGCAAATAGGCTTGAGTTATACCGGGCTCGGCATCGGAACCATAGCCGCCAGCCTTTGGGGCAACCGCATCAGCCGCCGTATCGGCCCAGGGCCCTGCCTGCTGCTAGGCCTGCTGGCTTGCGGTCTGGCCTGGGATGCAATCGCGCTGGCGCCCGTCAATACTTTGGGGAAGCTGATGTATCCGCTCACCTTGCTGGGCTTTGGCTGCGGCGCTGTATTTATTACCGTCAATTTCTACGCACTTCGTCAAGCCGTCACGCCAGCCCCGCTGCTGGGACGCATGACCAGCATAACGCGCTGGCTCACGTTGTTGCCCGGTGCGCCGGGCGCCTTGCTGGGCGGTTGGATTGGTGAATCCTTCGGTCTGCGTTATGCACTTGGTTTCGCCGGCATGACTGCGCTGTTGCTTGCCGTTGTTGCCTGGCGTTTCACGGCCATCCGCAAGCTCCGGGAGTTGCCGACTCTTGCGGCCTGAAATTATTCGCGAGTGAGGTTGCGGAACAAAAAAACCGGCGCAAGAATCGCCCGGGTTCGACCCCTGCGAAGCGCAATCTCAAGACGGCCACCTAAGACTCACGCGTCAAAGGTTCCCGCAAGTTGACGAGTGTCCGCTTGTTGGAATTATGCGGAAAGACCACTCCTGCATCAAATTCTCCCTTTCGCGACCGACATCTTGCCGGTCTCCTCCTATACGCGACATTGTGCCTTGCCAAAGATTTACCGAACGTGAACTATTTGGCCAGGCAATTCCGGGAGAGCTTACATGCCGCGCTCAAGCAGCATCAATTGTTCGCGCCATTCAGGCTTCAGTCGATAGAGCTGAGCCGGCCTATGCGCGCCCATTTCGCCGAACTGCCCTTCCAGCGTTTCGAGCACATCCATCTCGGCAATCTTGCGGCGGAAGCTGACTTTGTTCAGGCTCTCTCCCATGAGGGCTTCATACACCCGCTGCAGTTGCGGCAAGGTGAAGGTTTCGCCGGCCAGATAACAGGGCAGCGACGAGTATTGGCTTTTGCTGCGCAGGCGCGCCACGGCAGTTTCGATGATCGCGCGATGATCGAAGGGGAGCTTCAATTTGCGATCAACGCTGGCGAGGATCACATCGAGGTGGCGCGCCTTTTCAATGACGTCAATCGAAACCAGGGCATAGAAAGCGATCGACACCGACCAGCCGCGCGGATCGCGCACATTGCCGGAAAACGTCGACAATTGTTCAAGGTAAGGCACTTCGATGGAAGTCTTGTCGCGCAAGACGCGCAGAGCCGCATCGCGCGCATCGCCGTCTTCGTCGGCATGAATGTAGCCGCCCGGCAAGGCGGCGACACCCTTGAACGGCTCGCGATCACGCTTGAGCAGCGCCACCTGCAAAGCGTTTTCCTTTAAAGTCAGCAATACGACGTCGACCGTGCATATCACCTGATTCATGTCCTGCTCCTGTACATTGGCTTCATATTTGCGCTGTTTTAACCGCGCGTGCATACCTGCGCCGCCATCGGCACCACGGGTGAATATTACCATACTTAGTTGCAAAGTAAAACGAAGTGAACTACACTGTAATCACACCGAGAAAATGAACAAAAAGAGGATGAAAAATGAAGAAAAATATCCATCTGCTGGTCATCGATCCGCAAAACGACTTCTGCGATCTACCTGCCGCCTATCTTCCCGCTGATCCAGCCACCGGCGCCCAGCATGCGCCCGCCTTGCCGGTGACCGGCGCGCACGCCGACATGTTGCGTGTGGCAGAGCTGATTGCCAAGGGCGGTGCCGGCTTGAACAATATCAGCGTCACCCTTGATTCGCATCACAGGCTGGACATTGCCCACCCAACCTTCTGGCAACGCGCTGACGGCTCACCCGTGTCGCCGTTCACTGAAATTTCAGCAGCACAGGTGCGAAGCGGCGATTATAAACCGCGCAACCCGGCCGCCATGGCGCGCGTGCTGAGCTACCTCGACACGCTCGAAGCCGCCGGACGTTATCGCTTGATGGTATGGCCGGTGCACTGCGAAATCGGCTCATGGGGACAGTCGGTGCATGCCGACCTGCGGCTAGCCTATAACGGGTGGGAGGAAACGCATCTCGGCATCGTCAACAAGATCACCAAGGGCTCGAACCCGTGGACCGAGCACTATTCGGCGGTGATGGCGGAAGTACCCGATGCCGACGATCCGGACACCCAATTGAACCAGGGCTTCATCGACATGCTGAAGCAGGCCGACCTGGTCTATATCGCCGGCGAGGCGGGCAGCCACTGCGTGAAGGCAACCACCGAACATATTGCGACAGCCTTCGGCGCTGCGAGCATGGGAAAACTCGTTTTGCTGACCGATTGCATGAGCCCGGTAGCCGGATTCGAAACCCAATACGAAGCGTTCGTGCGCGACATGGCTGCGCGCGGCGCGCAACTTGCGACCAGTGCCGATGCATTGCCGCAATTGATTGCGAACGCATAAGGGAAATAGACAATGAGCACGCAACCGGTCGTTCGCAGCCTGCTGGAAACCGATCTCTACAAATTCACCATGTGGCAAGCGCTGCTGCATAGCCATCCCGATTCGCATACCGAATATGCTTTTGTGTGCCGCAACAAGCCGGCCTATCCATTGGCCGAACTGCTGGCCGATGTGAACCGCGAACTCGACCACCTCTGCACCTTGTCGTTTGCCGACGACGAACTCGACTACCTGCGCAGCCTGCGTTACATGAAAAGCGATTTTGTCGATTTTCTGACCGTATTCCGTTTCCAACGCAAATTCGTGACCGCCGCAACCGAGGGCGATACGCTGACCATACGCGCAGCGGGGCCGCAGGTGCACGTGATGGGATTCGAAATCTTCGTCCTGTACATCGTCAATGAATTGTATTTCCGCCGCTTCGAACATGCGCCTGCCTTGCAGGAAGGGCGCAAGCGGCTGAGTGCAAAAATCCAGGCGCTGCGCAGTTTCGGCTACGAGCCGTCCAGGCGCAACCCTTTCGAGTTCTTCGACTTCGGCGTGCGACGCCGCTTTTCCGGCGAGTGGCAGGACGAGGTCGTCTCCACGCTGGCGCGCGAGGTGCCGCAATTCTTCAAGGGCACCTCGAACGTTTATCTGGCGAAGAAATACAAACTAGTGCCGATCGGCACGATGGCACATGAATACCTGCAGTCGTATCAATCATTCGGTGTGCGTCTGCGCGACTTCCAAAAAGCTGCTCTGGAGGATTGGGTTCAGGAGTACCGCGGCGACCTCGGCACTGCCTTGACCGATGTGGTCGGCATGGATGCCTTTCTGGCCGACTTTGATCTGTACTTTGCCAAACTGTTCGACGGCCTGCGCCACGATTCGGGCGACCCGATCGTCTGGGGCGAAAAGGCGCTGGCACATTACGCCAAACTGCGCATCGACCCGCACACAAAGCGTCTGGTATTTTCCGACGGACTCGACTTGCAGACAGCCTTTGCGCTCTACCGCCATTTCGCCGACCGCACCATGACCGGATTCGGCATCGGCACCAACCTGAGCAACGACACTGGCATTCAAGCATTGAACATTGTGATGAAACTGGTTTCATGCAACGGTCAGTCGGTTGCAAAACTGTCCGACGCTTCCGGCAAGACGCTGTGCAAGGATGAAACCTTCCTGGCTTATCTGCGCCAGGTATTTCATCACCCTGTGGTTTAAGGAAAGGATAGTGCCATGTTGAAACTGGCCTATGCCCAACTTAACTACACAATCGCCGACTTCGACGGAAATGCCGCATTGGTGATCGAACACATGCGCCGCGCCGCGCGCGATGGCGCCGACATGGTGGTGTTTTCCGAACTGGCGCTGTGCGGCTACTACCCGGGCGACATGCTGGAAGACCAAAGCTTTCTGGCCCAACTCGATCAGACATTGGACAAAGTGTTGGCGGCATCGCGCGCGTTGCCGAATCTGGTGTGCGTGCTTGGCACCGCGCGCCGCCGCACAGGGTCGGGCAAACCGCTGCACAATGCACTGCTGGCCATTTGCAACGGCACCATCGCCGCCGAATACTACAAACAACTGTTGCCGACCTACGGCATTTTCGACGAGCGGCGCCACTTCGAGCCAGGACCAGAAGTCGCCTGCACGCTCTCGATTGCCGGGCACAAGGTCGGCTTCATGATTTGCGAAGACGGCTGGAACGACGCCAGGCGCGATTATCAAATCAACCCCTTCGACGCCTTGCAGGCCGCCGCGCCGGAATTGATCGTGAGTATCAATGCCAGCCCCTCCGATATAGGCAAGCGCGCGCAACGCCATGAACTTTTCGCCGCCGCTTGCCGCAACAACCGGATTCCGCTGCTTTACGTCAATCAGGTCGGCGGGCAGGATCAGCTCGTGTTCGATGGTGCGTCGTTTGCAGTCTCACCGGTGCAAGGCATTGCCTTCGAGGCAAAGCGTTTTTGCAGCGATTACGGC
>DATBQE010000136.1:0-9753 GCA_036561005.1 Burkholderiaceae bacterium | reverse complement strand
GATTTCAACGCGCTTGGCTTGGCCGAGGTCTGCCAGCGTGACTTTTTCCAGTGTCAGACCGACTTCTTCAGCGATCACTTGGCCACCGGTCAGGATGGCGATGTCTTCCAGCATGGCCTTGCGGCGGTCGCCGAAACCAGGCGCCTTGACTGCGCAAGTCTTCAGGATGCCGCGGATGTTGTTCACAACCAGCGTAGCCAGTGCTTCGCCTTCGATGTCTTCCGCGATGATCAGCAGAGGACGGCCGGCCTTGGCAACTTGCTCCAGTACCGGCAGCAGGTCACGGATGTTCGAGATCTTCTTGTCGAACAGCAGGACGAAAGGATTGTCCAGAATGGCAACTTGCTTTTCCGGATTGTTGATGAAGTAAGGCGACAGGTAGCCGCGGTCGAATTGCATACCTTCGACGATGTCGAGTTCGTCGTTCAGGGACTTGCCGTCTTCAACAGTGATCACACCTTCTTTGCCGACTTTTTCCATTGCTTCAGCGATACGGTCGCCGATGGAAGTGTCGCTGTTGGCCGAAATGGAACCGACTTGTGCGATTTCCTTGGTCGTCGTGCATGGCTTGGAAATCTTGGCCAGCTCAGCAACGGTGGCAGCAACCGCCTTGTCGATGCCGCGCTTCAAGTCCATTGGATTCATGCCGGCGGCAACGAACTTCATGCCTTCGCGGACGATCGCTTGAGCCAAAACCGTTGCAGTTGTTGTGCCGTCGCCGGCGTTGTCGCTGGTACGGGAAGCAACTTCCTTGACCATTTGCGCGCCCATGTTCATGAGCTTGTCTTTGAGTTCGATTTCCTTGGCGACTGAAACGCCGTCCTTGGTCACCGTCGGGGCGCCGAACGAGCGCTCCAGCACAACGTTACGGCCCTTGGGGCCCAGGGTAACCTTGACTGCGTTGGCGAGAATGTTGACGCCTTCGACCATCTTGGCACGGGCGGCATCGCCGAAAATCACTTCTTTAGCTGCCATGTTGATAACTCCTTAGTATTCGGTGGATGGTCGTATTACTGCTGAACGATGGCCATGATGTCTTCTTCGCGCATCACCAGCACTTCTTTGCCGTCAACCTTGACAGCCTGGCCGGAGTATTTGCCGAACAAAACGCGATCGCCGACCTTGACGTCGAGCGGGCGAACCTTGCCGTCGTCGAGAATTTTGCCGTTGCCGACAGCGAGCACTTCGCCTTGATCAGGCTTTTCTGCCGCTGCATCGGGAATAATGAGGCCGGACGCAGTTTTGGTTTCCTGGTCGAGGCGCTTGACGATGACGCGATCGTGCAAAGGACGAAGGTTCATACAAACTCCTTAAAAATCAATAGGTTAGCGTTGAAAGCATCGAATTGTTGCGACCTGGGATGATCAAAACAACAAGACACGAAGTAAATTGGCGGGAGAATGCGTTGTTAGCACTCTACCTCAACGAGTGCTAATTATATGGGCGAGTTGGCTGGAATTCAAGAGAAGTGTCGATCACAGTTCAAATTAAGATTTTTGCAGCTTAACAACTGTCGGATTGTCGAATTTCATTAAATGTCGAATTCCCATTCCTTAATGTGGCACTTTCATCGTCCAGTCGCCATTGAACGGCCGAAAGGCGGCCACATTAATTTGTCGACGAGTCCTCGCCGGTAGCCAACAGAATTTGTTTAAGGTAAACGGAAAGTGAAGAAAATCCGCAGCCGGTTTGCAGGTTTGCGACAAAGGGTTCAGCAATTGGAATTACTTTCTTTTTTGATTGCAAATTGCGCGTTCGCTTCCCTACGCTGTGCGACATGGGAATTAGTGTGCACAGCGGTGTCTTTATGCAATCCGGATCAACATTTACATGAATCCCCTTGCCAGACCAATCTGCTAATTGCATTTCAAAAACGCCCAACGAACTTAACGTAGACGGACCGGGCAAATTCGGTGCGATAAGCGACGTCATTGAACTCGCCATGCGCGCTACCGAGAAGGTTTTGCGCGACGAGAGAAAACTCCACGTTGCGACGCGGAGTCCAGCCCAGGCGCACGCTCGCAACAGTGTAGGCGGGCACAACTGGGCTGGAAAGCGCGCCGACGTGGCGCACTGTCACATCGAGTTCGGTTTGTCCGGATAGATCAAACGACGAACGTAAACTCCACCATTGGGCTGGATCTGGCCCTTGGTAAACCTGGGGGAATTGTAGCCCGCTACCCGGATAAAATTGCAAATTTTCTCGCAAGGCGGAAAATCCGGCGCTCAAGCGCCAAAACGTTGCAGCCTGGTAGTTCCCCCACATTTCGACGCCTGCGGTGCGTCCTTCGGCGCCATTTGCAAATACAGCGTTGCGGCCCGACGGACCCAGCGTAGCGGTGCGCAGGTGATCGTAGGCGGAATAAAAAACGGTCGCGGAATAGGTCAGCGATCGCGTCGCCTGGCCGCGATAGCCGATCTCCAACACCTTCGCCACCTCTGAAATGAATTGCGGCCCGCCGGCCAGTTGGAAGGGAGGCGCGGCGGGAATGTAGGCATCGCGATCGAGGCGCGATGGCGCCCGCACGGTTCGCGAGAGCGCGCTCCACAGCAGATCCGTATCGCTCACTTTCCACGCCAAACGCAGGTTGGGCAGGACCTCATTGCCGGTATAGTCATTGCGTTCCAGCCGCACGCCTCCGGACAGTTTGAGATTCGGCGTGAGCGCCATCTCGTCCTGGGCGAAAATACTGGCCCAGGTTTGTTCCAGTTTCGCAGGCAGGAAGGCAAAATAGCGACCGCTGGCGACGTAGTCGTCGCCATGCCGATATTCCGCCCCCCAATTCACATTTTGCGTGCCGAACGGCGCAAACGATTGCGTGATCTGCAGGTCGAAAGTGTTGAGTGTATCGGCAAAGGTCGGATTGACATTGCGCGAGGTACGGTCGAAATATGAAACGACGCTCAGTTGAGAGCCGCTGTCCAGGATATGGTCCCAGTGCGCGGTCAGGTTCCCGCCCGACGTGAGCACGGGGCCGCGCGGTATGGTCACGCCAGACACCGAGACCTCTCCGGGAGCAGGCTGTCCCTCGGCGCCATCATAGGCGTCACCCTGCAAGGTCACGCGGTCTCCGGGCCGGTTCCAATCGACGCGAAATCCTGCCTGGCTCTGGTGCCAGCCGTCGTCAACCGGACTGCCGTCTGCCGCCACCGTATGATCGCGATCGAAGGTCTTGGCATACACGCGATAGCTGATACCTTCATCGGCCGTGCCGCCGTAGCGCACGCTGCTGTCGCGTTCCCGATTGCCGATGCCGGTCGTGGCCAGGCCGCCCTGGGTATCCTGCGCCGACCGCGTGATGACATTGATCACGCCGTTGACGGCATTGACGCCCCATAAAGTGCCGCCCGGCCCGCTAACCACCTCGATTCTCTCGACATCTTCCAGCATGAGGTCCTGGACGTCCCAAAAAACGCCGGAAAACAGCGGCGAATAGACGGTCCTGCCGTCAATCAGCACCAGCAGTTTGTTGGCACTGTTGCTATTGAATCCGCGCGCGCTGATCGCATAGCCGCTTGCGCTGAATTGCGCCACTTCCAGGTTCGGTGCAAGGCGCAGCGCTTCCGGCAGGCTGGTTGCGCCGGACCGGCGCATGTCGTCGCGCGTGATGACGTAGATCGACGCGGCAGCATCGCTGAGCGATTCGGGCTTTTTCGACACCGACGTCACGACGATGTTGCCCAATTCTTCCAGGCTCAGGCGCCCCAGGTCGTAGGTCGAGGCGCCCGGCGCGCCCGTCTGCCCGCCGTCTTCGGCAGCAAAGACGCAATCGAACGGAGAAACCGAGGCAATCAAACCGGCAAAGGAAAGTATGCCTACACGCTTCAATACGGAAGAACGCTTCATAATGCATCCTCTCTTTTTCCGTGTGTCCTGCGGTTCGTTCGCGCAAATTCCAGGGCGCTGTCGAGCGTCGCATAAAACTCGTCGAGATTGACCGGCTTCACCAGATATTTGTAAAATCCGACCTCCATGCCTGCCGAGATATCCTTCGGCATGGCGTTGGCGGTCAGTGCGATGACGGGGATGTGCGCCGTGCGGGTGTCGTTTCTTAAAACACGTAGCGCTTCGACACCACTCATTCCGGGCAAATTGATATCCATCAGAATAACGTCGGGAAGATTTGCTTGCGCAAGCTCTATGCCCAGATTGGCGTCTGCGGCAGTCATCATCTGCAAGTCGCTGCGAAATCCAACCATTTCCTCGATCAGCTTCAGGTTCGCGGGATTGTCTTCCACGTACAGGAGGGTTCCCGTCGCGGCGCCTTTGGAGATATCCGCTTGCAATGGCGCACGGGTCGCCGGAGGTGATGCAGCTTGTGGCCTGTCGACCCGGCGCAATTCAATCCAGAATACGCTCCCCAACCCGGACGAACTGGTGACGCCGATTTTTCCGTTCATCAATTCCACCAGTCGCTTGCTGACCACGAGACCGATACCCGTTCCTTCCTCGCCCTTGTTCTCCTGCGCGAGCCGGTTGAAGGGCTGGAACAATTGCGACATCTGCGATTCGAGAATGCCGGCCCCTGTATCCTGAACAGCAATGCGAACTCGATCTACAGCACCTTCGCTATAGGACACCACCACTGCTCCGCCCTCGCGGTTGTATTTGATTGCGTTGGACAGCAAATTGAGTAATACCTGCTTCAAACGAATCCGGTCGGCCTGCACCCAGGGAGAATCCTCAAAAGGCAGAGAAATCTGGATGGCACGCTTGTGCGCCAACGGTGCGATCATGGTCTGACACTCGGACATAACTTCGGCCAAGCTGACGGGTTCGAGTGACAAGGAAAGCGTCCCCGATTCGACTTTGGCGAGGTCGAGCACTTCATTGATGAGAACCAAGAGATGCTTGCCTGCCTTGATGATGTGGGTGATGAATTCCTTCTTTTGTTCTTCGGTTACAGGCAAAGAATCCGAACCGCATAGCTGAGCAAAGCCGAGAATTGCGTTCAACGGCGTGCGCAGCTCGTGGCTCATGCTCGAGAGAAATGCCGATTTCGCCTGGTTCGCTTGATCCGCGGCGATTTTCGAAAGCTCCAGTTTTGTATTGGTTTCTTCCAATTGGGCAGTCCGTTCGTGCACGCGTCCTTCTAGCTCGACGTTGAGGCGCATGACTTCCTGTTGCGCACGGCTTCGCTCGCTTGCTTCATGCGCGATTTCCCGGTTGGAATTTTCCAGCTCGCGCGTGCTGCGTTCGATTTCGGCCAGCATGTTGTTGAACGAATCGACCAGGGCGCCAACTTCGTCATTACTGGTTTTGTGAGCGCGCCGCGAATAGTCGCGCCGCGCGACGACGTCGCGCGCGATGTCGGCGATGGCGAGAACGGGGTCAGTCACGCTTCTTTGCAGGGGAAGCGAAAACACCAAAGCGCTCAACATGGCGACCAATAACACAACGCTTGCAATTTCAAGATAACCGAGAACTTTGTCGAGCAAGGCGAAATCGGCACGCAGGTACACCGTTCCGATAAACGCACCGTCTTGCACGATGGGCTTGGACACCACCAGCGCCGTTCCGTCGAAATTGACCGATTCGATTTGCGCGGTTGGCGGCACATCCTGATTATCGCCGGGCGCCCGATAATGTGCGAACAGCCGGCCTTGCGCATCGTAAATCGCCGCAGCCCGCACGCCGGGGCGAATCTTCAGCAGATTGAGATTTTGCAGCGCGAGCTGCTTGTCGTCAAAATTCAAGGCGGGTGCCGTCATGTGCCCCAACAACTCCGACTGCGTATTCATGTCGGCGACAAAATTGCGACGGTCGGTGCGCAAGTTGAAGAGAATGATCGCGCTGAGCCCAACAACCAACGCCACCAGCGTGGTCAATAACACCACCGTTAGCAGTTTTTGCCTGATTGTGCGCGATAGCGGGCGGTTCATGATGTCTCGGCCAATACACGATACGCGGCAGCAAGAAGGCGCGCGCTGATTGTCAGGTTGTTTTGTCGGGCCGCTCTGGGCGCGGCCTCGAAGCGCACGCGCCCCTCGACCAAGACAAAATTGATCATGCTGCCACGCGCGAAAGCCTGCTCGGACTCGGTCACTACCAGGATCGGTTGCCCCTTCAACGACGCAATGATCTCGCCGGAGTGCGCTTCGTCCGCCGCCCCGATGAACAAAACATTGATTCCAGACAGCGGGTCAGCCACCTTCATTTTGCGCACGGTAACGGCATGCCCGTTGACGGTGCGATTTTCAACGATCTTGGTGAGTGCGTCCGCCAGCGTGTCCCCGCCCAGTACGCCAATGGTAATTGGCGTATCGGGCGCCGCGAACGTGTGATCCGGCCACTCGATGTAGCTGACAAACTTGTATAAATAGGCTGCTTTTACCTGCCATTCGCCAACGCCGGACAGATCGGCCGGCTGGGCCGGAAAGGCCCTTAACGGCAGGCACATTAAAACAAGCAGACATCCCAAGAGAAAATTGCATGCAAAAATCTTGCAACGATTGCATGCCGACGTCTTTGGGTGGCCAAGCGCTGTCATCATTTTGTCTTATGCCGCAATCTGATGCGTGGTGTTGACAGAATATCGCCATAAAGGGCGAATTGGCAATCGCGGCGCGCCACCCACGAAGGAAATTGCCACAGGTTCAGGCGAATTTGCACACAATTCACCTCCAATCATACTTGACGTCTATTTTTTGTCACATTGATGATCGAATTGATATTTCTTTGAGTGAACTTTCGCTCTCATTGCAGGTCATTATTGATTGAACGTTGCCATGATATTTTGAACAGGCATCTCTTGAGGTGATGGAAATGGGGCCCGGCGGAAAATGCGCCTTGCTATATTGCCGAACAGCACTAAAATCAATTTCAAGAAGACTTGAGGCAGCGTACCATGGGAATAAACGCGGCAATGCAATCGCTACCGGTCATGATCTCCGCCGGTTAAATATGCTCCAGGCATGACATGCAATCGATGGGAGCCTGAACCTACCCTCGATAAGGTCGAGAGGCTACCTCCGACTGTCTTGTTGGCGGCGTTTAAGTCCGGCAGATGCAGAAAGGAGACAATTGGCCGTCATATTGATAGTTGATGACGACGTTCTCAGCCGCGAGTTCTTGCTCGCCCTGTTGGGATATTGCGGCCACGAATTGATCGAGGCTGCAGACGGCCTGCAGGGTTTGAAATTGGCGCGAGAGCGCATACCGGGCCTGATCATCACCGATATTTTGATGCCCCATATGGACGGCTACGAATTCGTCAGCCGCCTTCACGCGGCGGATGCTATCCGCGACATCCCGGTCATTTTTTACACCGCCAACTATCGCGAACGCGAGGCGAACATGATGGCGTTGGCTTGCAACGTACGATGGGTGTTGCCTAAGCCCTCGGACCCGGATCTGATATTGATGAAGGTCAATGACGCCTTGGGGTTGCCGGCGGACCACGCCAACCATCCTTTGGTCAATCCGCCGCCGCCCGAAACGAGTCGCTATTATTCGATCGACAACCAAGTCAGCGAGTATCTGTTCGAACTTGAAACCAGCAACCATCTAATTTCGCAAATCGCAACCGGCAGCGACAAGGGTTTATTGCAAATGTCGCAGCGCATCAGCAAATCGCTTGCGAGTCTGCAGGCCGTGAGTTTGCGTCTCACTTCACTGATTGACTTGGGCATACAGCTCACGGCAGAGCGAGACGAGGTGGGCCTGCTGAAATCCGGCTGCAAGGTTGCGCAGAATATTTGCCTCGCCAAATATGCGGCAATTGGAATTCTTGACGAAAAAGGACTGCACCTGCAGCATTTTGTCACCTGTGGCCTGGACGTCAACGCGATGCCACGGCTGAACACGGCGATGCCTTTTCGTGGCGTTCTCGGGGAGTTGCTCAAACAGCGCGAACCGGTCCGCCTGGTGAATGAGGACGGAGATCCGAAAAACCTCGGCTTCGACGGTGCCCACCCGCCGATTCATTCCTTTCTTGGCGTGCCGATTCCCACACGCGGCAAGAACCTCGGTTGGCTTTACCTCGTCGATAAGCTGGGCACGAACAAATTCAGTGAAATCGACGAAAAAATCGCTTCGACCGTCGCAGCGCAACTCGCAGTGGCCTACGACAATCTGCTTTTAATGGACCAGGCGCGCAACCATCACGCACAGCTGGAGGCGGAGATGGCGGCGCGAATGCGTGTTATGGACGAACTGCGGCGCTTCCGCAGCGCTATGGACGCAAGTGCCGATGCAATCTTTTTGCTCGACCATGCCACGATGCGCCTGCTTGACGTCAACAATACGGCCTGCGAACTGCTCGGCTACAGCCGCGCGGAACTTCTAGCCATCAGCCCGGAGAGCTTAAGCGGCCGAAGCGATTGGAACACCCTGGTCGGGATTGATGGCAAGCCCGACAACTCGACCGAATACGCAACACAATTGTACAACCAGATTTTCACTTACAGCGGGCCGGAGGGGACGACGGAGGTTGAATTGCGGCGCAAGGATGGCGCCAGCTTGCCCGTGGAAATCGTGCGTCGCGTCGTGCAAACCAATGCGAGCTGGATCATGGTCGTGATCGCGCGCGATATTACGGAACGCAGGGAAGCCGAGCGGCAACTGAAGCAACTGGCTCACTATGATACCTTGACCGGCCTGCCTAATCGCATGCTGTTTTATAACACACTGACCCATGCACTGCAGCAGGCAGCCATTCATCAATCGCAAGTGGCGGTTTTGTTTGTCGATCTGGACCGATTCAAGAATGTGAACGACACACTGGGTCATCCGATTGGCGACGAGTTGCTGCGCCAGTTTGCCTTGCGCGTGCTATCTTGCGTACGCGTGCGCGACACGATAGGCCGCATTGGCGGTGATGAATTCGCGCTCATACTGACGATTCCGGAAGGACAGCAGACCGCCGCCCTGATTGCGCAAAAAATTCACGAAGTTTTGCGTCAACCTTTCAATTTGCGCGAGCATGAGGTCACCATCGCGGCCAGCATAGGCATTACGATTTTCCCCGACGATGCGCGCGATCCCGAAACGCTGATCAAGTTCGCCGATACGGCGATGTACCAGGCCAAGGAATCAGGAAGGGATACGTATCGCTTTTTCACGCAGGAGATGAATACCCAGGCGCAAAAACGCCTGGAACTGGAAAACGCCTTGCGCCGCGCGCTGGAAAATAATGAATTTACTTTGTATTTCCAGCCCCAGGTGTCGATCAGTAGTGGAAAAATCATTGGCGCGGAAGCACTGATACGTTGGTCTCGCCCAGGGCATGGGCTGGTGTCGCCGGCCGATTTTATCCCCATTCTTGAGGACACCGGGCTGATCGTACGCGTCGGAACTTGGGTATTGCGGACCGCATGCCGTCAGATCAGTATCTGGCACAAATTGCTACACCGCCCGATGAAGGTCGCGATCAATGTATCCGGAAAACAATTCTACGACACTCACCTCGAAGCCGACGTGATGGACGCGTTAAAAGAATACGACGTGGCTCCCGAATTTCTGGAAATTGAATTGACGGAGAGCGCATTGATGGCAAATCCCGATCAAACCACGGTATTGCTCGGACACCTCAACGACCTCGGGGTCAAGATTTCCATCGACGATTTCGGCACCGGCTACTCCAGCCTGGCATATCTGAAACGTTTTCCTATCGACAAGCTAAAGGTGGACATCGCGTTCATCCGTGAAGTCACTACCAACCCCGACGATGCAGCCATCACCAAGGCCATTATCCATATGGCGCACAGCCTCAAGCTGTCGGTTATCGCTGAGGGGGTGGAGACCCAAGACCA
>DATBQE010000135.1:0-37712 GCA_036561005.1 Burkholderiaceae bacterium | reverse complement strand
ATAAATAGGGTTGGCAGGTTCCAGGTGCAGTTCCGACGGACGGCAGGAAATTGCTGTCTGAGACCCGATTTGGCAGGCACATTAAATGGCACGAGTGTTCTAAATCGCCGTTTGCCGTGTAGAATCTTGGCCTTAACCTTGATTGCTACATGGGCAGGAATGCCTGCTCTGCCGCAACTCCTTAATCTGACCTGCCGCCGATGCCAAAACCTATCGTCGCCGAGACGTCCCCGCTTTCCATTGCTGACAAGCGCCGCATGCAAATGGCGGACATTGCGCGCCTGGCAGGCGTATCAACATCGACGGTTTCACGTGCACTCTCCGGCAGCCCTCTGGTCAATGAAGAAACACGGCGTCGCATTGAAGAGCTGGCGAAGTCGCTCAATTACTCAGTCAACGTCGGCGCGCAGAACCTGAGGCTGGGCCAAAACCGCACCGTCGCGGTCGTGGTGCCGTTCGACAGTTTGAAACGCCAGCATCTCTCCGACCCGTTTTTCCTCAGCTTGTTGGGCAGCATTGCCGACGCATTGACGGATCGGGGGTTGGACATGCTGCTCACCCGGGTCGATTCAGAAAAGCTCTACGCGGCTGCCCAGGCCTATGAAACCGGTCGGGCGATCGGGGTAATCCTGATTGGGCAATGGCGTCACCACGATCAACTGAACCAATTGGCGGCGCGCCAGATACCGATTGTGGTGTGGGGCGCCCAACTGCCGCAACAACTATATGCCACAGTCGGTAGCGACAACGTAACGGGCGGATTTCTCGCCACCGAACATTTGATCAAAACCGGGCGCAAACACATCGCCTTTTTCGGCGACATCCAGCTACCCGAAGTGGCGCATCGCCACGACGGTTATTGCAAGGCACTGGCCAAGCATGGCATAGCATACGATGAAACGCTGATCGTCAACGCCTCGTTTCTCGAAGGCGCCGGGCGATTGGCGATCGAGGAATTGAAAGCACGGCATGCCAAGTATGACGGCCTGTTCGCCTGCAGCGATTTGTTGGCGACCTCCGCCATCGGCAAACTCAGGGACGACAAGAAACGCGTGCCGGAACACGTGGCTGTGGTCGGTTACGACGACATTGAACTGGCGCGCAACTTCCACCCGTCCTTGACCACCATACGGCAACCGATCGACAAAGCCGGCGAATTGCTGATTGAAACTTTGCTGGAATTGGTCGAAAATCATGTCGCAAGCCCGCGCCTGTTGCCTACTCAATTGATCAAGCGGGAAACGAGTGCAATACCGGCGCGCAATAGCGGATTCGAAATAGCCGGCTGACGATCACGCGCTGCGATCCTGCCGCGATTCAAACGTCCTGAACTTGAGATAAAAAAACCGTGCTCTCGCGAGCACGGTCAAACAGGGCCATACAGGGAACAACTCGAAATAATCCTTACTGCGAGAAGCAAAAATCAGAACGTATACTTGATCCCGGCTTTCATCGTCCTGCCATTGATCGAGCGCGCGCCCTGGCCGGCGTCGTACTCAGTCCAACCAATTCTATTGAACAAATTGTTTGCACTGAACCAGACCGAGGTATGCATATCGAACTGGTAGTTGCCGAACATGTTCACGGTCGCGAACGCCGGCATGATGATCGTGTTCTGATCGTCGCCGTAAGATTTGGCCGTGCCTATCACACTGCCGCCTACCGTAAATTCGCCAAATGTGAAGGAAGGCGAGACCTGGTACGTATAAGGCGCCAGACGATGCGGCTCATTGCCTACTGCGCTGGCCACGTTGGATGTGGAGATTGTTGCATCGACATAAGTGAAGCCGCCGCTGACATTGAAACCACCCTGACGATAAGAAGCCTCGATCTCGACGCCATTGGCATTGTACGTATTGGCCGTGGTGATACCGGTCGTCAGATCATAATTCGATTCCGACGTCTTGGCATTGAACAAGGTCACGAAACTGCTGAACCCACCGGCGCGCCATTTCACGCCACCTTCCAACTGTTTGACCGTGTTGATCGGGATCGGCGCCGATCCATCCAGTGGCTGACTGCCAAGACGTTCAATCACATTGAACGAAGCGCCATCGCTATAGTGCGCGAAGAAGGCCAGATCCTTCGAGACGCGATAGTCGGCGCCAAGCGAATAGGAGTTGTTGGACACGCTGTAATTGACGGTCTGGCCGCACGTGGTCGGGAACAGGCCCGGTATGAAAGGGGTTGCTGCTGCCGGCGCGCCGGCATTGGATTGGCAACCGGACGCATTTTCCATGTCACGACGCAATCCTGCATCGAGATTCCAGGGGCCTGCCTCGTAGGAAAGGCTGACGTAGGGTGAGTCGACCGTGTACTTGGTGGCGCGCGTCGTGGCGCCCCAACCGTTCGCAGTTGGCAACAGGCCGGTGGCATCGGTCGCAACACCGCCGCCATTCAATCCGTTTAGAGGAATTGGATTACTGCTCGTGGTGAACAGATAATGCGGCAGGTTTTGCGTGACGTCGACGATTTGTTGATTCAAGTCCCAGCCAAACAGCGCCGTCAACTTACTTGAGCCGGCCAAATTGAAAGTCTTTGAGAGCTTGAGCGCATTCACCGTGCTGCCAAGATCGTCGAATGACGCGTTAAATGCTGCCAGCTCGGTCACGCCGCCGGCATATGGCTTGCCCGCATTCGGACCTGCGGCATAGATCGTCCCGGCAGATGCGGCAAACGAAGGGCCGGTCGGATAGGCGCCTTCAAATCCGCCACTTTTTGTCGATTTGCGCAGGGTATCGTCCAGCGCCCAACCATTACCCAGGTTGAACGAACCAACCAGACCAAGCGCATTCTCGCGCACGGTGAGCCCGTTGTTCAAATCCGTGGTCGTCAGGGTATTGTTGGCGTTACGGGTGACGATACCGGGCCAGTAAGGCGAATAATAGCTGGCCTTGAGCGGATCAATACCTGCCAGGGCGCCGATGGTAATCGGATTGCCCTTGGTGGCAGCGGCGATCACTGCGCCATTGCTCGGGCTGAACAATACCGGCAAATCGGTCGGGGTCTGGTCATCAAGATGCTTGAACGTCAACCGAATGAAACTGCCGCCGCCAAGGTCGTGCGTGATATTTCCCTTGATCTCGCCGCCGCTTTCGATCGGCGAACTGCTGTCGCGCAGCCCATCGCCTTGACGGAAGAAACCGCCAACAAAAAAGCGTGTCGATTCCGACAAATGCCCGCCATAGTCGAAGTCGATTCGGTTTTCGTTGAAGCCGAGTCCCTTGCTGACGCCGACACTACCACCCTGATCTTCACCGGTCTTGGTGATGAAGTTGATGATGCCGGCAGGCGAGTTCGATCCCAACACGGTAGACTGGCCGCCGCGCACTGCCTCGACATGGCCGAGTGTGCCATCAACTTTCATGAACATATCGGGTGTCACGAAGGCATAGTCACCGTTGAGCAACACCGGCACGCCATCTTCCTGGAAGCCGATATAGCGCGAGCCGCCGGCCGAAATCGGAATGCCGCGTGCCGTGATATTGGCATTGCCCTCACCGCCCGACGCTTCCGAGTGAATCCCGGGAATGTCGCGGAAAAGATCCGCCACGCTGGTCGGCGCGGCCAATTCGATTTGATCGGCGCTCAAGGTGCTCAGCGAGCTGCTGGAATTCATCTTCGAGATGCGCACAGGCGAGCCGGTAACGACAATCTGATCCAGGTTCAACGTGTTGCCTTTGTCGCCACCTGTCGGCTTGGCCACCGGGGCCTCTGCTCCGCTTTGCTGTGCATCCTGCGCGTACACCGCATTCATTTGCGCCATCGCCAGTGATACCGCCGCCGCCAGGCAGCTCATCTTCTTCGCATTTCTCTTCATGGTTGTCTCTACATGTAATTATGGGCCGTAAATGAAATTCGAATGGACAGACGTTGAACCACGTATACCTGTCGCGGCCTTGGAACATATCAGCTCGATTACGCCATCGTATCGGTTGTCATCCCCATTCCATCAGCCGCGCCTACGCCTGACTCTATCCAGACGCCACATTCGAATTTCGTCGAAGTTTGCTTGCTCCTTCCCATCGATTTCCGTCGATCACTCTCCGGCATATTTTATGGTCGATGATAGTGAGCGAAGTAATTATCAATCTTTTTGCAATCGATTGCAATCGTGCGTCGCATCAAACAAAAACTATCTCAATCATCACCCGTAAAATGCGGCTTCACAAAATAGAAAAGTCGCACATAAAGATAAGGAATTTTCAGATTTTTCATAGGCATTTAGTATAAATAACTCAGCATCTCAATTCGCAAGACGAAATGAAGACAAGCTGTTGTTTTTGTCGCGAATTGAGCATCAACCGGCATCTGGTGCTTACGTTACATTGCACTGCAATATAGAAAATTATACAAACGATTGCAATTGAAGTATTTTGTATGGATAATCGATTCCAACCACAAAACTCTGCCCGACTGGATTTACTGTTGCTAATCGCCTTCATGGCGGCGAGAGCGCATGACGAATCCAACGCATTTCCACAAAAGATTGAACATGACGTCAATAACATCGATGAACGACGAATTTCGCGCCAACCTGCTTGCGCAACAATCGACCTCGCGCAAGAACGAAATCGTGCGACGCTACGAAGAGACGGCGCCGATTTTGATGGATCGCCTGCACAAGCTATATGGACATCAAAACGACCATGCAGCTTGGCTGGCGCGTCTATCCGATGCGGTAGGCGCTGCGTTGGCATCGCGTCCAGACGAATTGCAGATACTCGATGCAAGCCGCAGCAGCGATCCAACCTGGTTCATGCGCCAGGAGGCACTTGGATATTGCGCCTACGTCGACCGTTTTGCGAAAACGCTTTCCGGCGTCAAGGAAAGGATTCCCCACTTGCAGGAATTGGGCATAACCTATTTGCACCTGTTGCCGTTTTTGCAGATGCGGCAGGGGGAAAACGACGGCGGTTTCGCCGTCGCGAGCTTCGATGCGATCGAGCCTGCACTGGGCACCATGGAGGATTTGCGCGGTTTGACAACGGCGTTGCGGCAGGCGGGCATCAGCCTCTGCTCGGACTTCGTCTTGAACCATGTTGCCGACACCCATCCCTGGGCTCTTGCAGCCAAAGGAGGCAATGCCGAGGCGTGCGCATTTTTCCATACATTTGCCGATCGCAAGGTTCCCGATGTATTCGAAAAGACCTTGGTGCAAATCTTTCCGCAGGCGGCGCCGGGCAATTTCACCTACGACGAAGCACTGAACCGCTGGGTATGGACCACGTTCTACCCCTATCAGTGGGATCTCAACTACAGCAATCCGGAAGTGTTCCTGGTGATGATCGCCGCCTTGCTGCATCTGGCGAACCAGGGAATCGAAGTTTTCCGTCTCGATTCCACCGCGTTTCTCTGGAAGCGTGAAGGAACCAATGGAATGAACCAGCCGGAGGCGCATTGGATCTTGCAGGCAATGCGCGCCATAGTCGATATTGTTGCTCCGGGCGTGCTATTGAAAGCCGAAGCCATTGTGCCGACCAGCGAGTTACCATCCTATGTCGGCGGCGAACACGGCGTGCGTGAATGCCATTTGGCTTATCACAGCACCCTCATGTCGGCGGCCTGGGCCGCCCTTGCCGAACAGGATGCCGACCTATTGCGCAATGTCATCAGGAATACGCCGGAAATGACCGGCGCGCGCTCATGGCTGACCTATGTGCGCTGCCACGACGATATCGGCTGGAACGTATTGCGCGCCGAGGCCTCACCAGACGGCCGGACTGCATCCGAGCGCCTGGCCGGCGTGTCGGCGTTCTTCGCCGGCGCCGGTGAAAGTTTTGCTCGCGGAGTGGCATTCCAAAGCAGCGATCCCGCCAGCGTGCACGGCACCAACGGCATGACCGCTTCGCTGGTGGGATTTTCCGGCACGCAATCCGCAATCGGCCTGAATATGGCAAAACAGCGCATGCTTTTGCTATTCGGTCTGGCATACTGCTTCGGCGGCCTGCCGCTGCTTTACATGGGTGATGAATTGGCGCAAGAGAACGACATGAGTTTTCTTGATGATCCGGCGCGGCAAACCGATAGCCGGTGGCTGCAGCGCCCCTTCCTTGACGAAACAGCCTATGCGGCACGCCATGACGCGCGAACCCGCGCGGGCGACGTGTACCAGTCCCTATGTGTATTGACACAAAAACGCCGCAGCTTGCCGCAACTCGCCGCGACGGCGCCGCGTACCTTGCTCGACGGCGGAAACAAGGCACTGTTGGCATTTGCGCGCGGCCCATCGCGCGACGACAAAAACGGCAATGATGGCATTGACACAGGCACCGGCGCAAGCAATGCCATTCTTTATATTGGCAATTTCTCTGCGCAATCTGTGGCGATCGACGTGGCACAAATCGCGTCGTCGTCCCCAGGCTTGTCATTGGTCGACGGGTGGGTCGACGTCTTGTCCGGGCAATTTGTTCAGGAACCGACTTTTCTTTCCCCCTGGTCTCAGCTATGGCTCCAACCCCGCACCGGGGCGCAACAGCAACCGCAAGGATCGATGCCATGATTTCGCCGATGCACTCCGCCAAGTCGGAAGATAATGCAACGCGCCAATGCACCTCACGACCAGCCGAATTGGTGATCTTTGGTGAAACACTGATCGACGATTTCCCCGCTGCACGGGTTATTGGCGGCGCGCCGTTCAATGTTGCGCGAACCCTGGCCGCCTTGGGATGCCCGCCATTGTTGATCAGCAGGGTCGGGCAGGACGATGCCGCGTTCGAAGTGATCGCCGAACTACGCAAGTTTGGACTCGACGAAACCGGCCTGCAGATCGACCGCAACCACACTACCGGTTTGGTCAAGGTGGAGATGACAGGGTCCAGCCATCAATTCAACATCCTGCCTGATCAAGCCTACGATTACATCGACGTCGAGCGTGCCCGCGTCACCGTGTCCGAGGTATTCCAGGGCAAGCCGCCTCGCTGCATCTACTTCGGCACCCTGGCACAGCGCCATCAAACATCGCGTGCATGCCTGCGTGCGCTTCTGGCAAACACCGATGCGCTTACCTTCCTCGATTTGAATTTGCGCGATGGGCAATTTACATCCGCCATCATCTCTGATTCCCTCGGCCTTGCCGATATCGTCAAACTTAACGAAGATGAACTGCGCCTGGTGCTGCGACCAACAAAGCTGTGTTTCGGCGATCTGCCTATCGAGCCGTCAGACGATGCCTCGCGCGCCGAGTTGCAATCGGCATTGCAGGGGCTGGCGCGGCTGTTCTCGTTGCAGGCGATCATTGTCACGCTCGGCGAACGCGGCTACGTGTATCTCGACCGGGCCGGCAACATGTACCATGGTGCGGCATCGTCCGCATCAATTGAAGTGGTCGATACCGTCGGATGCGGCGACGCCTTTTCTGCGATATTTCTCGCCGGCTTGCTTAAAGGCTGGGCGACTGAAATGGCCCTGGAGCGAGCGCATGCATTTGCCGCTTCGATTTGCACCCTGCGCGGCGCTGTCGCGCCGGATCTGGCGTTCTATCAGACATGGTTACGTCAATGGGACCAGGACAAGGAACCGGAATGAGCACAGGCACAGGCATGAATATGCATACGAAGCGCCCCTTACTGTCGTTCTGGCAAATCGTGAACATGAATGTCGGGTTCTTCGGCATCCAGTTCAGCTTCGGCCTACAGCAAAGCAACATGAGTCCGATCTACAAATACCTCGGCGCCGATGAAGGCAGCTTGCCCCTGCTTTGGCTGGCCGGACCGATTACCGGACTGTTGGTGCAACCGCTGATCGGCGCAATGAGTGATCGTACGGTCACACGGTGGGGCCGGCGCACACCCTACTTCCTGATCGGTGCAATCTTTTGCAGCATAGGCTTGCTCCTGATGCCGTTCAGCCCGACGCTGTGGATGGCGGCGAGCCTGCTGTGGATACTCGATGCCGCCAACAACATTACGATGGAGCCTTACCGTGCATTCGTCAGCGACAAGCTCGACCAGCGCCAGCATCCCGTCGGCTTCCTGACGCAAAGTGCGTTTACCGGACTGGGGCAGACGATAGCTTACCTGACGCCGTCTATCCTGGTCTGGTTCGGCATGAACAAGGACGCGGTCAGCATCAGTGGCATTCCGCATGTAGTGATTGCGGCATTTCTGATCGGCGCCATTTTTTCCATCGGCTCGATATTGTGGACATTGAAGACGACCAAGGAAATCCTGCCGACGCCGGAAGAGGTGCAAGCCATGCAGAGTGCGCCGCTCGGCCTGCGCGGCGCGTTGTCGGAAATCCGGCTTGCCATTATCGAGATGCCGCTCACCATGAAACAGCTGGCGCTGGTCAAGCTGTTCCAGTGGTATGCCATGTTTTGCTATTGGCAGTACATCATGCTGTCGCTGGCTCATACGATCTATGGCACAAGCGACCAGGCTTCGGCGCAGTTTCGCGATGCCGGCCTGCTGAACGGCAAGATCGGCGCCTTCTATAACGCAGTAGCGTTCATCGCCGCTTTTGCGCTGGTGCCGGTGACGCGCCGCCTCGGCCCGCAGTTGTGCCATGCGATCTGCCTCACGCTTGCAGGTATCGGGATGCAATTCATTCCGCAGATTCATACGCCGGCCCTGCTGTTCATCCCGATGATCGGCGTGGGCATGGCATGGGCCAGCCTGATGGGCAATCCTTACATCATGCTGGCGGGCTGCATACCGGCACACCGCACAGGCGTGTACATGGGCATCTTCAATATGTTCATCGTGATTCCGATGATCATCCAGATTTTTACGCTCCCCTTGTTTTATCAGAGCTGGTTGAGCGGCAATCCGGAAAACGTGATCCGGCTTGCCGGCGCCCTGCTCCTTTGCGCCGCCGTCGCCGTCCTGTTTGTGAGCACGCCAAGCAAGCTTGCTTCTGATGAAGTGCCGGCGACCGGCATCGCCCACTGAAGCGAACGTAGGCCAAAAAAATGATCGAATCAATCGTCAACGGAAAGCTGGTCATGAAACGTTTTGCAAGGCGCGAACAAGCGCCGAGATTGCTGGCCGATATCGGCGGCACGAACGCCCGCTTTGCCCTGGAAACCGCACCCGGCGAGATCGAGGCCATCGCCGTGTTGCCATGTAGCGCCTACGCGAGCCTCGGGCTGGCCATGCAGTCCTATCTGAGTTCACCGGCAGCCGTACACGCCGGCGCGGACCAAGTCACGCAGGCAGCCCTGGCAATCGCGGCTGCGGTCGATGGTGGCGAAGCAAGAATGACAAATCATCATTGGACGATCTCATCGAACGCATTGGCGCAGGAATTCGGTTTCGCGACTGTCAACCTGATCAACGACTTCAAGGCTCTGGCACTGGCCATCCCTTTGCTTCTTGAAAGCGAGAAGCGGCAAATCGGCGGCGGTTCGGCCAAAGTTGGCGGTGTCGTCGGGTTGGTTGGGCCAGGCACGGGTTTTGGCGTCTCCGCGTTGATTCCGTGCAAGGGCGAATGGATCGCACTGGAAACCGAAGGTGGCCACGCCAATTTCGCGCCGGCCAATGAAGTTGAAGATTACATCCTGCAATATGCGTGGCGAGAACATCCGCACGTATCGGTCGAACGGTTGTTATCCGGCATTGGCTTGCCCATCATCTACAGGGCACTGGCGGTACGGGCGGGAATCCCTGAGGAACAGACACCGCTCACCGCGCAACAAATCGTCGAGCGCTCGCTGGACGGCCAATGCGGCATTTGCGGCGACACAGTCGAGGCTTTTTGCGGCATGCTTGGCAACGCCGCCGCCAATGTGGCGCTAACCTTGGGCGCGACCGGCGGTGTGTATATCGGCGGCGGCATCGTGCCGCGTCTGGGCAATCGCTTTGCGCAATCGGAATTTCGCCGCCGTTTCGAGAAAAAAGGGCGCTTTTGTAACTACATGGAACAAATTCCGACGACCTTGATTACAGCGGATTATCCGGCATTTCATGGATTGCGGGCGAGCCTCGGGGCGATGGCAGGCCCATCATTACTAACAAGAGACCTAACTCGTTGATTTCCCGAAGGCTGGGATCTCAACTGTACTGGGAATCCACAGCTGACTGCTTCGCGCGAGAGCGCCGTTGTGACAATATGTGCTGGTATTCGCAAAGGTAGGCCTTGCTCATGGCTGCTACACCATTGCTGCCAGCAAAATCAAGACCGGCATCGATCCATGCTCGGGCCGACTCTTTCTCCGTCAGTACCCGGCGGATGGCGGCGTCCCATCGGTGCGGATCGTGGTCCGGGACCAACAGACCGCGCTCATTGCGCCCGATCAATTCAGGCAGGCCGCCGACTGCGGCCGCCACGACGGGGACACCCAAACTCATCGCGTCCAATACCGAAGAACCAAGCCCCTCTTCACGCGAGGGGAAGCAAAATACATCCATCAAGGCAATCCATGACCCCACGTCTTCCTGAAAGCCGGCAAAGTGAATGCGCTTGTCGCCCTGCGCAAGCTCTTGCAGCATGGCGCGATCGGCACCGTCTCCGACGAATATCAGACGCGCATCCGGATAGTCCCGACTTAGCACCTGAAATGCCCGTATCAGTACCGACTGGCCTTTATGGTGATCGTGCAAAGCGCCGACATGACCAATAACGGGTCCGCCGCCAATGCTCTCACGCGTTTTTCTGACCACGTCGCCATGCGCGACGAAACCTGCCGCAGAACTCAGTACGGTCTCGACTTGCAGGCCGGTCTGCCGCGCGAGGCGCACCGACACGTCCTGGGACACGCCGAACAATTTCTCCGCATGCGCATACACGCAGGCAGTAATCCGGCTGCGCGACAAGGGATTGGGTATGCGGCGGGTGATCACGTACGGTATGTTGCGCAGACGGTTTTCGATCGCAGCCCAGTAGGCGCCCCTTGCCTCGTGCACATGGATAAGATCGACACTGGGCGATCTGACATGGCCGAGCAGCGGGTGATGCGCTTCAATCGTGTCGACACCGAGCGCCCTCACTCGTCGACCCAATTCCGACTCATTGCGGCAAACCAGTAGTTGCCCCACCCCGAGTTTGGCCAGGCCTTCAATCAAATTGAAGGTCTGGCGTTCCCCGCCGCGAAAACCGCGCGCAAAATTGACATGCGTCACTCTCATCACACCTCCCTCATGCCGACATCCCTGAAAACCATCGGCACGATCCGCAAAGGACGGCCCAAGTGCACTACCACTTTAATGTATTTCAATTTGATTGACAATTGTGCGGCTAGTTCCGTGCCGCGCAATATTAGTTGTGTCCGGATTCCGGAGGCCGGCCATCATGCTGCCGATACCCTTCCCCCTCATTGCCGGCGCGTCCATCGTGGCGCCACCCTTCGGCGCCCTGTTCATCGCCATGACCGTGATGCATGCCGAATCCGCCGTGGAACCGGTGCATGCGACGATGCATCGCATGTGCGACCATTTGATCGAGCGTTTTGCGTTGATCGGGGTTCAATACCTCCTGAAGTTTTGCAGTCGCGTCGGCAATGCGCGCCAATTTCTGGGCGTGCGCCGCCGCCATGTCGGCATGCTGTCGTGCCATGCTGGCCGCATCGGTCTTTCCTTCCGGTCTTGCTTCGGGAAATTCGAAAGCAGATTCCAGCGCCTTACCATATGCCTGCCAGGCAGCTTGTTGCGAGGCCTTGATTTCCAGGCGTTCTGCCATGCGGGCGATCATGTGGTTGATCCATTCCTCACGATGCTTGGCCCATTCCTGTTTCATGGCCTGTTTGCCTGCCTGTTCCGTGGCCGCCTGATTTGGCACAGCGCCAGCCGGCACATCCGCGGCAGACGCCGCGAGCGAAGCACCCAGGGAGCCGATAAGGAGCAGGCGGATGACGATTCTCAATTGCTTGTTGAAGGGGACCACGTTGATTCCTTTGCTGTTACTGGTTACAGGGAACGCATTTCGCACCGAAGCGCGTTCAGGAATTAGACCCCATGGACGTAAACGATACATTGCCGGAGTGCGCCAAATTGTTAATGGACAGTAAATGTTTGTAAGAATTGGACGCGATGCCAACCAAATCCACTGCAGTGGCGCTATGCTGATACCTGTTTGCAGGGAAGAATTCAGTTCATGGATAAGACGTTATTGATCGTCGACGACGATGCGGAGCTCAGGCAATTGTTGTTGGAGTATTTTGGCGAACGCGGCTACAACGTGCTGCTGGCCGATGGCGGGCCGCAAATGTGGGAACAGGTCAAGAGCCAGTCGATCGACCTTGTCATTCTCGACTTGATGCTACCCGGCGAAGATGGTCTTAGCTTGTGCCGCAAGCTCAGCACCCAATCGAGCACGCCTATTCTGATGTTGACGGCGCGCGGCGACGAGATGGATCGCATTGTCGGGCTGGAAATGGGCGCCGACGACTATTTGCACAAGCCTTTCATCCCGCGTGAGTTACTGGCGCGGGTAAAAAATATCCTGCGCCGCACGGGCGAAGGCCGCGATCAAACGCGCGCGGCGAAGGCCTTGCATTTCGCCGGCTGGACGCTCGATATCGATGCGCGTCACCTGGTCGACAATGACGGTGTGGTGGTTTCCCTGCCGGCAGGGGAATTTCGCATACTCAAGACATTGGCGGAAAATCCCAACCGCGTTCTCTCGCGCGACCAGTTGCTCGACGTTTCCTCGGGACGCGAGGCAGGTCCATTCGATCGCACCATCGATGTGATGATCAGCCGCCTGAGACGGCGCTTGAATGACGACGCCGAGGTGGGCTTGATCAAGACGATACGCAGTGAAGGTTATTTGCTCGCAGGCAAGGTCGAGCGAAGCATATGAATGTGAAATTGTTGCCGCGCACATTATATGGTCAATTGCTTGTGGCCCTTTGTCTCGGCCTGATAGCCGCTCAGGCAGCGGGAATCTGGCTTACGCTCAACGACAGAGCGCGCTTCGGCGAAGGCTTGCTGGGCGCATTTGCGGCGCAACGAATTGCCGGTGTCATTACCATCCTGGACCAGGCCGAACCGTCAGAACGCGCGCGCCTGGTGCATTCCCTCAACGTCCCGCCGACCCATGTGAGCCTGGACGAGGCATGGGAAAATGCAGCCGACCACAATGACGATGCCAAGTCATTTGTCGAACGCCTGCAGCAGGAACTCGACAGGCCGGTCGCGATACAGGTGGTATCGATCAAACGGGCTGAGATGCATCGACAACTGCCCCCTCCGGCAGGCATGGATCGTAGCAGGGAAGGCGAAAAACCAGGCGTCGCGCAACAGGCCGTAGTGTCGGACGCCCCCAATCCAGCCGCGGCAAACCCTGCTTCCGCAGCGCCTCCCAATGCCCAGCCTGCGCCGGGTGGAGGCCCGGAAGATCGCCGTGCCAATCGCCGCCTGCACATGAATGCACCCGTCCTGTTTGTGGTCGGTCAGGCCCGCCTGACCGATGGTACGGTCGTCACTTTCCGCCACAGCCTGCCGCAACCGGGGTTGGATTGGCCGATGAAACTACTCGGTTTGCTTGCCATCCTCGGCGTTTCTGTCGCCCTGCTATCGGGCTGGGCGGTGCGACGACTGACCAAACCGCTGGCATCGCTGGCTGATGCGGCCACAGGTTTGGCGCAGAACCTGGACCGCCCTCCATTGCCAGAAACCGGGCCGCTTGAAGTGTCGCAGGCTGCACGCGCCTTCAATTCCATGCAGCGCGAACTGAAACGCTACCTGGAGACCCGTGCTCAGGCATTGGCGGCAGTTTCGCATGATTTGCGGATGCCGATCACGCGTTTGCGGTTGCGCCTCGAACGCCTGGAAGAAGGTGAGCTGCGCACCAAGATGGATAACGACCTGTCGGAAATGGACGGCATGATAGGCAATACACTGGAGTTTCTGCGGGCCGGATCAATCACGGAAAAAGCCTCGAAGGTTGACTTGAACACGCTGATCGAAAGCGTCATCGAGGACATGACTGCGATAGGCGCAACCATCCGGCAAAGCGGCACGGCTTCCGCGCCGGTAGCAGCGCGCCCGATGGCCCTGCGCCGCTGCCTGACCAATTTGCTCGATAACGCGCGCCGCTATGGGGGCGGACAAATTGACGTTTCCGTAACGGAACTTTCCCACACCATCGAGATCAAAATTGATGATCGCGGACCGGGCGTACCTGAAAGTGATCTGGAGCGCGTCTTTGAGCCATATGTCCGTGTCGAAATTTCACGTGCCAAGCATACCGGTGGTACGGGGTTGGGTTTGGCCATCGCACGGGCCATTGCGAAATCGCACGGTGGCGACGTGCGTTTGCAAAATCGGACAGGTGGCGGTATTTCGGCCATATTGACGCTGCCTGGCCAATAAACATTGCTGCATCCAGGGCAAGTAAAAAAACAGTATGATGCCCATCACCCTGCGAACCCATGGGTGCCAACATTGCTTACCTGACAGAATTGTCATTTTGCAGTAAGGCTGGGGACTCGGTGCGCGCGTTAACCTGATCGGGAATAAATAGTTCAGCCTGGTCCGCCTTTGCCGATTATTACTAAATTTGCATTATTTGACGACTGTTCGAGCCGTTGTTGCGGACAGCAATCAAACCGGAACAGCTTCTGCAAGAGACAATGTTCCGAAAAATGACGATGCGCCTGCCTATCTTCCGACTCAACAATGAACAATAATCCATCCTCTTCCATGACTGAAAACAATCCAACAAAAATGGCCGGTCAATCCGGTGCACGTCCGCGTCGCTGGTGGCTTTGGCTGTTGGTGGTGATCATCGCAGGTGTCGGCGCCTATCTCTACTTCAAGCCGGCGAGCGGCGATGCTGCACAGACTGCGGGTCCTCCAGGCGGTGTAGGTGGGCCGGGAGGCCGCAAGGGTCCAGGTGGCAAGGGCGGTGGTACGCCGGTGGTCGTCACGGCACAGGCCAAGACCGGCGACATCGCCGTGTATCTGGACGGCCTGGGTGCCGTGACACCGCTTTCCACCGTCACGGTGAAGACGCACGTTGACGGCCAGCTGATGAAAGTATTGTTCACCGAGGGGCAAGTGGTCAAACGAGATCAATTGATCGCCATTGTTGACCCGCGCCCCTATCAAGTGCAGCTTGAGCAAGCCGAAGGAACCATGGCGCACGATCAAGCCTTGTTGAAGAATGCCCAGGTCGATCTGGAACGCTATCGCACGCTGTACAAGGAAGACTCCATTGCCGAACAGCAGCTTGCCACACAGGATGCCCTGGTGCGCCAATATGAAGCGCAGACGAAAGTCGATCGCGCACAGATCGACAGTGCCAAACTGAATCTCACCTATTGCAATATCACCGCACCGGTCGCCGGCCGCGTCGGCCTGCGCCAGGTGGACCCCGGTAACATCGTGCATGCGTCCGACGCGGCAGGCATTGTCGTCATCACCCAATTGCAGCCGATCACCGTGGTCTTCTCGATCCCCGAGGACAACATCCCCAACGTCATGCAAAAACTTCAGGCAGGCACCAAGCTTGACGTCGACACCTATGACCGCTCACAAAAGGTTAAATTGGCCAGCGGCACCTTGCTGACAGTCGACAATCAAATCGATCAGTCAACCGGCACGGTCAAGCTCAAAGCCAGTTTTGCCAACAACGACTATGCGCTGTTCCCCAATCAGTTTGTCAATTCGAAATTGCTGGTCGACACCAAGCACGGGGTGACATTGATACCCTCGGCCGGCATCCAGCGCGGCAGCCAGGGCACCTATGTGTTCATTGTCAATGACGATCAGAGCGTCAGCTTGCGACTCGTCAAAGTAGGAATCACGCAAGGCGACAATTCATCGATCGACGACGGCTTGAAGCCGGGTGAGATCGTGGTCGTCGACGGTGCGGACAAGCTGCGCGACGGCGCCAGGATTTCTGTCGCGACGCGTGACGCCGCGCCTGGCGCGCCGGCCGATAGCGGCGCGGGGCACGGCGGACGTCACAAGCACGCTGCTTCGGATTCGGCGGCGGCATCGGCCGGCGCGTCAAGCACGGCCGCCCCGTCGGCTGCGACGGCCCCTGCCGCGGCAGCAACGCCTGCATCCTCTGCGGCTGGCGATGGCAAGGATGCGAATCGCCCCTGGCACCATCAAAAGGATGGCAAATCTGCAGCTTCGGCATCGGCCGGGAGCGACAAATGACATGGCAACAGTTCGTCGCAATCGCTAAAGAGAAGGCCTGTCCATGAGTTTGTCACGTCCATTCATCCTGCGGCCGGTTGCCACTTCCCTGTTGATGGTTGCAATTCTGTTGGCAGGAATTCTGGCTTACCGCTTGCTACCGCAGTCTGCGCTGCCCGAAGTCGACTATCCGACCATCCAGGTCGTCACACTCTATCCCGGCGCCAGCCCAGATGTGATGACATCGTCGGTGACTGCACCGCTGGAGCGCCAGTTCGGCCAGATGCCTGGCTTGAACCAGATGTCGTCCACCAGCTCCGGCGGCGCTTCGGTCATTACGCTCCAATTTACTCTGGCACTGAGCCTGGACGTGGCAGAGCAGGAAGTACAAGCGGCAATCAACGCCGGCGGCAACCTGCTGCCGACCGACCTTCCCGCGCCGCCGATTTACAACAAGGTCAATCCGGCCGATACGCCCATTATGACGCTGGCGCTGACATCGAAGACGCTGCCGCTGACGCAGGTGCAGGCGTTTGCCGATACACGCCTGGCGCAAAAGATCTCGCAGGTTTCAGGCGTGGGACTGGTGAGCATCAGCGGCGGGCAAAGGCCGGCCGTACGCATCCAGGCCAACCCCACCCAACTGGCCGGCTACGGCCTGAATATCGTCGACTTGCAAAGTGCGATTGCCGCAGCCAACGTCAATCAGGCCAAGGGTAGTTTCGATGGCGCGGCACAAGCATTCACGATCAACGCAAACGACCAGTTATTGACGGCCGACGACTACCGCAACATCGTCGTCACCTACAAAAACGGCGCGCCGGTACTGTTATCGAACCTGGCCAATGTCGTTGACGGCGCAGAAAACGTCAAACAGGCCGCGTGGGTCAACGATACACCGGCCATCATCCTCAACATTCAGCGCCAACCGGGCGCCAACGTGATCGATGTGGTCGACGGCGTCAAGAAACTGCTGCCGCAATTGCAGGCATCCGCACCGGCATCGGTCGATGTCTCCATCCTCTCCGACCGCACCAATACCATACGCGCCTCGGTCGCCGATGTGCAATTCGAATTGATGCTGTCGGTCGTGCTGGTGGTGATGGTGATCTTCCTGTTCCTGCGCAACCTGCCGGCCACGATCATCCCAAGCGTCGCCGTGCCGCTGTCCCTGATCGGTACTTTCGGCGTGATGTACCTGGCAGGTTTCAGCCTGAACAACCTGACCTTGATGGCACTGACCATTTCCACCGGCTTTGTGGTGGACGATGCGATCGTGATGATCGAGAACATCTCACGCTATATCGAAGAAGGCGAAACCCCGCTCAAGGCTGCGCTGAAAGGTTCGGCGCAAATCGGCTTCACCATCCTGTCGCTGACCATCTCGTTGATCGCAGTGCTGATTCCGCTGCTGTTCATGGGCGATGTGGTGGGACGCCTGTTCCGCGAATTTGCCATCACGCTATCGGTCACCATCATCATCTCGGCAATCGTGTCGCTGACGTTGACGCCGATGATGTGCGCCAAGCTGCTGCATCACGTGCCGGAAGAAAAGCAGGGGCGCTTCTACCATGCCTCGGGGAAATTTTTCGACCGCGTCATCGAACGCTACGGCGTCTGGCTAACCTGGGTTCTTGAGCGCCAGACCGCGACTTTGCTGGTGGCAATCGGCACCATGGTCTTGACCGTGATCCTGTACATCTTCATTCCGAAGGGCTTCTTCCCGGCACAGGATACCGGTGTCATCCAGGGCATCACCGAAGCCTCGCAATCGACTTCCTTCTCCGCCATGGCCGAGCGACAATTGGCATTGAACAAGGTCATCATGCAAGACCCCGCGGTGGAAAGCCTGTCGTCCTTCATCGGCATCGATGGCGTCAACACCACGCTCAACAGCGGGCGCATCCAGATCAACCTGAAGCCCCTCGGCCAGCGCAAGGACAATGCCGCCACAATCATTGCGCGCCTGCAGGACAAGGTCAAGGATGTGGGCGGTATTTCGCTATTCATGCAGGCGGTACAGGACCTGACCATAGAAACCCGCGTCAGCCGAACGCAATACCAATTCACGGTGGAAGATACCGACGCGAAAGTGGTCAGCAGCTTTACGCCCAAGCTGGTTGATCGACTGGCGCAATTGCCCGAGTTACGCGACGTGGCCAGCGATGCGCAAGACCACGGCCTGCAGGCCAAGCTCACAATCGACCGCCCTACGGCAGCGCGCATGGGTATCACGCCCGCCGGCATCGACAATACGCTGTACAGCGCATTCGGTCAGCGCCAGGTGTCGACCATGTACACGCAAACAAATCAATACCGCGTGATCCTGGAAGTCGATCCGAAATTCCAGAAAGGGCCCGAGTCCCTCAACGATATCTATATCGCCAGCGTGGTCAGCGGCGTGCCCACCACGACCGTCGGTTCGCCCCAGGTCGCGCTCGGCACGATAACGAAATTGAGCGAAGAACCGACGCCGCTGGTGGTGAGCCATATCGGCCAATTCCCGGCTGCCACGATTTCCTTCAATCTGGCACCAGGCTACTCGCTCGGTGATGCAGTGAAGGCCATCAATGCGGCCGAAAAGGACGTCAATCTGCCCGCTTCCACAACGATCAATTTTCAGGGTGCCGCATTGGCCTTCCAGCAGTCGCTGTCGAACACCCTGCTGTTGATCCTGGCGGCCATTATCACGGTGTATATCGTGCTCGGCGTTCTGTACGAGAGTTATATCCACCCGGTGACGATTCTCTCGACCCTGCCTTCGGCCGGCATGGGCGCGCTGCTCGCGCTGATGCTGTTCCGCACCGATCTCGGCATCATTTCGGTGATCGGTATCATCCTGCTGATCGGTATCGTCAAGAAGAACGCGATCATGATGATCGACTTCGCGCTCGAAGCCGAGCGCAACGAGGGCATGAATGCGCGCGACGCCATCTATCAGGCCTGCCTGTTGCGCTTCCGTCCGATCATGATGACCACCATGGCCGCATTGCTTGGCGCCCTGCCGCTGATGCTGGGCACAGGCGTCGGCTCGGAACTGCGCCATCCGCTCGGCATCAGCATAGTCGGGGGCCTGATTCTGTCGCAGATACTGACCTTGTTCACTACCCCGGTCATCTATCTTGCATTTGACGGTCTGGCCAAGCGCTTCGCCAAGCCGCAGGACGAAGCGGAGGAAAAAGAACACCGTCTCTCCAATCAGCCATTGCCGGACCAGCCATGAACCTTTCGTCGCCCTTCATCAAGCGGCCGATTGCCACGACCCTGTTGACGATAGGCGTGGCACTGGCCGGCATGGTGGCGTTCAACTTGCTGCCGGTCTCGCCCATGCCGCGCGTCGACATACCGACTATTTCCATATCGGCGGGCCTGCCGGGGGCGGACCCCGAGACCATGGCCACCAGTGTCTCGACGCCGCTCGAGCGGCAACTGGGGCGCATTGCCGGCATTACCGAAATGACGTCCAACAGCGCTCTGGCGTCGTCGCAGATCACCTTGCAATTTGAAATGAACCGCGACATCGACGGCGCTGCACGCGACGTTCAGGCTGCCATCAACGCTGCGCGCATCGATTTGCCGAGCACACTGCGCAGCAATCCGTCCTATCGAAAGGTCAATCCGGCGGATGCACCGATCATCATCCTGGCCCTCACGTCCAACACGCTGACCCAGGGACAGATGTACGATTCGGCCTCCACCATCCTGGCGCAGAAATTATCCCAGGTTACAGGTGTCGGCAACGTCGGCGTCGGCGGCAGTTCCCTGCCTGGCGTACGCATCGAGCTCAATCCTGACGCTTTGAACCACTATGGCGTCGCGCTGGAAGATGTGCGCAAGGTATTGGCCGCCACCAACGCCAATCGACCGAAGGGATTCGTCGAATACGGCGACAAGCAATGGCAGGTCGCCACCAACGACCAGGCAAAAAAGGCGGCCGAATACAAATCATTGGTGGTTGCCTATAACAACGGCGCGCCCGTCACGATTGAAAGCATCGGGGATGTGGTCGACTCTGTTGAAGACCTGCGCAACGCCGGCATGGCAAACGGCAAGCCGTCGATCATGATCTTCGTCTTCAAGCAGCCCGACGCCAATATCATCGAGACGGTCGATCGCATCAAGGCCATGCTGCCGCAATTGCAGGCTTCGATCCCGTCTGCCATCGACATGACAGTACAGCTCGACAAGACCACGACGATCCGTGCGTCATTGCGCGACGTCGAACGCACACTGTGCATCTCGGTAGCGCTGGTGATCATGGTCGTGTTCGTATTCCTGCGCAACGGCCGCGCCACCTTCATACCGAGTATCGCCGTGCCGATTTCCCTGATCGGCACCTTCGGTATCATGTACCTGTGCGGCTATAGTCTGGACAATTTTTCCCTCATGGCCTTGACCATCTCGACCGGCTTCGTCGTCGACGATGCAATCGTGGTGCTGGAAAACATATCGCGCCACATCGAGGACGGCATGCAGCCCATGCAGGCGGCATTGCGCGGCGCGCGCGACGTCGGTTTTACGGTATTGTCGATGAGCATTTCCCTGGTGGCAGTGTTCATTCCGCTGCTCATGATGGGCGGCATCATCGGCCGCCTGTTCCACGAATTTGCCGTCACCTTGTCGGCGGCCGTGCTGGTTTCTCTGGTCGTGTCGCTCACGACCACACCGATGATGTGTTCGCGCCTGCTGCGCCATGAGCCGGACAAGAAGCAAGGCAAGCTGTTCGCCGCGTCCGAGCGCTTCTTCATTTGGCTGTCGCTGCGCTATTCGAATGGTCTGGAGCGGGCGTTGCGTCATCCGCGTACCACCATGGCGATCATGTTCGCCGTGATCGCCGTGAATGTCTTTCTTTACATCGCTGTTCCCAAGGGCTTCTTCCCGCAGCAGGATACCGGCGTGATCCAGGGTTCCATCGTTGCGGACCAGGCTACCTCGTTTCAGGCGATGCGCCCAAAGCTCGCCAGCTACGTCAACATCATCGGCGCCGATCCGGCGGTTGCCAGCGTGACGGGATTCACCGGTGGTTCGCAACGCAATACAGGTCGCATGTTCATTGCGTTGAAGCCGTTGAATGAGCGCAAGGTTAGCGCGGACGATGTGATCAACCGCCTGCGCGGCAAGCTGGCAAAGGTTCCCGGCGCCCAGCTTTTCCTGCAGGCGGCCCAGGACATCAGCACGGGCGGGCGCGGTTCCAATTCTCAATACCAATACGCCTTGCAAGGCGACAGCCTGAGCGAATTGAATACCTGGTCGCCCAAGATCCTGAAGATTCTGCAAGACTTGCCGCAGTTGGTCGACGTCAACAGCAACCAGCAAGACAAGGGTTTGCAGGTCACACTACAAATCGACCGTACTACCGCGGCACGTCTTGGCGTCACGGAAAGCGCGATCGACGCGGCGCTCTATGATGCATTCGGCCAACGTTTTGTATCAAATATCTACGAAGCAAAAAATCAATACCATGTCGTGATGGAAGTTGCGCCGCAATACTGGCAAAGACCCGAGACGCTCAATGCCATTTACGTCGCCAACCGGCTCGACAAGTTGGTGCCGCTCTCGGCATTCTCTCATTTCGAACCGACCAATACGACCTTGAGCGTCAATCACCAGGGCCAGTTTCCGGCCATGACGATGTCATTCAATCTGCCACCCGGCGTGGTGCTCGCCGATGCAGTCAAGACGATCGACAATGCGGTGGCCAAGAGCGGAATGCCGGCCACCATCCACGCCAGTTTCCAGGGCACTGCCAAGACTTTCCAGTCTTCGCTGGCGAGCCTGCCGTTCCTGATCCTCGGTGCGTTATTTACGATCTATATTGTCCTTGGCGTGCTCTATGAGAGCTATGTACACCCCATTACCATCCTCTCGACTTTGCCCTCGGCCGGAGTCGGCGCCCTGCTTGCCTTGATGCTGTGCGGCATGGACCTGAGCGTGATGGCCTTCATCGGCATCATCCTCCTGATCGGGATCGTGAAGAAAAATGCCATCATGATGATCGACTTCGCCCTGTCGGCACAACGGAGCGAAGGAAAAACGCCGATCGATGCAATCCGCCAGGCTTGCCTGCTGCGCTTCCGCCCCATCATGATGACGACCATGGCAGCCTTGCTCGGTGCGCTGCCGCTGGCGCTGGGAACGGGCACAGGATCGGAATTGCGCCGTCCGCTAGGCGTAACAATCGTCGGCGGCTTGATTGTCAGCCAGCTTCTGACTCTCTACACGACACCCGTTGTTTATCTCTATCTGGACCGCTTCCGCACATGGTGGAAGCAGGTTTGGGGTGATTGGCGCGGGAACGGGACGCCGACAGGTCCCGAACTGGAACACATATAGAACCTTGCGCGAGTCTTGCCGCCATGCGGCGAAGTACGGAAATCGAATTCGAAAATGGAATCAACATGCGAGCAAATTTCAAACTGAAGCAGTCAAGACGTCTGACCCTCCTGCTGCCCATGGCATTGGCTGCCTGTGCAGTCGGGCCCGACTACGTGAAGCCGAAAACGGAGACGCCGGCCGCATTCAAGGAGCAAGAAGGCTGGAAAATTGCGGAACCGGCCGACACGCAAATCCCGGCGAAGTGGTGGGAACTCTACCACGACCCGCTGCTCAACTCGCTGGAAGAGCAGGTCAATATCTCGAACCAGACCATCGCCCAGGCCGAGGCCCAATACCGTCAGGCACGCGCACTGGTGCAAGGTGCGCAGGCGTCCTACTACCCCACGGTGGCGGCCAACGTTTCGCACACGCGCTCAGGCGGTCCGTCGTCGGGCAATCGCGCTGGCGGCACGACGACGTCGGGCAGCGTCGCAGCGCCGTCCGAGAATAATCTGCTGACCATCGATGCCAGTTGGGAGCCGGACTTGTGGGGCCGTGTGCGGCGCAGCGTCGAGTCCAATCAAGCCAGTGCGCAGGCCAGTGCGGCAGATTTGCAGGCGGCGCGTCTGAGCGCCCAGGCCCAATTGGCACAGGATTATTTTCAACTGCGCACTCTTGATGCCGATCGCCAGCTTTACGATAAAACTGTCGAAGATTACAAGAAATCGCTTGAGCTGACGCGCAACCAGTACAAGGCCGGAACAGTGGCGAAAGAAAATGTCGTTTTGGCTGAAACGCAATTGCGCACGACCGAGGCGCAAGCGATCGATTTCGACGTGCAGCGCGCCCAGATGGAGCACGCAATTGCCCTGCTGGTCGGCAAACCGGCATCATTGTTCTCGCTCAAGCCTAACCCGACGTTTGACACCCAAGTGCCGGCTATCCCGCTGGGGGTTCCTTCCGCGCTGCTTGAACGCCGCCCTGACGTGGCCAATGCCGAACGCCTGGTTGCCACGGCCAATGCCAAGATTGGTCTGGCCAAGTCCGCCTACTTCCCCAATCTGACTTTGTCGGCCAGCGGCGGCTATCAGAGCAGCAGTTTTGCCAACTGGATCTCGCTGCCGAACCGCCTTTGGTCGGTTGGCCCCTCCCTCGCACAAACCCTGTTTGACGGCGGCGCATTGCGCGCGGCAACCGCGTCGGCCGTAGCGTCTTATGATGCCAGTGTGGCCGGCTACCGCCAGACCGTGCTGACCGGATTCCAGGAAGTCGAAGACAATATCGCTGCGCTGCGGATTCTTGAGCAGGAAGCGAACAAACAGGAAGAGGCCGTGCAGTTGTCGCGCCGCTCGGTCGAATTGACGCGCAACCAATACCGGTCGGGCATCGTCGGCTATCTCGATGTGATCACAGTGGAGACCACGGCCCTGAGTAACGAACGCGCACGCGTCGATTTGTCGAATAAGCGCTTGAATGCCAGTGTGCTATTGATCAAGGCGCTCGGTGGTGGATGGGACGCCTCGCAACTACCCGATGCGTCGGCAGTCAGCAAACGCGATTGACTGTTTTTTACGACCGCGCAGCGTAATGCCTGGGCAATTCAAATCAGATCGCGCTGGCCCAATTCGAGTTTGATATAGGCATAGTAGATCGGCGCGGCTATGACTCCAGGCAGGCCGAACATCGATTCCATCACGAGCATGGCAATCAGCAGTTCCCAGGCCTTGGCCTTGATCTGATTGCCGATGATCTTCGCATTGAGGAAGTATTCGAGCTTGTGAATCACGACCAGAAAGATCAGGCAGACCGCTGCGATTTTCAGCGATATGGTCAACGACACAGTTACCAGGATCGTATTGGACATCAGGTTGCCGACTATCGGCAGCAGACCGGCGAAAAAGGTCAGGGCAACCAGAGTCTTGGCGAGCGGCAGGTGCACATCCGCCATCGGCAGCACCACGAGCACGAAAATTCCGGTCAGCGCCGCATTGATCGCCGCAATCTGGACCTGGGCAAAGACAATGCGCCGAAACGCTTCAGACATCGCCTGGACGCGGGCGATCAACACCGACGCCAGCGGCCGATGCGCTCGCTCACCGGTCGCTTCGCCGAGCGCGACCATGCCGCCAATGATCATGCCGATCAGCACATGGACTGCAGTGCGCAGCGAGGCCTCGCCCATCAGTTGCGCTTGCACAGCGTGAGTACGCAACCAATTGGTAATCATTTGCTTGAGTCCTTCAGCATCGGACGGCAAATATTCGCTGACCCAGGGCGGCACCTGATTGCGCGACGAGTCGAGCATGTCGGCTATTTCCTTCAACAGGGCTTGCGCCGTTCCTGCGCTGCTGCGGAAAAAAACGATCAGCCCCCAGATGGCCGCAGTCAACACAGTCACGGTAAAAACGGCAAGGCACGCAACTGCAACGATACGGGCGCGCTCGCTGCTGATCTTGCGCTCGAGAATAGGCGCAAGAAAATGCACGACCGAATACACGACCAGCCCCGAAAAGAGCGCTTCCACCAGATTCCGTTCCAGAATCAACAACAGCGCCACCGCCGCAAGGATATAGGCGGCGAGGTCGAGCTTGCTCAGGCTGGTCTTCGATTGTGTATCCGGGGTCATGTTTACGACATTCCTTTACTGTTTAGCATAGAGGGACGCTTAGAACCCATATCAGGAGCAAACGCGTTCCTCGTCGTCAGCAGCCCGATTCAACTTACAATGTGAAACTTTGCAAGCGATGATAACCCCACTTGGAGGCAAACCGGCAATGAAACAAGACGATGGCAATCCGAAATTCGGCCGTTTGTTAGTAGTTTTGCTACTTGTTGTGCTGTTTTGCGGCGTACTGACCTGGTTTGCGGAAAAATATCTCGGCTAAAAATCACTGCGTTCACTTCGCCTGTGCAATGTCAGCTCGATCCATTCGCGCACCCTGCCGATAGGAATCGACGATTCCATAAATCCAGCAGCCGACAATCAGCCACGAGGCTAAGTCCAAGGTGACGGGATCGGGCCCAAGGTCGAGCAATTTCGCAATCGCGTCCGGATCGGGACTCAATTCGCCATCAAGCGCTTTGTAGACCAGATTGTTGACCTGTTCCACCAAACCGCGCGATAACAAATTGTGCACGATATACACAATAGCGATCACCGTGCTCCCGAATAGCACCAGGCCGCGCGCATACATCTTCAAAAACAGGTGGCCGGCACCGGGAAATACCAGGGCCGACCACAACGCCGCTTTTTGGGCTCGTTTATTCATATTGACTCATTAGAAAGTCTGCAAAGAGCGATTTGTCTCGGCATCATGTTCGGGTTCGACCTTATCGGGGCCGACACGTTCCCCGGCAAGACGCGACATTCTATCCGCCCCGGAGAAGCCTACGCTCCAGAAAGGCACATTAATCGCCGCTTTCAGCGAATTTTAGCGTCGCGCGATACGCCCCCGGATTCGCGCCCGTCCAGTCCTTGAACGCATGGTTGAATGAACTCTGCTCCCGGTAGCCCAGCATGAAGGCAATCTCCGCAATACTGAGTTGGCCGCGCCGCAAATATTCCATCGCCAAATCGCGGCGCGTGCGATCGAGCACTTGCTGGAATGTCAAGCCGGCGTCTTGCAGTTTTCGCTGCATGGTACGCGAGGAAATGCGCAAGTCTTTGGCGATGTGTGCAAGGCCAGCCCCATCCTGCGCCAGATTGCGCGCAATACTGTCGCGCACCAGGGCGACGATGCCGCCGTCGGCTTGCGCACGCGCTTTCTCGCGCAACAGATTCTCGGCATGCTGTTGCAAAACCGGGTACATGCCGACGTCGGCATTGGGCACCGGCCACGAGAGCAATGCCGCGTCGAAGCGCGCACTATTGACTTCGGCGGCGAATGTCACCGGAGCGCCGAATATCCTCGCGTGTTCGCTACAATCTTTAGGCGCGACATGGGAAAATCTGACAGGGGCCGGCGGCAAGGGCGCCCCCGCAAGCCAATTGCCGAATACACGAATGCCTGCGAAGACGCTTTCTACCAGGTGACGTCCTGCTCTCGGATTGTTCGGCACCCAGCGATACTCAGCCTGTGCGCCGTCGATTTCGAGCGATGAACGTCCGAGATCGTGCGCCAGGCTTTCGAAGCGCAGCGTTTGTTGCAAAGCCTGACCGAAATTGCTGCAACTGAGCAGAATCAAACCATAGACGCTGTAGGTGCCAAGCTTGACGCGCTCACCCACATGCAGGCCGAAGTTATCGTCGCGTGTCAATTCTGCGCCGATTTCAAGCAGCCGTTCGTAGACGTCGGCGGGGAAGCTTTCCGGCAACGAATCGAAGGTACCACCAGGCAGCGCGGCAGCACGGGCCAGGTCGGTAGCTGCAACGCCACGCGCCACAGCCGCTTCCAGAAGCGGCTGCAAGTATGGCCCGGCGACGAGCCGATTGGTGCTAGTAGACGACGTTGGCATGAAATATTGGCACGTTAGGACAAATCCAATGGCATGAAAGCGCAATACAGTCACAGGCACTAGGCGTATTCTTGTGCTGCCTCGTGGCGCAAAGTATAGCAGCCGCGAGGCACGCAAATTCCTATAGTGCAACGACAGAAAGGGCGATCCTGTGAGACGCTGGAACGGCTGGGGCGACGACGCCATCGAATTCTCTCTCAACCCCGATGCCCTCAGCTTCCTCCAGGAGCGCATCGGCAATTCGGGCGCCGGCCAGGATGCATCGTTGGCAAGCGCCTTGGCCGACATTCCCGCCAGTCGCCTGCCGCCGCACAAATTGATTGATACCTCAACCGAAGCACGCCTGCGAAACGGTCTCGGCCAAAGCCTGCCGGATTGGCTGAAACTGCGTTACGGCAAGGTCGGTACTTTGCCGGATGGTGTCGCCTATCCTGAAAATAGCGCACAAGTGCGCGAACTCCTCTCCTACGCAGAAAATTGCGCCGCCGCAGTCATTCCCTACGGCGGCGGTACCAGCGTGGTCGGCCATCTGACCGCACAAACCAGCGGCAAACCGGTCTTGACCATCAACATGTCGCGCCTGTCTCATCTGATCGATTTCGACCCTGTCGCCCAGTTAGCGCGCTTCGGCGCCGGCATCACCGGCCCGGACCTGGAAGCACAATTGCGCGCTCGCGGGTATACCCTGGGCCATTTTCCACAATCGTTCGAATATTCGACGCTGGGCGGCTGGGTGGTCACGCGTTCGTCCGGACAGCAGAGCTTGCGCTACGGCCGTATCGAGCAATTGTTCGCCGGGGGCAAGCTTGAAGCGCCGAATGGCACACTCGACATCGCAAGCTTCCCCGCCTCTGCTGCGGGCACCGATTTGCGCGAAATGGTACTCGGTTCGGAAGGCCGCATGGGCATCCTGACCGAAGTCATCGTACGCATCACGCCGCTCCCGCGCGAAGAAGAATTCCACGCCGTATTTTTCCCGAACTGGCAAACGGCGCAGCAAGCCGTACGCGAGATGGCGCAGGCAAAACTGCCACTCTCCATGTTGCGCCTGTCGAACGCCACCGAAACGCTCACGTCGTTGACCCTGGCCGGGCACAAAAGATTGATCGCTCTCCTGCAACGGTATTTGCGCTGGCGCCAATGCGGCGCCGAAAAATGCCTGTTGCTGGTTGGCGCAAGCGGCAGCGCTTCGATGGTTGATCACGCCATTGCCGAAGCGCTGGCTCGCGCGCGCGCCCATGGTGGTGTCCACGTCGGTCGCAAATTCGGAGAAAAGTGGAAGCAAAATCGCTTTCGTAACGTCTATCTGCGCAATACCGCCTGGCAGCATGGCTACGCCATCGACACCGTTGAAACGGCAGTCGACTGGCCGCGCGTTACCACCATGATGCAGGCCATCGAAGCGAACGCCACGGCAGCATTGGCCGACGACGATGAACGGCTGCACACGTACACGCATTTGTCGCATATTTATGCCCAAGGCGCCAGCGTCTACACCACCTTCGTCTATCGCCTCTCCGGTGACTATGAACGCGATTTGCAGCGTTGGCGCAAGCTCAAGCACGCGGCCTGCTCGGCGATTGTCGCCAATGGCGGCACCATCAGCCACCAGCATGGCGTGGGCACGGATCACGCGCCTTACCTGGCCGCCGAGAAGGGCGAGGCCGGCATTGCGGCAATGCAGGCGCTGTTCCAACATTTCGATCCGCAAGGCATGATGAATCCGGGCAAGCTCCTGCCTGCCGACACTGAAAGCAATTAAGCGATGTGGCAATCGAATTGGCGGGAAGAACTTCCTCAACTTCAAAGCAGCGAGTGGGACATCGTGATCATCGGCGGCGGCATCACCGGTGCCGGCATTTTGCTCGAAGCGGCGCGGCGCGGTTTGCGGGCATTGCTGGTGGAACAGCGCGATTTTGCCTGGGGCACGTCAAGCCGCTCTTCCAAACTCATCCATGGCGGACTGCGCTACCTCAAGGAAGGCAAGCCGGGATTGACACGCGATTCGGTACGTGAGCGGCAGCACTTGCTGCAACAGGCACCCGGCCTGGTCGAGCCGCAGTCGTTCGCCTTCGCCGACTATCGGGGACGCAAGCCGGGGCGCTGGATGTTCGCACTGGGCCTGGCAATCTATGACCGCATGGCAGGACAAAGCGCGCGCCATTACTTTGCACGCGACGAATTCCTGATGTTGGCGCCAAACGTCGGACAAGAGGAATTGCAAGGCGGTCTGTGCTACCAGGACGCCAAGACCGACGATGCGCGCCTGGTCATGCGCGTATTGCAGGAAGCGGTAGCTGCGGGTGGCCGCGCCGTCAACTACATGGCGGCGAGTTCGCTGATGCGGCGCGAGCAGCATGTTGAAGGTGCCGTCCTGACCGACGCGACCAATCAGCGTCAATATGAAGTCAAGGCCAAGGTCGTGATCAACGCCACCGGAGCCTGGGCCGACCACTTGCGCAAAACGCAGGGCGCGGCGGCAAAACTGCGTCCTTTGCGCGGCAGCCATCTGATCCTGCCAGCCTGGCGCCTGCCGCTGGCACAGGCGGTCAGCTTCATGCATCCCGACGACGGACGACCGGTATTTGCCTTTCCGTGGGAAGGGGTAACGCTGGTCGGCACCACCGACGTCGATCACCAATCGGATCTGCAGCAGGAAGCAGTAATAGACCAGAAAGAAGTCGATTACCTGATGACGGCGCTCGCCTACCAGTTCCCGCAATCGGCACTGACTGTTGGCGACGTGATTTCGACTTACGCCGGCGTGCGTCCCGTCATCGATACCGGCAAGAGCGATCCTTCGAAGGAAGGCCGCGACCATGCGGTCTGGATGGAACACGGGCTGCTGACCGTCACAGGCGGCAAATTGACGACCTTCCGCTTGATTGCGCTCGACGCCTTGAAACATGCGGCACCCTATCTGCCCGGCTGGGATGCGCAATTGGAGGCAAGAACCATCTTTACGGACAGCACTGCGCTACCCTACGATGTGCGAATCGGCACCCAGCAAAGAATCCGGCTGCAGGGGCGTTACGGCGCCCTGGCCATAGAAGTACTGCACTGCGCGCAAGAAAATGAACTCGAATCGATAGACGGCACGGAATCCATTTGGGCCGAACTGCGCTGGACTGCGCGCAACGAAGCGGTCGTGCACCTCGAAGACCTGATGCTGCGCCGCACGCGGCTTGGGCTATTGCTACGCGGCGGAGGTATTGAAATGCTGCCGCGTATCCGCGCAATCTGCCAGTCTGAATTGCGCTGGGACGATGCACGTTGGGAAGGCGAGCAGGCGGCATATCTGGCGTTATGGCAGCGATGTTACGCACCGCCGAAGCAGGACCAATAAAACAAATAGCGTGGGAGACACTGCATGTCGAACAATTACATCCTGGCCATCGATAACGGCACGCAAAGCATACGCGCCCTGTTGTTCGACCTGAACGGCAACATCGTCGCCAAATCGCAGGTCATGCTTGAGGCCTACTACTCGGAACAACCGGGCTGGGCCGAGCATGATGTCGAGGAATATTGGCAGGCGCTCTGCACAGCCTGCCGGAATTTGTGGCAGCAAACAGACATTGCGCGCAGCGCAATTCGCGGCGTGACGGTGACCACCCAGCGCGCCACCATGATCAATCTGGACCGCGATGGCAAGCCTTTGCGTCCGGCCATCGTCTGGCTCGATCAGCGCCGCACTGACCAGGTGCCGCCAATCGGGCGCCTGTGGCAAGCTGCATTCAAATTGGCGCGCGTCGAACACACGATCGACTTCTTCCGCGGCGAAGCCGAAGCCAACTGGATCAAGGCCAACCAGCCCGATATCTGGGCAAAAACCGACAAATACCTGATGCTGTCCGGTTACCTGAACTATCGCCTGTGCGGCCGCTTCGTCGATTCGTCCGGCTCGCAAGTGGGTTACATCCCGTTCGATTACAAGGGTCTCGACTGGGCCGGCAAGCGCGACTGGAAATGGCAAGCCATGCCAATTACAAGGGCAATGTTGCCCGATCTGGTGCCGCCAGCGACAGTCTTTTCCAGCATCAGCGCAGCAGCGGCCGCCGATACCGGCATTCCGGAGGGCACCCCGCTCGTCGCGGCTGCGGCCGACAAGGCTTGCGAGGTGATCGGTGCCGGCTGCCTGGAGCCGCATATCGGCTGCCTCAGCTACGGCACTACGGCCACAATCAATACCACGCGCAGCCGCTATCTTGAAGTGACGCCCTTCATTCCACCTTACCCATCGGCCGTACCCGGTTCCTATAGTACCGAAGTGCAAATCTTTCGCGGCTACTGGATGGTCAACTGGTTCAAGGAGCAGTTCGGCCATCAGGAAAAAGCGCTCGCAGCGGAAACAGGTGTGATGGCGGAAACGCTGTTCGACGATCTGGTCAATGCCGTTCCACCAGGCTCGATGGGCTTGATGCTGCAACCTTACTGGACGCCCGGCATCAAGATACCGGGGCCGGAAGCCAAGGGCGCCATCATCGGCTTCGGCGACGTGCATACGCGTGCGCACTTCTATCGCGCGATATTGGAAGGTCTGGCTTATGCCCTGCGCGAAGGCAAGGAACGTATTGAAAAACGCAGCGGCACGCCGATCACGGCGTTGCGCGTTTCGGGCGGGGGCTCGCAAAGCGATGCTGCCATGCAATTGACTGCCGATATATTCGGGCTACCCACTTCGCGGTCGCACATCTATGAAACTTCAGGCCTGGGTGCTGCCATCGATGCCGCCGTCGGCTTGGGTTTCTATCCGGATTTCCCCAGCGCGGTTACTGCCATGACACGCGTCGGGCGCACCTTCGAACCGCAAGCGCAGAACCAAAAGGTCTACGACGCCCTCTATCGCAAGGTTTATCAGAAGATGTATCCACGCCTACAACCGCTGTATCGCGATATTCAAAAGATCACCGGCTACCCGCGCGAACCCTGAAAACAAGGTGGAACATTATGAAAACATTAACGAGGATCTATTTTTGTCACCTGTGTGTCACATTATATGGACAAACATGAGATATTCAGAAACCATATATCTGATATGTGAAATCAAAATTGGATTGGTTGGAGGCAAGTCCCTATACTCTCGTTTGTCTCCTCCATGTCTCTCCTCCTTTGGCATGGATTCAAGCCCGCTCAATCAGCGGGCTTTTTTTTGCCTCCGGAGACACAACTAGCGGTAGGTGACGATCGCGTTGTCGCCGGTTTTTTCCAGATGGGCAAAGTTGTTCAGGTAGCTCATGCTGATGCGACTATCCTCCCCGCCCGTACCTGCCTGAAACAGGAACTTGGTCACCGCACTGTTGACCAGCGACCAGTTGAGCTGAAACGTTTGCCTGTCCGACATCCCAAGCACATGCTGGCACAGCGTCGAGATGGTGCCGCCTGAAGTGAACACCACAATACGTTGCGATGCCCCGGCGCCATCAACCAATCGACTCAAGGCAGCCACGCAACGCGCGCGAAACGCCGCCCAGCTTTCGCCGTAATCGGCATCGTGCTCGCCGCTCATCCAGCGCGCCATGGCATCTTCGAATATTTTCTGGAACGCCTTTTTGCCGTTTTCATGCTCGACCAAAAAGCGCTTGACCGCCTCCGGATCGGCAAAGTCGGGCCGATGCCGGATCAGGATTTCTTCATGATCGTATTCGTTGAAACCGGGATCGACCGTGCGCGACGGCATTGCGCCCATCGCGTCAAGAAAGGAATCGGCTGTTTGCCGGTGCCGATGCAGGGCACCTGTCACGACATGGTCGAAGCTATGCCCACATTCGGCAAACCAGACACCGAGCAGACGTCCCTGTTCCGCACCAAGACTGGATAATTGATCGTAGTTGGCGGTGCCGAACGAGGCTTGTCCGTGTCTTACAAGATAGATTTGTCCCATTGCGGTAGCGTAACACGCGTTACATAGACAGGTTAAGCAGACGGGCTACAAAGGGGCGCCGGCTCAGGACAGCCGGCTATGACGCGGCAGTTTGGCCGCCAGGTAATCGTGTTGATCGGCCAGCACATTGCGCCCGCTCAGGATGAAGTGCTCGTAACGGCAAGGTGCATATGGTGCATAGATCAACGGGCGAAATTCGTGCACCAGCATCGCACCTTTTGCCTGATTGCATTGCTTGCAAGCGGTGACACAATTCATCCAGGTATCCTTGCCCCCACGCGTGCGTGGCAGGATATGGTCGCGCGACAAATGATGGCGGGCAAATTTCTTGCCGCAATAAGCACAAGTATGGCAATCCCGCTTGAACAGCAAATCATTGTTGTCGCCCAGCGGCAGCACTGCGCGCAACTTGCGCGCCATGATCTCGCTGCCGGCGATGGCAATGATCGGTTTGACGATGATGCGCGACTGGATGCCGGTCCTGCCATAGCCGCCGCGAAAGACGAAATCGCGCTCACCCAATTCCCATGCCACTTTGCCGATAGCATAGTAGTGAATCGCATCCTGCGGGGCAATCCAATCGAACGGGTTGCCGGCGATATCGAGAACGAGTATGTGTGCGCTCATTTCAGTTCATGTTCAAGCTTGAGAAAAAAATCTCGGTGCGATGACAAGGAAAGCTGATGCTTGTGCGACTACGGCTGACGACTGGCTATGACTTTAACACTGTATGAACATCCTGTGTTGTTGAATTGCCCTGATGACAATTTTGTGACATTGACGTATCACGAAGGGATATATTGCCATGACGTAGTGCAAGAATATAAGTTATCCGATTTTCAATTTTCCATTGGCAACGTGCGCGGGAAACAATATCGGCTACAGTACCCGATGCTTGCGGCAGAGTGGAAATAGGCGACAATAGGCGCTTTCAATTCTGGCGATAAACGCGCATGAATACACGCAACTGGGTCAAGCAGGCTGTCCGCATCATCGAAGCCGACTTCAATCGTTCGGCCGATACCCACCTGATCCCTCTTCGCCTGCCGGCCTTCCCCGATATCGACTTCTATTTGAAGGACGAATCGAGCCATCCGACGGGTAGCCTGAAGCATCGTCTGGCACGTTCGCTATTTCTGTACGCCTTGTGCAATGGCTGGATTCACGAAAAGTCCACCATCGTCGAAGCATCGAGCGGCTCGACCGCCGTCTCGGAAGCCTACTTTGCGCGTTTGCTCAATCTGCCGTTTATCAGTGTCATGCCGCGCTCTACCTCGCCGGAAAAAATTGCCTTGATCGAGTTCTTCGGCGGGCGTTGCCACCTGATCGATGCCGCCGGCCAGGTCGGCGCCGAGGCTCAGCGTCTGGCGCGCGAAACGGCCGGCCATTTCATGGACCAGTTCACCTACGCGGAGCGGGCCACCGACTGGCGCAGCAACAACAATATTGCCGAATCGCTGTTCAATCAGATGCGCGAGGAATCGCATCCAATACCGCGCTGGATCGTTTGCGGCGCCGGCACCGGCGGCACCTCAGCGACGCTGGGCCGCTACGTACGCTACCAACGCCACGACACGCAGATCTGCGTCGCCGATCCGGATCACTCCGTGTTTTTCGATTACTACCTGAGCGGAGACCAGTCACTGAAGGCACCGTGCGGCTCGCGCATTGAAGGCATAGGCAGGCCGTGCGTCGAAGCCTCCTTCATGCGAAACGTGATCGATGCGATGGTCAAGGTACCCGATGCGTACTCACTCGCGGCCCTGCGCCATCTCGACAAACTGATTGGGCGCAAATGCGGCGGCTCGACGGGAACGATTTTCTGCGCCACCCTGAGCCTCGCAGTTGAAATGCGCGCCCGGGGCGAAAAAGGCTCCATAGTGGCAATCCTGTGCGATGGAGGTGAACGATATCTCCATAGCTATTACAATGATGCCTGGCTCGCGGCCAACGGCTTTTCCATCGCACCCCAGATCACGGAAATTGATGCTGTATCGCGGGGCGCAGCAACGATTGCGTGGCCATTGAAGGTTGAACGGATGGCCGGCGCGCACGCCGACTGATCGCAGCTAAGGATTGGAACCCGGGACTTCGCACAATGCCCAAACACTTGATCCCTGGCCTGATCCTGAGCGCAGGATTTTGTTCGCTTTGCGCCATGAGTTATCTCATATTCGATTCGGTCCCGCAGGCACCCGACGCACCTGTGGCGACCAAGGCCGAGCCGGCAAGCCGGGCCTGGGGCGCATCCCCTTTTGCGGTAGGTGCGCCGACGGACGGTAGCATAGCAGCGCGACCAGGCAACGCCCCGCGACAACCGATCTATGGACGCAATGGCCGGCAGGTCGATTTCGGGGGGGAAAATGCGGCCGACTATATCGCGCAATGGAGCGCCCTGGCGCGCAATGGCGATGCGGCGGCGGCATACAAAGTATTTCAGGCGGCCGACGTCTGCGCCAACAATGACGAACCAGTCCCACCGTTTGGGAGTGCGACCGAACGCGACGAATTCCTGCGCGAACGTGACAATCTCAATCGCTTGTGCGAAGGCGTTTCCGCGGCACAGGTGCAGGAACGGATGGTATTTCTCAACTTGGCCGCCCGCGCCGGAAATCGCGATGCCCAGATCGACTATTTCATGGAAGGACCCGACGGAAAACCGTACGACGCCGCCATCGATGACCCGGCATTGCTACGATGGAAATCCGATTCAATCACCTTCCTGAAATCGGCCTCGGCCCAAGGAGACGCATTTGCCCTGGGACTGCTGGCCAATGCCTACGATGCGGGGCAGATTGTCGAAAGCGATCCCAAAATGTCGCTTGCCTACACAATGGCCAATGCCGCAGCGCGCCATGTGGACCTGACGCCTGATCAACTGCGCGCGCGCTTTGGAAGCCAAATGTCGGACGATGATTTCGCTGCGGCGATACAAATGGGCAGGCAGATCAGCGCGCTCTGCTGTCAAAAGTAAAGCTCCGCCGTCTGGCGGCGGAGCCCGGTACTACTGCCCCATTTCTCCGACCTGGGCCGGAATCAATTCCACAGGTAGCAATAAGTCTGGCTGCGCTCGAGGTTTGCACCCACCACGCCGCTGGTCACGATGGAAGTCCAACCATTTGGCGTGGTCTTCGTCGGTGAGACATTGCAGTTGTCATGAACCCAGTGTATCCCGGTGTCGCCACCGGTATAGAGTTCGCCGCACAATTCGAGATGATTGCCGGTCTTGATGGCAGCGAGCGATTTGGGCATGGAACTGGAATTCTTGACGTAATCGACTGCATAAACGTTGTCCATTGCCACATCGTAAGTCTTGCCATCCTGATCCGCCTTGATCGACACATGCGTATGCGAAAGCTTGATGCCTTGCAGAGTCTGGGAAGCAGCAGCAAAATAGGGCGCTTTCGTCACAACGCCTGTCAAATAAGAACCTCCGGCAGCTTTGCAATTGGTGGCATCGGTAGCCATCGCGGATAGCGACAGGCTAGTCAGGAAGAGCGCAATCAATGTTTTATTCATTACTTTTTCCTTTGAGAGTGGGTAGTGTTTTATGTTCTCTGCATCACGTTCCGCGTATCAGCCAAAAATCCAACAACTTCAAAGCGGCGCTGCACATTAGCATTTTTGACCAGGCGCGTACCCTGATATTTTTGACAGGTTTGCTTGCAATGAGGCATGAAAGAGACAGGTGAGAAGACAAGATGTAATGTCTTAATACAATACCTGCCCCCAAGCAACAAAATATGTGGATTGTCACTATGCCGTCATATTTTCGGAAGATAGTCCGCGAACTCCGGATTCGGTCTCGACGCAGAACAGCCGAATTTGAAATCCTGCGTATTTCGCGCCACACCACACCGAACAACCTGGATGCTCGGTGTGGTGCATTTACATCAGCTCACCCTCACTGGCCCCACAAATAGCAATAGGCCGTGCTGCGTGCGAGGTTGGCATAAACAGGCCCCCGCGCCGGTGCTTTCTTGATGAAGCCGTTTGGTGCGGTTGCGGTTCCCGCGACGTTGCAATTGTCGTGCACCCAGTGAATGCCGGGTCCGCCGCTGGTGTACAAGGCGCCGCACATCGACATATGGTCGTTGACGTGAATTGCCGCGAGCGACTTCGGGACAGTGTTGGCATTAAGCACGTAGTCCACGGCATAGACGTTGTCGATTGCAACGTCATAGGTTTGTCCGTCCTGGTCGGCCAGCAGTTGCACGTGGGTATGGCTCAACTGCACGCCCTGCAAGGTCGACGATGCGGCCTTGAACACCGGACCGCTAACGACGGTTCCGGAAAGGTAAGCGCCCGCACCTGCAGCGCAATCGCTTTGGTCGCTGGCCATCGCGCACAGGGACTGGGTGATCAACAACATGCCTATCAAAATCTTGTTCATATAAATTCTCCAATGAAATTTCTAAGGTAATGCGGAATGTCGGCGCAATGCGAGGTCACTGCACAGTGAGGCTTACGTTATCGATCACGAAGGAAGTCGAATACTCCTTGTCGTTGGTCGAGGTGAAGTAGACTTCAATTGTCTGCCCCTTGTACGCGCTCAAATCGTAACTGTGCAATTGATATCCCGATGCTGCGTTCGCATTGCTGAACGTAGCCAGAGTCTTGAGCAAGGTGCCGCTCGAATTTCTCACCTGGACATTGAACATGTCGTACGCCTTGGTGCCGCTTTCCTGCGTATCCACATGGAGATAGAAAGCCAGCGTCGCTAATTTGGCGGTGGCCGGGATTGCGATCTTCTGGTAGAGCGTTTCGTTGGAGTTGATCGCGCCACCCATCCATGCATCGTAAGAACCGGCATAAGCGGGCTCGCCGCTCCATGCCCCGATGTCGCCGGCCGGATCGGTCCAACCCGTGGCGCCGGATTCGAAGCCGCCGTTGACCATGATATTGCTCGGTGTCGGTGTCGGTGTCGGTGTCGGCGTCGGCGTCGGCGTCGGCGTCGGTGTCGGCGTCGGCGTCGGCGTTGGCGTCGGCGTCGGTGTTGGCGTTGGTGTTGGCGTTGGCGTTGGTGTTGG
>DATBQE010000134.1:0-21888 GCA_036561005.1 Burkholderiaceae bacterium | reverse complement strand
GTCATGCGCGATCACGTGAACAAGGAGTATCTCGACAAGGCGAAGTTGCTCGGTCACAGTTCCGGCCAGCCGATTTTCGTGCTGGGTATGCCGCGATCTGGCACGACGCTCGTCGAACAGATATTGGCAAGCCACCCGGATGTATGCGCCGCCGGAGAAATGCCATTTATCAGCGAGGCATCCGAGGGCCTTGAACTCTACCCTAATTGGAAGCTTGGGTATCCGATCGGGCAAAAAATGCCGCTTGACGCAACGCTTGAACAAAGAGCCGAGTTTTACCTTAAAAGGGTAGAGGAACTGGTGTCGGTCACGGGACGGCGCTATTTCACCGACAAGCAGCCGGAAAATTATTACAACCTCGGATTGATCGCTGCAATGTTTCCCAATGCTCGCATTATTCACTGCCGGCGCGACCCCGTTGATACCTGTATTTCGTGTTACAACACTTTATTCGCCGTTAAGCATTACTGGAGCTACGACTTTGGTTTTCTCGGCCGCACTTACCGGCGCTACTGGGACCTGATGCAACACTGGCGCAATGTGCTGCCGGGGCGATTCCTCGAAGTGCGGTATGAGCAGGTTGTCGGAGACATTGAACAAGAGGCGAGGAAATTGCTCGAATGGTGCGGCTTGCCGTGGGATGATCGCGTGTTGCGCTTTTACGAGAATGACCGTCCGGTCAACACCGCCAGTGTCGCGCAGGTTCGTCAACCGATTTACACGTCTTCCGTCGGCAAGTGGAAGAAATGGGAACCGTACATTGGGCCATTGTTGGCAGAAATCGGCGACATCGAACAGCAATATTGGGCCGAATCCGGAAAGTAGATGCCGCTCATACACGCGCAGCCGGCACGAAGGCGGTACCGACTAAATAGAAATCCACGAACATGATCAGTCCAGATGTAGTTTGGCATCAGGCAACGGTGCAGCGCCCCGACCGAGAAAGGCAAAACGGCCATCGCAGCGGTATCTTATGGTTCACCGGCTTGTCGGGAGCGGGGAAATCGACCCTGGCGCACGCGGTGGAGCAGCGCCTGCATGCCCAAGGTGTGCGGACCTACGTGCTCGATGGTGACAATGTGCGGCATGGTTTGTGCGGCGATCTCGGTTTTACCGAGGCCGACAGACGTGAAAACATACGGCGTATCGGCGAGGTGGCCAAACTGTTTGTCGATGCTGGAATAGTCGTGCTCACTGCATTCATTTCACCTTTTCGTGCCGACCGTGATCGCGTTCGGCACCTTGTTGCGCCGGCTGATTTCATAGAAATACACTGCCGCTGTTCGGTCGAGATTTGCGAGACCAGAGATGTCAAAGGACTGTACAAGAAAGCACGTGCAGGTGGTGTGAAGGAATTTACCGGGATTTCTTCACCCTATGAGGAGCCGCTTGCGCCGGAACTCGCCGTCGAGACCGGTAGTCTGGAACTGGAACAGTGCGTCGAAATGGTGTTGCGGGTGCTGGGTGAGCGCGGCATGCTGCCAGCGGCCCAAGGTTGATTGCCGCGCGGTTCAAGCAATAATCGGAAAATTATCTGGAGCCCTACATGGATTGGAACGCAGGCTACATTTCGGACCTCGAGTACACGGCAGGCTTTTATCGCGAACAAAGCCCGGCGCATCTGAATTTTGTCTGCGTGCTCAACGGCTTCGAGCCAATCCCTATCGACAAGCCATACACGTATTTTGAGTTGGGCTTTGGCCGCGGGTTGACCGTCAATGTTCAGGCAGCGACCAATCCGCTCGGGCAATTTTATGCCACCGACTTCAATCCGGCGCACGTTTCCGGCGCGCGTGAATTGGCTGACTCGGCCGGGCTGACTAATCTCACCTTGCTGGAAAATAGCTTCGGCGACTTGGCCCAAGGAAAAGTCGCCGATTTGCCGCAATTCGACTTTATTACACTGCACGGGATCTATACATGGATCAGTGCGGAAAATCGTGCACACATTTGCACATTTATTTCGCGCTACCTGAAACCGGGCGGGATCGTCTACGTCAGCTACAACGCCATGCCCGGCTGGACCGCCACCATGCCCTTGCAACGCCTATTGCTTGAGCATGCCGGCCTGCACCCAAATCGCAGTGAAGTTCAGTTCGACCTCGCGCGGAAATTCGTCGGACAATTGATCGACATGAAAAGCACGTATTTTGAACAGAATCCCAATTACGCGCACCGTTGGCAAGGGCTGCAAAAGGGCAATGCCAATTACCTCGTTCATGAATACATGAACGAACATTGGGAGCCGATCTACCACACCGACATTGTACGCGACCTTGCGAATGCAAAGCTTGATTACGCCGGCTCCGCCGAGTTGCCGTTCGCCTTCCAGGCACTTTACCTTAACCAGGAGAAGCAAGACTTTCTCAAGGCAATACCCGATGGCGCCGCACGCGAAACGGTCAAGGATTACATGCTCAATACCGCGTTTCGCAAGGATGTATTTATCCGCGGCGCGCGCCCCATGCGTCATGCGCGCTATATGGAATGCCTCGAGCAGATCGGCATTGCCTTACTCGTGCCGCGTCAGAATTTCAGCATGAAAATGAAACTGGCTATCGGTGAAATCAATGTCAAGGAAGACTTGTATGCGCCCTTCATCGATGCCTTGGCGCAGAGGCCGCACGCCATTGCCGAACTGCTCGCACTGCCTGCTGCCAAGGGGCAAGTGCTGTCAAGCATGATGCAGATGTTCACGATGCTTGCTGCTTCGAATCAGGCTTCCATCTATTTCCTGGGTGATGCGGCGCGTCCGAACGCAAAGGCATTGGCCTTGAACCGCGCGCTGGCCAAGCGCATACGATACGGCGACGATTTCCAGGTTCTGGCATCGCCCTTCCTCGGCAATGGCATAGCGACGTCCACGGTCGAGGTCTTGACCTATCACCTCTTGTCATCCGGCGAGGCGCCAAGCGATATCGGCAGCCTCGCGAAAAAGGCTTGGCAAATCATGGCGGCCCAGGGCCGGCGAATGTTGAAGGCAGGCGCACCGATCGATGGAGATGCTGAAAATATTGCTGAACTGAAAAGTATGATCGAACAAATTCTCAACTTCAAACTGCCAGTTTGGCGCCAGCTTGGTATCGTGTAATCCCCGGTTGACTTTTCCCTAATACCTGTAGTTCGAAATTCCGCTAAAACGCTTGGCAGGTGGGAGACTGCTGTGCTAACATCTCAAAAATGTGATTTGGATCACACGAATTGAGGGAAATTGCCTTGCGACGAATGCAAGATCTTGGCTTTGCATTTCCTTAAAAGCCTCTAAATTGATCCGAGTCAAATTGATTTTTTCCAGATTCGCCGCAATAGCGCCGCTGTTGCTTGTCACCTTTATTGCTGTCACCGCGTCCTATGAAACTCAAATTCCAAGTCCCGCAAAATGAAATATGGCAGGCGTTGCTCGAATTCAAGAGCGAAATCCTGACCGTTGGCGCATTCAGTGCGATTATCAATATGCTAATGCTTGTGCCTTCGCTCTACATGCTGCAAGTTTATGATCGCGTACTCGGCAGCAAGAACGACATCACACTGCTGATGCTGACGTTGATGATGCTCGGGGCCTATTTGTTCATGAGCGCGCTCGAATTCGTCCGCAGCTTCGTCATGATTCGCGTGGGTGCGCGCATGGACATGAAGCTGAACAAGCGCGTCTACACGGCCGCCTTCGAGCGCAGTCTGCGCAAGGGCGGCGGCAATGCGGGCCAAGCGCTCTCCGATCTGACCAATTTGCGTCAATTCCTGACCGGCAGTGCGCTATTTGCTTTTTTTGACGTGCCCTGGTTTCCAATTTACCTGATCGTCATTTTTGCCTTTGAACCATCGCTCGGCATGTTCGCACTGATCGGTACGCTGGTTTTGGTGGCGCTGGCGATCATCAATGAATACGTGACGCGCAAACCTCTGGCCGATGCCAATGCGCTCGCCATCGCCTCGACCACACTCGCCACCAACAACATGCGCAATGCGGAAGTAATCGAGTCGATGGGCATGTTGCCCAATTTGATGGGGCGTTGGTTCACGCGGCATAGCATTTTCCTCAAGCTGCAGGCCGAGGCAAGCGAAAAGGCCGGCACATTGCAAGCGATTACCAAATTTGTTCAAATCTCCCAGCAGTCGCTGGTCCTGGGTTTTGGCGCGTTGTTGGCGGTCGATGGAAAGATATCCGCCGGTATGATGATCGCCGCGTCCATCCTGGTTGGCCGCGCTCTCGCGCCGGTTCAATCCCTGATCGGCGTCTGGAAGCAGTGGAGCAGCACGCGCAGCGCCTACAGCCGCTTGACGGAACTGCTGGCAGAAAATCCGGCGCGCAAGTCGGGCATGGCCCTTCCCAAGCCGACCGGTACATTGACTGTGGAAGGCGTTTCGGCAGCGCCCCCCGGCTCCAACCTGCCGGTGATCAAAAACCTGACGTTTGCCATGCAGGCCGGCGATGTGGTCGGGATCATTGGCCCAAGCGGCGCCGGCAAGTCGACGCTGGCACGCCTACTGGTCGGTGTCTGGCCTGCGTTGATGGGCAAGGTGCGCCTCGACTCCGCAGATATATTCCAGTGGAACAAGGACGAACTGGGCCCCTACATCGGATACCTGCCGCAGGACATCGAATTGTTCGCCGGTACCGTAAGCGAGAATATCGCCCGTTTCGGGGAGATCGATCCCGAGAAGGTGCTGGCAGCGTCCAAAACCGCCGGTGTACATGACCTGATCCTGCATTTCGCTCAAGGCTACGATACTGTCCTCGGCGATGGCGGCGGCGGCTTGTCGGGAGGCCAGAAGCAGCGTATCGGTTTGGCGCGCGCTCTGTACGGCGACCCTTCGGTGATAGTGCTCGACGAACCGAATTCGAATCTGGACGATGTCGGCGAAGCTGCCTTGATTTCGGCGATTCAGGATTTGCGTCAACGCGGCAAGACTATCGTTTTGATTACGCATCGCACCAGCATTATCGGCGTCACGACCAAATTACTGTTCTTGCGTGACGGTGTGGCACAAATGTATGGCCCGACGGCCGAAGTGCTCAAGGCATTGCAACAGAGTAACCAGCAACAAGTACAGCAAGTTGCCCAGGCGCCGGCCAATGCCGCAGCGCCGCAGCAGGCAGCCATGCCGGCAACCGCACAGGGATGATCATGAAACAGCTTAACGACAAAAAAACCGATGCCACCGATGTGGTGGTGCACGAGGTGGTGCAGGATATCGTCAATACCGATTCGCGCGCGCACGCCCGCCTCGGCTGGTTGATTATCTTGCTGGGCGTCGGCGGCTTCATGATCTGGGCCATGTTTGCCCCGCTCGACAAGGGTGTGCCGGTATCGGGCAGCGTTGCCGTGGCAACCAACCGCAAGGCGGTTCAGTACCAGGTCGGCGGCACGGTTGACGACATCCTGGTCAAGGAAGGCGACGTAGTCAAGGCCGGCCAGGTGCTCGTCAAGATGAATGACGTCATGCTCAAGGCGCAGGCGGAAATCACCCGCGGCCAGTATTTCAACATCATGGCGACACGTGACCGCCTGCTCGCTGAACGCGACGGCAAAGCGGCAATCACTTTTTCGCCGGAACTGGAAAAAGCAAAGATTGATCCACGCGTAGCCGGCGGGATCAGCGCCCAGTCCGAACTCTTCACATCGCGGCGCGCCGCGATTCAGAGCGAGTTGGCTGCAGCCGACGAAAGTATTGCCGGATTGCGCGAACAGCAACATGGCCTCGAAGAATCGCGCGACAACATGAAGCAGCAATCGCTGATGTTGAAAGAGCAGCTCGAAGGCATGCGCGACCTGGCCAAAGACGGCTACGTTGCGCGCAACCGCTTGCTTGACCTTGAACGCACCTACGCGCAGGTCAACGGAACGATGGCGGAAAATATCGGCAACGTCGGACGTGTGCAAAGGCAGGTCGCCGAGACCATGCTGCGCAAGATCCAGCGCCAGCAGGAGTACCAGAAGGAAGTCCGTTCACAGTTGTCGGATATGGAAAGGGATATCGATTCTCTCTCCAGCAAGCTTAAGGAGCAGGAATTCGAATTGTCCAACGTGCAGGTGCGCGCGCCGGTCGACGGCATCGTGGTCGGTGTCAATATCTTCACCAAGGGCGGTGTCGTGCAGCCGGGTGCCCACTTGATGGATATTGTGCCGAGCGAAGACCCATTGATCGTCGAAGGCATGATCCCGGTCAATCTGATTGACAAGGTGCATGTCGGCTTGAAGGCGGACATGACTTTCTCGGCATTCAACCGGAATCAGACTCCGCATGTAGAAGGCATCATCACGCAGGTTTCGGCAGACCGCCTGGTGGATGAGAAGTCCGGCATGAGTTTTTACAAGTTCCGCGCCGAGACCACCGCCAAGGGCAAAAAAGCGCTGGCCAATCTCGACGTTCGCCCCGGCATGCCGGTTGAGGTATTCGTCAATACGGGAGAACGCACGATGATGAGCTACCTGCTCAAGCCGGTATTCGACCGCGCCAAGACTTCGATGACCGAGGAGTGAGTATGCATTCTTCATCACCGCTCAAGCGCATCGTCGCCTGCCTGCTTTGCGCCGGTTTGGCGTTGCCGGCCGGTAGCGCATTTTCGATGGGCCTGCTGGAAGCCTACGATCTTGCACTGCGAAATGACCCGGCCTATCAGTCTGCGATCCACGACAACGAAGGCGGCCGGGAAAACAGGGCATTGGCGCGCTCGAATCTATTGCCCAATATCACGGCAAGCTATTCCGGCAGCAAGGACCGCGCATCGACGACCCAACCCCAATTCGGCGGCGGGCAAGTCACGACTTTCCCGCGCTACCTCAGCTCGAATGGCGGCATCAGTTTGCGCCAGCCGCTGTTCAGCCCGGATGGCATCGCACGCTATCAGGAGGGTAATGCGCAGGCCGACTACAGCGATGTGCAATTCGTCGGCAAACAGCGCGAATTGGTGGTGCGTCTTGTTGGCGCCTATCTCGATGCCTTGTTCGCGAGCGATTATCTGAATCTGGTCAGAGCCCAGCGCGACACCTTGCTTGAGCAGAAGCAGTCGAATGACCGCATGTTCAAGGCTGGCGAGGGAACCAGGACAGATATGCTGGAAACGCAGGCCAAGCTTGACTTGGCGGAGGCGCAACTGATCGAAGCAACCGACAGCCACGCGTCCAACTATCAGGCGCTGCAGGCAATTGTGGGCACGGAAATCCATAGTCTCGATGGTCTTCTGGATAATTTCAAGGCCAAGCCGCTGGAGCCGGCTGACTTCGAATCGTGGCGCGCTTTGGCCTTGCAGCATAATCCTGACATTGCAGCACAGAGAATTGCAATTGAGATCGCGCGCGACGAAGTGTCGAAAAATCGTGCCGGCCATATGCCAAAAATCGACTTTGTCGCCAGTGTCAGCAAACAACGCGCCGATACGATTGACACCTATACGTCTTCCTCCAATGTCGCCAGTTATGGCATCGAGCTCAACATGCCGATCTACGCGGGCGGCTCGGTCAGTGCCTTGACGCGCCAGGCGAGTGCCGCCTATGAAAAGGCGAAAAGCGACCTGGACGACAAAACGAATCAAATCATGCTCGATATGCACAAGCAGCACTATGCGGTGCTAAGCAGCATTGCCAAGGTTGCGGCACTCGAAAAGTCGGTGGAATCGGCGAAATTGCTCGTCACCGCCACCAAGCAAAGCATCAAGGGCGGCGTGCGCGTCAACCTCGATTTGCTCAATGCTTTGCAGCAGCAGTATGTCGCTCAGCGCGACCTCGCTCAGGCGCGCTACGGCTATCTTGTTGCCGACCTGAAGCTGCGTGCCGACGCGGGTGTATTGGGTGCGGGCGACTTGCGCAATATTGCGGCATATTTCGGCTCCGCGAATTGATGGATAATTTCAGTTTGCCGCTGTAATTTCTATGCTGCCCGGTGTCGGGTCGGCATGAACATCTGACCGTTGAAGGAAATGCCGCCCGCCCTGCCTCAAGACCAGCGTAGCGAATTGATCGCGCTTTTCAAGGCTGGGCGCTACGCCGATCTGGAGGCGAGGGCGCACTTCCTTGTGACGCAATTTGCCGACGATCCGCTGGTCTGGAAATCCTTGAGTGCTGCATTGCAGATGCAAGGCAAGAACGCATTGCAGGCAATGCAGATGACCACTCGCCTGACTCCCGGAGACGCAGCCGAACACTGCAATCTCGCCGCCGCGCTTTTGAAATTGCGGCGTTGCGAAGAAGCTGTCGAAAGTTGCCGGCGCGCCCTCCAGATACAGCCGTCGATGATCGAGGCGCATTCCAACCTGGGTAGTGCATTGCAACAGCTTGGACAACTTGGTGACGCCGCTGCGAGCTATCGCGCCGCCCTGGAGTACTACCCCCGATCCGCACAATTTCACAATAGCCTTGGCATGGTGCTGCGCCAACAGGGGCATCTTGAGGCGTCCATCGGTAGCTTCAGGCAGGCACTGTTATTGGCTCCAAATTTCGCCATTGCGCATCACAATCTGGGCAACGCGCTGCACGCGGCGGGCATAAACGAAGAAGCCCTTGCGACATTGCGCCGCGGCGTCGAACTTGATCCGCTGGCTTGCGAAATCCATAGTGATCTCGGCAATCTCTTGGGCGCCTTTGGCTGCCTGGAAGAGGCCCTCGATTGTTTTGACAAGGCACTCGCGCTCCAGCCTGAACGCGCTGAAGTGCACAATAATCGCGCCACAGTTTTGCTCGATTGCGGCAGGCTCGCTGAAGCCGAGCGGGCGCTACGCCATGCGATTGTGCTCAGGCCGCGCTTTGCTGAGGCGCATTGCAATCTGGGCGACGTCCTGCGCGAAGCGAGAAAAATCAGCGAGGCTGCGAATCAATACCGCCTTGCCTTGGCAATCAATCCTGGCCTGACGGTCGCGCACAATAATCTTGGTGTGGCCTGCCGCGACCTTGGCGAAATGCCGACGGCAATCGCCAGTTTCAAGCGCGCGATCGAACAGAGGCCGGATTATCTGAATGCCCGCAGCAATCTACTGCTGACCTGCAACTACCTGACAAACATTCCTGCCGCCGATGCATTAAAACTGGCGCAGGAATATGGCGCCGTTGCGCAGCGCCTTGCCAGACCCTGCACTCATTGGCCAAACGTGATCGACGCGACGCGCAGCTTGCGTATCGGCCTCGTCTCAGGCGACTTGTGCCGCCATCCGGTCGGCTATTTTCTCGACAGTGTGTTGCATGCCGTTGCAGCACATGCTGGCGAACGCCTGCAATTTGTGGCCTACATGAGCCGTCACACAGGCGACGCAACCACGGAGCGACTCAAGAAAAATTGTCGGGCCTGGCGTGATGTGGCCGGTTGGTCTGACCAGAAATTGGCACAGTGCATTCAGCAAGATGCAATCGATATCCTGATTGACCTCTCTGGCCATACAGCGCATAACCGATTGCCGATGTTTGCCTGGAAACCCGCACCGCTCCAGGTTAGCTGGCTCGGTTACTTTGCCACAACCGGCATCGCCGCAATGGATTACGTGCTGGCCGACCCCTGGACGGCGCCGGCCAGCGTTCAGGCGAATTTTGTCGAGACCATATGGCGTCTGCCGGAGACGCGCCTGTGTTTTACGCCGCCCGCCGAGGCTGCCGATGTTGCCCCACTGCCGGCAATGAACAACGGCTACCTCACGTTTGGCAGTTTCGGCAATTTGACGAAAATGAGCGATGCCGTGGTGGCGCTGTGGTCCGCAATACTGCTCGCCGTTCCCGGCAGCCGCCTTTACCTGAAAGCGAAGCAACTCGACGAACAATCGACGCGCCTGCAGGTGCTCGAACGCTTTGCCGCAAACGGTATTGCATCGGAACGACTGACATTCGATGGCTATAGTACGAGGTCGTCGTATCTATCGAGCTATTCCAAGGTCGATATCGTCCTTGATACGTTCCCCTTCCCGGGTGGGACGACGACTATGGAAGCTTTATGGATGGGCGTACCGGTATTGACCATGACCGGCGAGAGCTTCGTTGCGAGACAGGGTGTCAGCCTGTTGATGAATGCCGGGCTTGCGCAATGGATCGCGGCGGACCCTGATGACTTCGCCAGATTGGCAGTAAAGCATGCAGCCAACTTGCCGAGCCTGGCGGTCTTGCGCACCTTGCTACGACAACAGCTAGAGGCCTCGCCACTGTTGGATGCGCCGCGCTTTGCCGGTCATTTCGAATCGGCATTGCGCGCCATGTGGGTGAGATGGTGCGCGCAACAGGCGCAGTGAGACGACGATGAAACAATCCCGGCAGCGCTATTATTCTTCTCGCATCGCCTTCTTGCAATGCGGGCAGGATTGTCCCGGCACGTAGTAAGGAGATAGTTGTTCGCGCGGTGTAACCACCGCACGGCAGCCGTAGCATTGGGTTACTTCCGTTTCTTTCAGCTCGGGGCTCAATGCGGTTCGGTAGTCGAACACAAAGCAATCGCCGTTATAGTGTGCACCGCCAACCTCTTCAAAATATTTCAGGATGCCGCCCTCGAGCTGGTAGACATTGTCGAAGCCGATATTTTGCATGTGAATGGCGGCCTTCTCGCAGCGTATGCCGCCGGTGCAAAAAGTCACAACGGTCTTGTCTGCCAACTCATCCTTATGTGCGGCAATGACAGCCGGGAATTCCGTGAATTTGCTGATGCGATAGTCGACTGTATTGACGAACGTGCCGACATCGACCTCGAACGCATTGCGCGTGTCTACCATCACCACCGGCCTGCCTGCATCGTCGCGTCCGGCATCGAGCCATCGCTTGAGCGTCTGCGCATCGACCGCCGGTGCGCGCCCTTCTTCCGGCTTGATCAACGGGTGCTTCATCGTGATGATCTCGGCTTTGAGCTTCACCAACATGCGGTTGAACGGTTGCTTCTTCGAATAGCTTTCCTTGACTTCTATATCAGCAAAGCGCGGATCTGCTCGCAGCCAGGCCAGAAAGCCATCGACCTGGTCACGCAGGCCGGCCAGGAACAGGTTTATGCCCTCCGGCGTCAGCAGAATCGTGCCCTTGAGGCCCAACTCTTCGCACAAGGCGCGGAACACCGGACGTTTTTCCGCCGTGTCGTCGAAGGTGATGAATTTGTAGGCAGCAATGTTAACGTAAGGCAAATCTGCGCCGGCGTCGGGTGCAAAGTGGCTGGCTGGACTGTCGACAGTGAGGTTTGCAGAGGCTTGCATAAATACAAATTTCGCTAAGTCGTTGATTTGACGCCATTATAAAGCCTGGGCCTATGGTTTTGAACATGATCCAGATCAAAACCGGATGATGTACCGAATTGTTTTTGCGGCAGACGGGCGACTCGGCGTCTCGCTCCGTGTACCAGCGGGTAAAATGCAAGGGTCTGCTAACCTTTGATTTGGGAGATGCGTTCAAACCAAAACGTGTGCTGGGTAGGCGCGTGGTGACGCAAAGGGTGGTCCCCTTTGCTCGCCATGCAACAACGCCAGCGCACGTTTTGGTTTGAACCCGGAGGGAACGGGTCATAGGCGTCGCATGCCGTTGTTGCAACTCCTTGCCGTAGTACCACTACGTCGTGTCGTTGCGCGGGGCGGCCGTCCGCCCAGGCCTGCGACGCCTATGACCCGTTCGCACTCCCAAATTAAAGGTTAACAGACCCTAGAATGACTGCTCCGCAATTTACCCACCTCCGCCTCCATTCCGAATACTCCATTGTCGATGGACTCGTCCGTATCGACGATGCCATCAAGGCCGCAGCAAAAGACGCGCAGCCCGCCCTGGCGATCACCGACCTTGCCAATCTCTTTGGCATGGTCAAATTTTACAAGGCCGCGCGCGGCAAGGGCATCAAGCCGATTGCCGGGTGTGACGTATGGATCAGCAATGAGGCCGATCGCGACAAACCGTCGCGCCTGCTCTTGCTGGTTAAAAACGCCGCCGGCTACAAACAGCTTTGCGAATTATTGTCCCAAGCCTGGCTGACCAACCTGCATCGCGGCCGCGCGGAAATTCGCATCGAGTGGCTGCAAGCGCTTGAACCGGGTGGATTGATCGCGCTGTCGGGGGCGCATTTCGGCGATGTCGGTATGGCAATTGAAAACGGAAATCTGCCGCTTGCAGAGCGGCATGCCGTGCGCTGGGCGACCATTTTTCCCGGACATTTCTACATGGAAGTGCAGCGCGTTGGACAAGCCAACATGGAACACCAGGTGCGCCAATCGGTTGCGCTGGCGGCAAAGCTGCAATTGCCCGTGGTGGCGACGCATCCGATCCAGTTCATTTCGCCTGACGAATTCATTGCCCACGAAGCGCGTACCTGTATTGCCGAAGGCGAAATCCTGGCCAATCCGCATCGAGCCAAGCGTTTCAATGAAACGCAATCGTTCAAGACACAGGCGGAAATGGCGCAGTTGTTCGCCGACATGCCGGCGGCGCTACAAAACTCGCTTGAGATTGCCAAGCGCTGCAATTTGACGCTGGTGCTCGGCAAGCCGAAGCTGCCCGATTTCCCGACGCCTGACGGCATGGGTATCGACGAGTTCCTCGTGCAACAGGCCAAAGAGGGCTTGGAACTGCGTCTGAATCATCTCTATCCGAACCCGGAGAAGCGCGAGGGGCAGCGCGCGCGCTATGAAGCGCGCCTGAAATTCGAGACCGACACCATTATCAAGATGGGCTTCCCCGGCTACTTCCTGATCGTGGCCGACTTCATTCAATGGGCCAAGAACAATGGCGTGCCGGTTGGACCGGGACGGGGTTCCGGCGCCGGTTCGCTGGTCGCGTATTCCTTGTCGATTACCGACCTTGACCCGCTCGCCTACAACCTGCTGTTCGAACGCTTCCTCAATCCGGAACGGGTATCGATGCCCGACTTCGACATCGACTTTTGCCAGGAAGGGCGCGACCGCGTCATCCAGTATGTGAAAGATCGCTACGGCAAGGATGCCGTGTCGCAGATCGCCACCTTCGGCACCATGGCCGCCAAGGGTGCCGTGCGCGACGTAGGGCGCGTGCTCGATTTCGGCTACGGGTTCTGCGACGGCATTTCCAAGCTGATTCCGTTCAAGCCGGGCAAGCTCGTCACGCTGGCCGATGCGCTGGTCGAAGAGCCGATGCTGGCCGAGCGGCGCGACAACGAAGAAGAGGTCAAGCAGTTGCTGGAACTGGCGCAGCAGGTTGAGGGTATCGCGCGCAACATCGGCATGCATGCCGGTGGCGTGTTGATCGCTCCCGGCAAGCTGACTGATTTCTGCCCGCTGTACACGCAGGGCGGCGATGCCGGCGTGGTCTCGCAATACGACAAGGACGACGTCGAAGCCGTCGGCCTGGTCAAGTTCGACTTTTTGGGTTTGACCACCCTGACTATCCTCGATCGCGCTGTTCGCTACATCAAGGAGTTGGACCCGGCCATGGCCGAATTCGATCTGGCCAAGTTGCCGCTCGACGATCGTGCCTCCTACGAACTACTGACCAAGGCCAAGACGGTCGCCGTGTTCCAGCTGGAAAGCCGCGGCATGCAAGGGATGTTGAAGGAAGCCCGGCCCGACCGCTTTGAAGACATCATTGCGCTCGTTGCACTGTATCGTCCGGGTCCGATGGACCTGATCCCCGACTTCTGCAAGCGCAAGCACGGCGAACGATTCGATTACCCCGATCCGCGCACTGAAGGCATCCTGTCGGAAACCTACGGCATCATGGTGTACCAGGAGCAGGTGATGCAGATGGCGCAGGTGGTGGGCGGATATTCGCTCGGCGGCGCCGACTTGCTGCGCCGCGCGATGGGCAAGAAAAAGGCCGAAGAAATGGCCGAGCACCGGCAGATTTTCCGCAACGGTGCCGCCAAGGACGGTCTGTCGGAAGCCAAGGCCGACGAAATCTTCGACTTGATGGAAAAATTCGCCGGCTACGGCTTCAACAAGTCGCACGCCGCCGCCTATGCCCTGTTGTCATATTACACCGCCTATCTCAAGGCGCATCACCCCGCAGCGTTCATGGCGGCCAACTTGTCGCTGGCGATGGACGACACCGATAAGATCAAGATTTTGGTGGAAGACGCGCTCGATATCTGCAAACTGACCTTGCTGCCGCCTGACATCAACAAGTCGAGTTACCGCTTCACGCCGGAAGGCGAGCCGGGCAAACGGGCCGCGCATATTCGCTACGGCCTGGGTGCAGTCAAGGGGTCGGGACAGAACGCCATTGAAGCGATTGTGGTGGCTCGTCAGGCGCGCCCCTTCACCGATCTGTTCGACTTCGCCAAGCGTGTGGACAAGAAGCAAATCAATCGCCGCACCATCGATGCCCTGATCCGCGCCGGTGCGTTCGACAGCCTGGGTACCGATCGAGCGACCTTGCTGGCTTCGGTGCCGCTTGCGCTGGAAGGCGCCGAGCAGGCCGAGGCAGCGGCCAACCAGGTCAGCCTTTTCGGCGGTGAAGACAGCGACCTTGAAACGCCGCCCGAATACGTCAAGGTGCAGCCGTGGAGCGACAAGCAAAAACTGACGGAAGAAAAGCTCGCGCTCGGCTTCTACCTGTCGGGCCATTTATTCGATGCCTATGCCCCGGAAGTACGCCGCTTTGCGCGCGGCAAGTTGGCCGACCTTTCGCCTTCGCGCGAACCGCGCCTGATCGCCGGCGTGATCTCGGCCTTGCGCACGCAAATGACCCAGCGCGGCAAGATCATGATCGCCACGCTTGACGACGGCACGGCCACGGTCGACGTCACCGTATACAGCGAAGTCTTTGACGCCTGCAAGGCCATGTTCAAGGAAGACGAATTCCTGGCGGTGCAGGGTAAGGTTTCGGAAGATCGCTTTTCCGGCGGTCTGCGGATAACGGCTGAGAAGGTGATGGACATTGCTGCGGCGCGCATTCAGTTTGGCAAAAAATTCTGGTTCCCCTATGCGTCCACGTTCGATACCGAACAGATCAAGGCGTTGCTGACGCCGTATCGTTCGGCCAATGGCCTACCTTTCATGATCCGCTACACGCCCCAGGGCATAGGCAGTTGTGACATTGCCTGGCCTGACGACTGGCGCGTGTTACCTGCCGACGGATTGAAACAATCCTTGAATGAGCGCCTTGGCGTCAGCAATGCGGAAGTGGAGTATTGATTGCATATCGAGCACGTCAATTTGGCGAAAGGGTTTCGTGGCGGAGAGCGCCAAACCCTGAATTTGATGGAAGGCCTCGCTGCCTTGGGCGTGTCGCAATCGCTTGTGTGCAGGCCGCATTCGGAACTGCAGCGGCGCGCCCAGGCAGGCGGTTTTTCCGTGCGTGCGGTGCGCGGCCCGCTTTTCGGCCATCGCGCGGCACCACCGGAGGGCAAACAGACCATCATCCATGTGCACGAGGCGCGCGGCGCCTACTGGGCGGCTATCGAAAATGCCTTGCGCGCCACGCCGTATTTGATTACGCGGCGCATACCCAACCCGGTGTCGGCAAATTTTTTCAATCGTCTTGTTTATCGGCGCGCCATCGAACTTGTCGGCGTTTCGCGCGACGTCGCGTTGAGGCTGAAGCAGCGTACCGGGCACCATGTGCACACGATACTCGACTCCTGCACGCTGCACGGCGGCGACCCGGCGCGCACAGCGGCTATCAAGGCTGAATTGGGTGGTGCGCCGGTAGTCGGCCACGTCGGCGCCCTGCATGATCACCACAAGGGGCAATCGACCCTGATTGCCGCGTTCGAAATCCTGTCCGATCACTTTCCCAATGCCCGCCTGGTGCTGCTCGGTGAAGGGCCGGACAAGGGCGAATTCCAGCGTCAGGCACGCAATGATCCTCGCATTGTCTTTGCCGGTTTCCAGGAAGATGTCGGCTCGTGGATTGCGGCCATGGATGTGTTTGCCTTTCCTTCAAGGGAAGAAGGCTTGGGATCGTCGGTGCTGGACGCCATGCTGCTCGGCATTCCGGTTGTCACATCGGCAGTCGGTGGTTTGCCAGAGCTGGTCGGCGATTCCGAGCGTGGCATCATGCTCGATCAAGCCAATCCGATCCAGTGGGCGGCTGCAATCCAGAAATTGATTGAAGATGTGCCGCTGCGCGAGAAACTGCGCAAGGATGCGCTGGGGTTTGCCCAGGCGCATGACATTGCGGCAATGACCAGCGATTATCTTGATCTGTATCGCGACATAGCCGGCGCGTGATTATTTCCCTCGCTTGTTTTCTGCCTCGGTCAACAGCATCAATTTGAAATACTTGTGATAAGTGCTCTCGGCCGACGAAAGCGCCACCATCACACCCGCTTTGCCGTCGAGGAAGCCGCGTCGGAAAACAAATGAACGCAGGAATGAGGTGCAGGCGTGCAGGACGGCCTTGCCCAATCCGCCGCGTTTCCCTGCCGCAAAAGCCTGTTGCGCACCCAGCGACGAGTATTGCTGCAGCTTGCGCAAATAGGTCTCGTCGTCAGGATAACTGTCGTGCAGCATGGCGTTTTTCAGCCTGCCGCAATCTTCGCTCCCAAGTCTGACGCTTTCGTGCACAAGGTCGGCCGAAAAACGTCCGGCGTCCCGCTTGAACAGACGCACGATGAAATCGGGGTACCAACCCGAATGATGGATAAAGTAGCCGCAGTAACTCGACAAGCGCGGCAGCGCGTAAGCAGCATGGGCGTCTGTCGCGATGGCTGCCAGTATTTCGTCGCGCAATGCCGGCGGTATACGCTCGTCTGCATCGATCGACAGTATCCAGTCACCGGTTGCGGCATCGAGTGCGCGATTCTTTTGCGGGCCGAATCCGGGCCAGTCTGCGGTTTCGATTACGGTTGCTCCGGCCGCCCTGGCAATCTCGATCGTGCCATCGGTGCTGCCCGAATCCACTATAATCCATTCATTCGCGAACTTGACGCTATCCAGGCAGGACTGGATGTTCCCGGCTTCGTTCTTGGTGATGATAATGACGGATAGTTTCATAAGGCAAAGTCGGCGCGAGGCCATATGCAGCTCGGAATGTCGCTGATTGTAATCGTTTTACCCCTTTTTTTGCCTGTATTTGCCGCACCTTGGATGATAATACGCGGCCGGCACGCGCTCAGGTGCGCTTGAATCGGCGGCAGACGACCAGATATGTCACATCGTGTCGTCAGGTATTAAACCCAAGCAATAACATCGAATTTATGATCATTCCGTCTAGTTTGAAACGCCTCATTCAATCGTTGAAGCCGCATCGCGCGCGCATCGCACTCGCCCTGCTTGGCATGGCAGTGACTGCCGCAACCGAGCCGACGCTGGTCTGGATGCTGAAAGTGCTGCTTGACCGCGGCTTTGCCAAGCCTCCCACCATTCCCTTCTGGTCGGTGCCTGTGTGCGTGATCGGTCTGTTCATCGTGCGTGGCGTCTCCACCTACGTCACCACCTACTTGATGACCTGGGTGTCGACCCGCCTGCTCAATGAAATGCGGAGCAAGATGTTCGATCGCCTGCTCGACGTGCCGCTTGGTTTCTACAGCACGACCTCGGTTGGGCAAGTGATCAACTCGATGATGTTCGAAGTGCAGCAAGTCATCGACATGATCAAGAATGTACTGGTCAATTCCATTCGCAGCTCGTTGACGGCAATCGGCCTGATCGGGTATCTGTTTTACCTGAACTGGCGCCTCACGCTGGTCACCGTGGTGCTGATTCCGACCATTACCGTCATCGTGCGCGTAACCGGCAAGCGCCTGAGCATGCTGACCCAGCGCTATCTCGCCATCAACGCCGAGATGACACAGGTGCTGGAAGAAACCACGCGGGCGCACCAGGTGATCAAGTTGTTTGGCGGCCAGGAATACGAGCGCAAGCGTTTCGAGCAACGCGCCGACAACCTGCGCAGCTATTCGATCAAGATGGCCAGCACCTTTGCGGCAACTGTGCCGATCACGCAAACACTGACCGCAATTGCCGTGTCGGTGGTGATTGTGATTGCGCTGTATCAGGCGACGCAAGGGCAGCAGACGACCGGCGAATTCGTCGCCTTCATCACCAACATGCTGATGATACTTGCGCCGCTCAAGCAATTGGCCGAAGTCAACGGGCCATTGCAGCGCGGCCTGTCTGCATCGAACGCCGTGTTTTCCATGATCGATGCACCGGGAGAACGCACCGACGGGAAGGTCTTGACCGAGAGGGCCAAGGGACGCATCGATTTTGTCGATGTCAGTTTCACCTATCCGGGAGCCGAAAGGCCGGCCTTGTCGAATATCAATCTGTCGATCATGCCGGGCGAGACTATTGCCTTCGTCGGCATGTCCGGCGGTGGCAAATCCACCCTGGTTCACCTGGTGCCGGAATTCCGACCCACCAGCAGCGGCGAAATACGGCTCGACGGCGAACCGATCACCTCGCTGTCGCTCAATAGCCTGCGCGCGCAGATGGCCATGGTCAGCCAGGCGGTGGTGCTGTTCGACGACACCATCGCGGCCAACATTGCCTATGGCGACGCGCATCCCGATCCGGCGCGCATCGAAGCGGCAGCCAAGGCGGCGCATTTGACCGAAGTGATTGCCGGAAAACCGCAAGGCGTCAACACAATGATCGGCAACAATGGCGATCAATTGTCCGGCGGCCAGCGCCAGCGCCTGGCGATTGCGCGCGCGATCTACAAGGATGCGCCCATCCTCATCCTCGACGAAGCGACCTCGGCGCTCGATTCCGAATCCGAGCGTTCGGTGCAGGCCGAGCTTGATGCCTTGATGGAGGGGCGCACGACGCTGGTGATCGCCCATCGTCTTTCGACGATCGAACGGGCCGATCGCATCGTCGTGCTGGTGCATGGCAAGATCGTCGAAATCGGCTCGCATGCAGAACTGCTGGCCGCAGGCGGCGCTTATGCCAGCCTTTATCATTCGCAATTTGAACAAGAGGCCGCATGATGCCCGAATCTCCCAATATGCCAGTCGCTCCCATTTCGCGTTTCCCCGTGCCGCAGTTGGCCGACTTGCCGGAAGATATTCGGCAAAATATTCTGGCGGTGCAGGAAAAAGCCGGTTTCGTGCCGAACGTGTTCCTCACGCTTGCGCATCGCCCGGCCGAATTTCGCGCCTTCTTCGCCTACCATGACGCCTTGATGCTGAAGGAGGGCGGCAAGTTGACCAAGGCTGACCGCGAGATGATCGTCACCGCGACCAGTGCGCGCAACCATTGTCTGTATTGTGTGGTGGCGCATGGTGCCTTGCTGCGCATCTACGCCAAGAATGCACTGGTGGCGGATCAGGTTGCAGTCAATCACCTGAAGGCCGACATCACACCGCGCCAGTCCGCCATGCTCGATTTCGCACTCAAGGTCTGCCTCGATTCCGGGACGGTTGGTGACGACGACTATGCCGCACTGCGCAAGCATGGCTTCGACGACGAAGATATCTGGGACATTGCGGCGATTACTGCCTTCTTTGGCTTGTCCAACCGCATGGCGAACGTGATCTCGATGCGGCCGAACGATGAGTTTTTCCTGATGGGCCGCGTGCCGCGCAAATGAGCGGAGTAGTCCGATCGCCAGTGCATCGCTGCCTGGTTATTTCACCGAACTGGATCGGCGATGCGGTAATGGCCCAGCCGTTGCTGCAATTGCTGCGCAAGAGCAATACCGCCTGCATCATCGATGTACTCGCGCCGGCCTGGGTTGCGCCGGTCTGGCGTGCCATGCCGGAGGTGGCGCGTGTCATTGAGGCCCCTTTTCGTCATGGCGCCTTGCAATTGGGCGAACGCTGGAAATTTGCTCGCGAGCTGAAGCAGCACGGTTACAGCGAAGCCTACGTGTTGCCGAACACGCTGAAGTTCGCCTTGATACCGTGGCTGGCCGGCATCAAACGCCGCATCGGCTACAAGGGCGAAAGCCGCTACGGCTTGATCAATGTCATGCATCATGACGACCCCGTTGCGCCGCGCCCCATGGTGTCATTCTATGCGGCGCTGGCGATGGCGCCGTCAAAGCAATACGAAGAACCTGCAGCGTTGCCGCGTCCGCGAATGCAAGTTGGCGAGAGTAAAAAAAATGTTGCGTTGTCGGCTCTTGGCCTCGGCACAGGCAAGCCTTTCATCGTATTCGCGCCAGGCGCCGAATTCGGTTCGGCAAAGCGCTGGCCGTCTGGACATTTCGCGCAGCTGGCGCGCAAGATTTTTGCGGAACATGCCGGTGCGCAAATTGTGATGCTTGGTTCGAAAAAAGACCATGAGGTCTGCGCAGAAATTGCGTCCCAGGCGCCAATGGCCAGAAACCTGGCCGGCGTGACCACGCTCGATCAGGCGCTGGCCTTGATCGCCCACGCCGACGCAGTCGTCAGCAACGATTCTGGCCTGCTGCACATTGCTTCGGCCTTGAATCGCCCGGTGATTGCATTGTATGGGCCAACCGACCCCGATCATGCGCCGCCATTTTCCGACGTCGCGAAATCGCTATCCTTACGCCTGTCGTGCTCGCCATGCAAGCAACGCGAGTGCCCTCTCGGGCACCAGAATTGCATGCAGCATCTGGATGCGGATATGGTGTGGCAGCCGCTTCGTTTTATGTTGAAATCTTAGCCCCGAGTTATCACCCAGTTCAGCATCGCTTCCAGCAAGCTGCGCAAGGTGGGCCGCACCTGCTGCGCCACCGTCTCGTCGAAGCGAAACGGATGAGTTTCTTCCATATAGGTGATCTGCGACAGTTCGAGCTGCACGGCATGGATATTTTCGTCCGGCTTGCCATAGTTGCGCGTGATGTAGCCACCCTTGAAGCGGCCGTTCAGGGCAGAGCGGTAGCCCACAGCCGATTCGGCGATGGAAGCCAGCCGATGCCCCAGGTCTTGTGCGCATGATGCACCCGATGCGGTGCCGAGATTAAAGTCGGGCAACTTGCCATCGAAGAATCGCGGCACTACCGAGGCGATCGAATGGGCATCCCACAGCAAGGCCACACCATGCACCTGCCGCAAGCGCTGCAATTCGGCATTCAACGCTTTGTGATAGGGCTGCCAATATTCTGCCGTGCGTGCCGCAATTTCGTATTCGCCCGGGGCGGCGCCATCCTTGTACAATGGTTGGCGCTCGAAGGTATCAAGCGGGCAGAGCCCGGTCGTGTCCTGCCCCGGATAAAGATTGGCATTGTCCGGCGGTCGGTTGAGATCGATCACATAGCGCGAATGCGTTGCAACCAGCACCGACGCGCCGAGTTCGTCGAGAAAATTGTATAACTGTTCCAGATGCCAATCGGTATCGGCCAAACGCAACGCGGCGTCCGTCATGTTGGCGGCAATGTGCGGCGGTATGTGCGTGCCGACGTGCGGCATCGAAACCAGCAATGGCGTTTTGCCCTGGCGGAATTTGAATTTAGGTGTGTCGGAGGAAAGTGATGGATTCATCATGATCGTCTCGCATGCTTATTGCGGCAGGTTCAATTATCCTGCAATTGCGCCAATGCGTCGCGATATTCGTGCGCCGAACGTTGGTCGATGTCATGTCGTCCGTTTTGCACAACGCGTTTGCCGCGGCAGACGACGTGCTGTATCGGGCTGTTACCGTGGCGCGAAAACACCAGACTGTCGAGCAAGGTGTTGCCGCGCTTGCCATGCAGGTCGGGATGCGCAGCGTCCAGCACAATGAAGTCCGCGCATTGGCCCACCATCAAGCCGTTTGTTGCGCGGCCGCTGGCTAGTGCGCCGCCCCGTAGCGCCTGATTGTAAAGATAGGCGCCGACGTGCCCGCCGGCGTCGCTTGCATTGTCGCCGGCCAGCACGTTGCGCTTGCGATGCAATAGGCGCTGGCTGTATTCGTAGAGACGCAATTCCTCGAGCATGTCGACGCAGACGTGGCTATCCGAACCAATGCCCCAAGCGCCACCCGCTTGTGCATATTGCAAGCCATTGAAAATGCCGTCGCCCAGATTGGCTTCGGTGCTGGGGCAAATGCCGGCGATTGCGCCGCTCTGCGCCAACGCGATTGTCTCGGCCTCTGTCATGTGTGTCGCATGCACCAGGCACCAGCGCTGGTCAACGTCGAAATTG